>NZ_AP029028.1:3649962-3954126 GCF_037076565.1 Herbaspirillum sp. DW155 | reverse complement strand
CCCAAGTGGGGCGCGGGCACGCCATTCGACCGCATCCAGCTCACCCCGCCCATTGCCAGCGGTCCTTATGCCATCGAAAGCTACGATCCGGGCCGCAGCATCATCTATCAGCGCCGTGCCGATTACTGGGGCAATGACCTGCCCACGCGGCGCGGCATGTACAACTTCGCGCGCATCGCCTATCGCTTCTACAAGGATGACCTGGCCCGGCTGGAAGCCTTCAAGGCAGGCGAATTCGACGTCGTGGTCGAGTACAGCGCCAAGAACTGGGCGCGTGGCTATACCGGTCCGAAATTTTCGGATGGCCAGATCGTCAAGCGCGCCTTCCCGCATCACAACGGCGCCAACATGCAGGGGTTCGTGATGAACCTGCGCCGCCCGCAATTCCAGGATGCGCGGGTGCGCCGCGCGCTGGGCCTGGCGCTGGACTTCCAGTGGATGAACCGGCAACTGTTCTACAACCAGTACACCCGCGTCGATTCCTACTTCGCCAATTCCGAACTGGCGGCCACCGGCAGCCCGTCGGCGGACGAACTCAAGCTGCTGGAACCCTTGCGTGCCCAGTTGCCGGCCGCCGTCTTCGGCCCGGTACCGGCGCCGCCCAATACCGATCCGCCCGGCTCCTTGCGGGCCAACCTGATGCAAGCGCGACGGCTGTTCCAGGAAGCCGGGTGGACTTATCGCGACGGCGCTTTGCGCAATGACAAGGGCGAGGTGTTCCAGATGGAAATCCTCGACGACCAGCCTTCGATGTCGCGCGTCATCAGCATCTATGTCCGCAACCTGGAGAAACTCGGGGTCCGCGTGAACCAGCGCACGGTGGATTACGCGCTGGCGCAAAAGCTGCTGGAGAACTTCGAGTTCGACATGACCAGCCTGGCCATCCCCGCCACCAACAGTCCGGGCAGCGAGATGTTCGACATCTACGGCTCGCGCGCGGCCGACGAATCCGGTTCCAACAATGTCTGGGGACTGAAGAATGCCGCGGTGGACCAGTTGATCGGCAAGGTGGTGGCGGCCCATTCGCGCGCCGAACTGCTGACAGCCACCCACGCGCTGGACCGGGTGCTGCTCAATCTCTACATCACCGTGCCGCACTGGTATTCGTCCACGCACCGCATGGCCTACCGCAACCGCTTCGGCATTCCTGCGGTACTGCCCAGGTACTACGAAGCCAATCCCTACGTGGTCAGCATGTGGTGGGAAGAAAAGCCGCGCTGAAAAAGCGCTGCCTTCCCATGACACCGATCCTGCCTCCGGAAACAAGAAAGCACTTGCCATGAATATCTGGGCTTACATTCTCAAGCGCATCCTCCTGATGGTGCCCACGCTGCTGGGCGTCATCGCCATTACCTTTGCCGTGATCCAGTTCGTGCCGGGCGGTCCGGTGGAGCAGATGGTGCAGGAGTTGCGCGGGCGCTCCGGCGTGCACGAATCGGCCGGTGGCAGCGGTGCCTATCGCGGTCGCCAGGGTGTGGATGCCGAACGCGTCAAGGAAATCAAGGCCCTGTACGGTTTCGACAAGCCACCGTTGGAGCGCTTCTGGCTGATGCTCAAGGGGTTCGCCACCTTCGACCTCGGCCGCAGCTTCTATCGCCATGCCGATGTCTGGGAGCTGGTGAAGTCGAAGATGCCGGTCTCCATCAGCATCGGTTTGTGGACCTTCTTCATTACCTACCTGATCTCGGTACCGCTGGGAATCGCCAAGGCTGTGCGCGAGGGCAGCCGCTTCGATTCGGTCACCAGCGCTGCGGTGCTGGTGGGCTACTCGATTCCCGGTTTCGTGCTGGGCGTGTTCCTGCTGGTGATGTTTGGCGGCGGCAGCTTCCTGCAATGGTTCCCGCTGCGCGGGCTGACCTCCGACAACTGGGCGCAGCTCTCCTGGTTCGGCAAGATCACCGACTACCTCTGGCATATCACGCTGCCCATCATTGCCTCGGTGGCGGGCTCGTTTGCCACTATGACCATGCTGACCAAGAACACCTTCCTCGAGGAAATCCGTAAACAATATGTACTCACTGCGCGCGCCAAGGGCCTCTCGGAAAAGCGGGTGCTCTACAAGCACGTCTTTCGCAATGCGCTCATTCCGCTGGTGACCGGTTTCCCGGCCGCCTTCATCGGTGCCTTCTTCGCCGGCAGCCTGTTGATCGAGACGCTGTTCTCGCTGGACGGACTGGGTTTGCTGTCGTATGAAGCCGTGATCCGCCGCGACTATCCGGTGGTCATGGGCACGCTCTACCTGTTCACGCTGATCGGCCTGGCGGTCAAGCTCATCGGCGACCTCTGCTATGTCTGGGTCGATCCTCGCGTGCAATTTGAAAGCCTGGCGAAATGAATCCCGCATCTCTTCCCACCACGCCCTCCGTCTCGCCCGGTCGCCGCATCTGGCTGCGTTTTCGTAGCAACCGCACCGGTTACTGGAGCTTGCTGATCTTCTCGGTGCTGTTCGTGCTCAGCCTCGGGGCCGAACTCTTTTCCAATGACAAGCCGCTGGTGGCCAGCTACCAGGGCCAACTGATCTTCCCGATGTTCAAGGATTATTCGGACAAGAGCTTCGGCGGCGACTTCGATACGCCGGCCGACTACCTCGATCCCTTTATCCAGGATCAGTTCAAGAAGGACGGCAACTGGGCCCTGTATCCCCTGAACCGCTACAACCACGAGACCCTGAACTATTTCGCCAAGTCGCCCAATCCGGCCCCGCCTTCGGCCGACAACTGGCTCGGTACCGATGATCGCGGACGCGACGTGTTTGCCCGGCTGCTCTATGGTTTCCGGCTTTCGGTGCTGTTCGGTCTGGCCTTGACGGCCATCGGCGTGGTGTTGGGCGTGCTGGCCGGGGCGATACAGGGCTACTTTGCCGGCCGTACCGACCTGTTGATCCAGCGCCTGCTGGAAATCTGGGGTTCGATGCCGGAGCTGTATCTGCTGATCATCTTCTTTTCCATCTTCCAGCCCAGCCTGCTGGTGCTGCTGGGCTTGCTGGCCGCCTTCGGCTGGATGGGCTTGGCTGATTACGTGCGCGCCGATTTCCTGCGCAACCGCAACCTCGAATATGTGCAGGCCGCACGTGCCTTGGGCTTGTCCAATCGCCAGATCATCTGGCGCCACGTGCTGCCCAACAGCATGACCACAGTGGTGACCTTCCTGCCGTTCCGCATGAGTGCGTCCATCCTCGCGCTGACCAGCCTGGACTTCCTCGGCCTGGGCGTGCCGCCTTCCACGCCCAGCCTGGGCGAGTTGCTGTCGCAGGGGAAGAACAACCTCGATGCCTGGTGGATTGCGCTGTCGACCTTCCTGGTGCTGACCGTCATGCTGCTGTTGCTGACCAATATCGGCGATGCCCTGCGCAACGCCCTGGACGTACGGAGGAAGGCATGAGCGCCGCCCTGCTGGAAGTGAAGGAGTTGACGGTGCGCTTCGGCGACGCCGTGGTAGTCGATCGCGTGAGTTTTTCGATTGCTCCTGGCGAGAAGTTCGCCCTGGTAGGCGAATCCGGTTCAGGCAAGACGGTTTCTTCGCTGGCCGTCATGCAGCTCAACCAGGATGCCCGCTACGAAGGCAGCATCCTGCTCGACGGCCAGGATGTGCTGAAGAAAAATGAGCGCCAGATGCAGCAGGTGCGCGGCAACGACGTCGCGATGATCTTCCAGGAGCCGATGACGGCCTTGAATCCGCTCTTTACCATCGGCAACCAGATCGCCGAAGTACTGATGCATCACGAAGGTCTCAATGCCCGCGATGCGGCCCGGCGCGCCGTAGCGCTGCTGGAAAAGACCGGCATCCCCGAACCGGCGCGGCGGGCACTGTCATATCCGCATGAACTCTCGGGCGGCCAGCGCCAGCGCGCCATGATCGCCATGGCGCTGGCCTGCAAGCCCAAGCTGCTGATCGCCGATGAACCGACCACGGCCCTGGATGTGACTATCCAGGTGCAGATCCTGGCGCTGCTGAACCAGTTGCAGCGCGAAGAAAACATGGCCGTGCTCATCATCTCGCACGACCTGAACCTGGTGCGCCACTTCGCCGACCGCGTGGGCGTGATGGAAAAAGGCAGGCTGGTGGAAAGCGCCAGCGTCACCGAACTGTTTGCCCACCCGCAGCAAGCCTATACGCGCAAGCTGCTGCAAAGCCGCCCGCAGCGCAATGCGGCCGATGTGGTGGCCGGGGCCCCGGTGGTGCTGCAGGCAGAAAAGCTGCGCTGCACCTATCACATCAAGCAGGGCTGGTTCGCCAAGCGCGCCTTCCATGCCGTCGATGGCATCGACCTGCAATTGCGGCGCGGTGAAACCATAGGCATCGTCGGCGAATCCGGGTCCGGCAAGTCGACCCTCGGCATGGCCTTGCTGCGCCTGTCGGCGGCCAGCGTGACCGGCAGCATCCGTTTCGGGGGCGTGCCGATTTCCGAGCGCAGCAGTCGTGAACTGCGGCCCTTGCGTGCGCGCATGCAGGTGGTGTTCCAGGATCCCTTCGCTTCCCTCTCGCCGCGCCGCACGGTGGAGCAGATCGTTGGCGAGGGCCTGGCCCTGCATCATCCCGACAAGAGCCCGGAGCAGCAGCGCCAGGCCATCATCGCCGCGCTCGAAGAAGTCGGCCTGACGGCGGCGGTGCTGGATCGCTATCCGCATGAATTCTCCGGTGGTCAGCGCCAGCGCATTGCCATTGCCCGTGCATTGGTGCTGCAACCCGAACTGCTGCTGTTGGACGAGCCGACCTCGGCGCTGGACGTGACCGTGCAGCAGCAGGTGCTGCAACTGCTGGCCGAGCTGCAGCGCCGGCACGGGCTGGCCTATCTCTTCATCACCCACGACCTCGCCGTGGTGCAGGCGATGGCGCATCAGGTCATCGTGATGAAGGATGGCAAGGTGGTCGAAAGCGGCCCTACCGAGCAGGTGCTGCAGCATCCGCAGCAGGATTACACACGCCGTCTGGTGGCCGCGGCCAGCTACGCCGAAGCGGCGCACTGAAACGCAGGCGGTAAAAGAAAAAGAAAACCCGAAGTCCGGATCAGCTCCGGGGCTTCGGGTCCATGCAGACTGCCATCTTTTTCTTCTTCCGTGCTTCGTGCGCGTCTTCTTGTGATGGGCGGTCAGGCCGCCCGGGTCTCCTCCGGCTTCCTCCGGATTATTGCTTGCGCGCGCCGTTTCCGGAGGCCAGCGTCAGCGGCTTGCCGGCGACCTTGCGGACCGGGGCAGGTGCGGCCTTGCGTACGGGGCCCTTGGCCGAGGCGACCTGGCGGCGCGCCGGTGCGGCGTGATGCGCGGCCACGCGAGTCGTCGCTGCGGCATTGGGCACATGCAGCTGCAGGCTCTGGCCGGCAGCCAGGGTGTCACGCTTCAAACCGTTCCATTCCTTGATCTGCGCCACGCTCACGCGATAGCGGCTGGCGATGCCGGCCAGGGTGTCGCGCTTGCCGGCCTTGACGTAGATGTGGCGGGTCTCCGGCACGTCCGGAGCGATGGCCAGGCGGGCGTTGTCAGCGATTTCCGGGGTCAGGTCGGTATCGAGGGAGGCGGTTTCCTCGGTCTTGGGCACCAGGATGGTGGAGCCAGCCTTCAAGACCATGCGCGGCGGGATCTGGTTGACGCTGCGGATCACTTCCGGGGTGGTGCCGAACTTGCTGGCGATGGTCTCGATGCGCTCGCGGGCGCTGGAGACGGTATGTGCGGTCCAGGTCGAGAAGGCCTGCGTCCACTTGGACATGTTGGCCTTGAACTTCTCGGCATTGCTTTCCGGCAGCAGGATCTTGGTGTCTTCGCCGCCGATGATGACGGGGCGGTTGAATTGCGGGTTCAGCGCCCTGAACTCATCGACCGACAGCTCGGCCAGTTGCGCCGCGACCTTCACGTCGATGTTGCGGGTCTTGCCGATGGTGACGAAGTAGGGCTGGTTGTCCACCTTGGGCAGGGCGATGTTGAAGGCGCCCGGGTTGGCGATGATGTTCTTGACCGCCTGCAGCTTGGGCACGTAGTTGCGCGTCTCGTTGGGCATCTGCGCCGACAGCGTATTGAAGTCGATCGGCAGGCCCGCCGCCAGGTTGCGGTTGACCGCGCGCTGCACCGAACCTTCGCCCCAGTTGTAGGCCGCCAGCGCCAGCTGCCAGTCGCCGAACATGCCGTAGAGCTTCTGCAGATAGGTCAGCGCGGCGTCGGTGGAGGCCAGCACGTCGCGGCGCTCGTCAGTGAACATGTTCTGCTTGAGGTTGTAGTCACGCCCGGTGGAGGGAATGAACTGCCACATGCCGGCGGCCTTGGCGGTCGACAGCGCTTCCGGATTGAAGGCCGACTCGATGAAGGGCAGCAGTGCCAGTTCGGTGGGCATGCCGCGCTTTTCCAGTTCCTGCACGACGTGGAACAGATAGCGCGAGGCGCGTTCCGTGGTGCGCTGGATGTAGTCGGGACGGGAGCTGTACCACTGGGTCTGGCTCTCCACCAGGGCGTTATCCAGATCGGGAATCCCGAAACCCTTGCGAATGCGCGTCCAGATGTCGATGTCGTTCATCCCCGGCAGGGCATTGCCGGCCAGTTCGGGATTGATCGCATTGAAGGGGGCGGGGTAGATCGAGATATCGTTGGCGTAGGAGAGCAGCGGGGTGCCAGCGCAAAACAGGGCGGCAATGGCGAATTGTTTCAAAGTACGCTGCATGTGGGCGATATCCTGTGCCAGAGGCAAAAGTTTGCGTGCGGCGCTTCCGTTGCAGAGCTGTGATGAAGCTCGACACCTCCTGCCGGCGGAGTCCGGATCAGTCCGATCACGGGCGCGTGCAGGTTGACGGTAATGCAAGGTCGGAAGCTGCGAGTTTCCCCGGCGTGGTGCTGGGCAGACAGCATTTCGTAAAAACGCGTAAAAGCGCTGGCGCCCAAATTGGGGAATTGGAGGAGTGTACGGAAGACCCTTTTAGCCAGTCAAGCAGAAATTGGCCTCTGTTACAAAGCCAAGTCCTTGATTTGGCAGGTTTTTGCGGCTAACTGTCCCTCAATTTGGCGCTATCTGTACGTATTCTTCCATTCGCGCAGTGCTGCAAAGCTGCTAACTTCGTCCAACTGCGCCAAACGGCCACTCTTTTGCAGGGATTCGAGAATTTCCTTTTCCTGGGTGCGCAGGAAGGGGTTAGTCTCGCGCTCCAGCGCAATGGTGGTCGGCACGGTAGGCTCGCCGCGTTCGCGCCGGGCGCGTTCGCCAATGATGCGCTCGGCCAGCGCGGCATTGCCCGGCTCGACCTCGGCCGCAAACTTCAGGTTGGAGAGCGTGTATTCATGGGCGCAGTAGACCTGGGTAGCGCCGGGCAGGCTGGCCAGCTTGCCCAGGGACTCCACCATCTGCGCCGGTGTGCCTTCGAAGACGCGTCCGCAGCCGCCCGCAAAGAGCGTATCCCCGCAGAACAGCAGGGCCTGCGCGGGCGCGTAATACGCGATGTGGCCCAGGGTATGCCCCGGCACCTCGATGACCTGCAAGGACAAGCCGAGGGAAGCGATATTCACCTCCTCATTCCCGTGCAGCGGGACCGTCATCCCCTTGATGCGGGATTGCTCGCGCGCCGGCCCGTAGACCGGGATGGTGGGGAATTCATCGCTCGCGGCAGCCCGTGCCAGCTCGACCACACCGCCAACATGGTCAGCATGATGATGAGTCAGTAGAATAGCGGCCAACGTCAGGCCCTCGGCCTGCAATGCGGCCAGGACGGGGACCGCGTCGCCCGGGTCGACCGCGGCGGCATGGCGCCCGTCATGGATGATCCACAGGTAGTTGTCGTCGAACGCCGGAACGGCCAGGACGTCCAATGAAGTTTTCTGATCTGCTTGAGCTGGCTTGGCTGGCTGGGTCATGAGGCGCGAAAGAAGAGATGGCTGACAAGGCTGAAACTGCTGTGACTGCGAACAACGCCGAAATTATAGACCTGGCCGCCTGGTTGCAGACGCCTATCGGCGACTACCTGCGCCAGTGGGAGCAGCGTCATCTCAACACCCTGACGGCCGACATCTTCGGCTTCAACGCCGTGCAGATCGGCTCGCCCCAGATCCACGCCCTGCAGGCCAACCGCATGCCTTATCGCTGGCTGGCCGACAACCGCATGCCGGTGGAAGGGCAGTCCGAGCTGGAAATCCCCCAGGTGGTCACGCAGAATTTCGGCGAACTGCCCTTCGCCACCCAGAGCCTGGACCTGGTGGTGCTGCCGCACGTGCTGGAATTCGCCGCCGAGCCCCACCAGGTGCTGCGCGAGGTGGAGCGGGTCTTGATCCCGGAAGGGCAGGTCATCATCTGCGGCTTCAATCCCAGTAGTCTCTGGGGCATGCGCCAGGTCGCCGGACGCCTGACCGGTGCCCACTTCCTGCCGCAGGATGGCGAATTCATCCGCCTCCCGCGCCTCAAGGACTGGTTGAAGCTGCTCAACATGGAAGTCAATCGCGGCCACTTCGGCTGCTACGCGCCGCCCTGCGAGACGGCGCAATGGCTGGACCGCTTCGGTTTCATGGAAAAGGCCGGCGACCGCTGGTGGCCGTATTTCGGCGCGGTCTACATCGTCCAGGCGATCAAGCGGGTGCCCGGCATGCGCCTCATCGGACCAGCCCTGCAACGCCAGAAACTGACGGCCCCGCGTGGCGTGCCGGTGACCAACCGCATCCATAAAACGGACTGAAAACCGACCGAATTTACCGGCCTGGTAGCGCGATCAGGTATCATCGCGGCCCGCCTACTGTGCGCACAAGTGCACAAGCAAACAGATTGAAGTGAAGAGTATGGATAAAGTAGAGATCTATTCCGATGGCGCCTGCAAGGGCAATCCTGGCCGTGGCGGCTGGGGTGCCTTGCTGGTAGCGGGTGGCAAGGAGAAGGAAATCTTCGGCGGCGAGCCCAACACCACCAACAACCGCATGGAACTGATGGCGGTAATCCAGGCCTTGAATGCCTTGAAGCGCCCGTGCGAAGTGGTGGTCCACACCGACAGCCAGTACGTGCAGAAGGGCATCAGCGAATGGATCCACGGCTGGAAGGCGCGCGGCTGGAAGACCGCCAGCAAGGAACCGGTCAAGAACGCCGACCTGTGGCAGGCGCTGGACGCCGCCCAGCAGCAACACCAGGTGGAATGGCGCTGGGTGCGCGGGCACAACGGCCACGCGGGCAACGAGCGCGCCGACCAGCTGGCCAATCGGGGCGTGGACAGCATAGGCTGATCCGCCCGGCTTTTTCTTCATATCGGCATTTTTCAGCATCAGAATCAGCAGGGAGCAAGCATGCGTCAGATCATCCTCGATACCGAAACCACGGGCCTTTCGCCGCGCAACGGCAACCGCATCCTGGAAATCGGCTGTGTGGAGGTGCTCAACCGCCAGCTTTCCGGCAAGAACCTTCACTTCTACATCAATCCCGAGCGAGACTCCGAAGAAGGTGCGCTGGCCGTGCACGGCCTGACCACCGAATTCCTGGCCGACAAGCCGACCTTCAAGCAGATCGCCGCCGAGTTCCTGGATTACGTGCGTGGCGCCCAGATCATCATCCACAACGCGCCCTTCGACGTCGCCTTCCTGGATGCCGAACTGGCCTTGCTGGGCCTGCCGCCGTTCAAGGAACACGTGATCGACGTGGTGGACTCGCTGCAGATGGCCAAGGAGCTGCACCCGGGGCGCCGCAATTCGCTCGATGCGCTGTGCGACCGTTACGGCATTTCCAACGCCCACCGCGTGCTGCACGGCGCGCTGCTGGATGCGGAGTTGCTGGCCGAAGTCTATCTGTCGATGACGCGTGGCCAGAACACGCTGACCATGGACCTGGGCGCCGAAGAAGAGGTCAGCGAAGGCGAGGGCAAGCTGGAACTGGCTCCGCTGGCCGAGGTGATCGTGGTGGCGGCCAGCGAGGAAGAACTGGGCCTGCACGAAGAGGTGCTCAACCAGCTCGACAAGGAAGCGCGCGGCAGCTGCGTGTGGCGCTTTGAACCGCCACCACCGGAGGCGGCTGCTGAAGCGGCGTGACGCGGCTGTTGGTCAGTTCTTTGTCGTCATCCGGCAGCGCTTTCGATAAAAAATGAAGAATTATTTACGAAGCACTTGCGCAGGTCGAAAAACGTTGGCATAATCTCGCTTCTCGATTGGCGCTGCAGCAAAAAAGCCAGTCAGGTACGGAAGGTTAGCTCAGTGGTAGAGCACTGCATTCACACTGCAGGGGTCGCAAGTTCAAACCTTGCACTTTCCACCAAATTCAGAAAAGCCCGCCTAGTGCGGGCTTTTCGCATTTCTGTTTTGTTTTCCTGTCAGCGCGGCGTGTCTGATCCGTTAAGCTAGCGCCCATCCGTCAAGAACAGGACCCAACAGCCATGCACGACATCATCTGCCCCCACTGCGGCAAAGCCTTCAAGATCGATGAAGCCGGTTACGCCGACATCCTCTCGCAGGTGCGCGACAGCGCCTTCGAGCAGCAACTGCATGAGCGTCTGGAACTGGCCGAGCAGGATAAGCGCAACGCCATCGCGCTGGCCAGCGCCAAGGCCGAGGCGCAATTGCAGAAGGCGGCAGCGGCCCGCGATGCCGAGATCCAGGAGCTGAAGGCCAGGCTGGAAGCCGGCGAGATGGCGCAGAAGATGGCCGTCGCCGAAGCCATGGCCAACGTCGAGCGCGAGCGTGACAAGCTGGCCAACGAACTCGAACAGGCCAGAAAAGAAAAGCTCGCCGAACAGCAACTGGCTGAGGCCCGCCTCGCCCAGCAATTGCAGCAGACCGTCAGCGAAAAGGATGCCGAGATCCAGGCATTGAAAGCGAAGATGGATTCCATCGCGCTGACCCAGAAGCTGGCCGTGAACGAAGCCGTCGGCGTGGTCGAGAAGGAGCGCGACGAACTCAAGAGCAAGCTGATGCACGCCGAGCTGGAAAAGCAGCTGGCCGAGAAATCACTGAAAGACAAATACGAGACCCAGCTCAAGGACCGCGAAGACATGATCGAGCGCCTGCGCGACATGAAGGCGCGGCTCTCCACCAAGATGGTCGGCGAGACCCTGGAACAACACTGCGAGACCGAGTTCAACCGCATCCGCGCCACCGCCTTCCCGCGCGCGTATTTCGAGAAGGACAACGATGCCCGCAGCGGCAGCAAGGGCGACTACATCTTCCGTGATACGGATGAGGCCGGCACCGAGATCGTCTCCATCATGTTCGAGATGAAGAACGAGAGTGATCGCACCGCCACCAAGAATCGCAACGAAGACTTCCTCAAGGAACTGGACAAGGACCGCCAGGAGAAAGCTTGCGAATACGCCGTGCTGGTCTCGATGCTGGAGCCGGAGAGCGAGCTGTACAACACGGGGATCGTGGATGTGTTCCACCGCTACCCGAAGATGTACGTGGTGCGTCCGCAGTTCTTCATTCCCATCATCACGCTGCTCAGGAACGCCGCGCTCAACTCGCTGAAATACAAGACCGAACTGGCGCTGGTGAAGGCGCAGAACATCGACATCACCAATTTCGAATCCGAGCTGGACACCTTCAAGGCGGCGTTCGCCAAGAACTACGACCTGGCCTCGCGCCGCTTCCAGACGGCCATCGACGAGATCGACAAGTCCATCGACCACCTGCAGAAGACCAAGGAAGCCCTGCTCGGCACCGACCGCAACCTGCGCCTGGCCAATGACAAGGCGCAGGATGTGACCATCAAGCGCCTGACGCGTGGCAATCCGACCATGGCGGCGAAGTTTGCGGAGGTCAAGAAAGAGCAGTCTGGCGAGGGGCAGTGAATATTCTGGCCGTGCTGACTTTTTGATGCTATGACAGCGAAGCGATCAGGCTTGCACCGCAGGCAGTCGTATCTCCGTCATACGCCACCTGCTTTCCATGATGCTTGCGGGTGCTATTGCCACCACCGGGCTGGATGGCGAACTGGCCCTTGCACTTGGGACAGTGCGTCATATCGCCTTCGAGCGCGACGCCTTTGCCCATGGCCTTGAGCGTGTCACTGGCTGAAATCACTTCACCGCCGTGAGAGGTTTTGTCGCCGAGGCGGATGACGGCTCGGCCTTGTTCGTCTTTCATGTGAGGCTTTCAGTTGATGTGGGGAGGAGTGTCTTGTGCCCAGAGACGTGCGTTGGCGGCGGGATCTTTTTTGCCGTACCAGTTGGGCATTTCTCTTCTATCGCCATCGGGATACTCGTTGCGATCAATGGCATGTGTCGTTTCCGCCCAACCCACCGGAGTGCGCCCAGAAGGTTGGTCGAAAGGATCATCGGGTTCAATGACGCTGACCTTGTTTATCGAGTCGGGCCAGATCGGATCGCGGCAGGTCCAGAGTGCCATCAGGCGGTGAGTGGTCATCAAGAGGATGGCCGGCATCATCATGGTGCGATAGGCGGGGCTCGCCCGCATGCCGAAGTCATACATGCAAAATAGAAAGCTCTCCAGGATGTCCTCTTTTTCTTTGAAGAAGAGTAGAGGCTTGGGTAACTCCGCGGGGCCGTGATTCATGTACCAGCACCAGTAGTTCCATTGCGACAGGAGATCTTCCAAGCTCTCATCACCTTCCCATTTCCGACCTATCGCGAATGCGCGAACGACGTTGCCATTTTGATCTACGTCGTAGTATCGAATATGGTAGACGTTTCGGTGATCAACTACTCCACGATGGATGCAGAAGATCGAGTTTTCATTCCAAGGAGCCTCCCATGTAATATCACCCTCGCCCGATTCGGCGAAGAATCTCCGGCGCCGGATGGCATAGATTTTTCTCTCTTTTCGATGGAAGCGTATAGGGCGTCGTTTCAGTGAGAAGAATTCATCTCGGCCATATTTGACGACGAAAAATCCGAATGTCGAAATTGCGCTCAGTACCAAAAGTGCTGTCGTGATCAGATAACTATCAATAGTGTTGTTTGGATTTTTTATGACACTGGTGCCATAAAAAATTGATGCAGCAATCCCCAGGCACAGCGTGAGTACCCCACCGGCCTGCCATTGACGATCCCGATACGGTTGATCTGTCACATCCATGTGGCACGAATTGATTCTGAAGATCGTAGATGAGTCTTTCATCTCGGGGCCAACAGGTCTATGAATATCGAGACGATGATTTAGGTCCCATTCAGGAATGGGCTGGCATGCTTTGAAGTGAAATACGCGCTCATCCATAGTTCATCCTCCGGTCGCATCCCGAAGTGCTTTCAATTGCATCTCGAACGAGCTGTATTTTTCTCCGGTTGAAAATTCACACCGGGAAATCCAGCTCTTTAAAGCACTGGCGTTGTGATGAGCTATTGCGATTCCTACCACGAACGAGAATACGAATAGTGGCCAGATTATTGCACCTACCGAAAAATAAATTGCGGCCGGGAGAACGATTCCTAATATTCCATTGATGAAATAGAGCTGAGATAGCCGCTCGTCTCCGGCTTTATCAGCATTTATGGAATTGATCAAGATATCG
The DNA here is from genome assembly GCF_037076565.1 of Herbaspirillum sp. DW155. Classification (NCBI taxonomy): domain Bacteria; kingdom Pseudomonadati; phylum Pseudomonadota; class Betaproteobacteria; order Burkholderiales; family Oxalobacteraceae; genus Herbaspirillum; species Herbaspirillum sp. DW155. The sequence goes on along the minus strand of NZ_AP029028.1, from coordinate 3,940,728 downwards.
TATGCTCCCGCGAAAATGCCTGCGAGCATTCCGAAAATCCTGGCCCCTTTTATTATTCTCTCTAGGTGTTTTTCGGTTGCAGTCCATTGCTTCCGGATAAATGCTCCTAACGGATGCTCAGTTGATTGGGCACCGCTCACCGCCGCCATTTCTATAATGGTTGCTGTCAGGCTAATGATCGCCAGTGCTGCTTTGATCCGTGTTTCCTGTTGATTGAATTGGTCGCTCTTCACTAGATCCTTCATCGCAAAATTCAGCGCCACCATCTGGACAATCATGGTCACCACCCCAAGTCTGAAATCTCGCGGTACCCCGGACCCCAGCCATTTCTGCGTCAAGGCAAAACCCGGAAGTCCAATCCCCTTGATGCTCCCAGGCGCAATCCGTCCCTCCTTCTCCAGCTTGGCGATATCCAGTTCGTAGACGACATGCTTCTCCACTTTGGCTCGCTTGACAGCCCTGCCAGCCTCGGTTCGAGCATAGGCTCTGGTTTCCCGGCGCTTGGCTTCCGGTTTGATGCCTTGCTCTTCGATTCTGTAAGGCTTTCAGTGGAGGCGGGGAGGGATTTCTGCTGCCTAGACATGTACGTTGGTGGTGAGGTCTCTTTATCGTGCCAGCGGGATTTCTCTCTTTTGGGCCTGTCGATTGGTACGCCCCGCCTCAAATCTCATGCATAAGCAGGCTGGCTCATCTTGTCGGGGCAGGAGCTTCTATCCATAAGAAATCTAATACGTTGGCGGAATGTCTTGAGCCCACAGCAGCGCATTCACTGCCGGATCTCGTTCTCCCCGCCAATCCATGATTTCCATCTTCGGATCCTCTGGATAGTCACCTCTTTGCTTGGCAAGGACGGTCTCTCCCCAACCGATTGGAGTATGCATTTGCGGCTCGTCATAGGGATCATTTGGATCAATGACGCTGACATCCTCGACTTCCTGCGGCCATACAGGATTGCGGCATGTCCATAGCGCAAAAAGTCGATACCCTGTCATGATCAGGATGAATGGCATCATCGAAATGCGGTAGGCAATGCTTGCCTGCATCCCGAAGCCATACAGGCAAAAGAGGAAGCTCTCCCTCATGCTTTCGTTTTCACTGAAAAACAATGGTGGCTTGGGTAATTCCCCAGGTCCGTAGTTCATGTACCAGCACCAGTAATTCCATTGAGATAGCAGTCCTTGAAGGTTCTCGTTCTCTTCCCATTTGCGGCCAATTGCGACACTGCGAATAACTTTATTTTCGTTGTCCACTTCGTAATGACGGATGTGATAGACCGGCCTGCCTTCTGCATATCCCCGGTGAATGCAGAAGATGGATTTTTCGTTCCATTCCATCTCCCATGTGATGTCGCCCTGACCTGTAGTTGCAAAGAATCTGCGACGCCGAATAGCATAGATTTTTTTTTCTCTACGATTGAAGCGGATAGGGCGTCGCCTCAGCGCGAAGAACTCATCACGTCCATATTTAAATGCCAGATATCCGAATGCAGAGATGCCAACTAGTACCAAAAGGAGCGTCGTAATCAAATAAGTGTCAAGGTGATTATTAGGATTTTTTATGACGCTATAGCCGTGGTAAATCGCTCCAATGATTCCCAGGCAACAGAAAATTACTCCTCCCCCCACCCATTGACGGTCCATATAGGGCTGATCAGTGATGTCCATAAAGGTGGAATTGATTCTGAAGACCGTCGCGGTGTCTTTGCACTCGCCGCTAACCGGCTTGTCGATCGGTAGCCGATGTTGCCAATCCCAGTCCGGAATTGGATCGCCAGCTTTATATTTAAATACGCGTTCATCCATTTTTAAGCTCCAACCGCTCTTTCAAAGGAACTTAATTGTTCATCGAATGACCTGTATTTGTCCCCAGTGCTGAATTCACAGCGCGCAATCCAGATTTTTAGCGCACTGTCATTTAATGATGCGATCGCGATTCCAATCCCGATGGATATAACGAAGAGCGGCCAAAAGATGGCGCCTATCGAGAGGTAGATGGCAGCTGGAAGTGCTATTCCCACAAGGCCGCTAATAAAATAGAGCCGAGCAAGCACCTTGTCTCCTTCTTTATCCGCGTTGCGAGCGTTATAGAAAATATCGTAAAGCCCCGCAAGCACACCTGCTATTGCGCCCACTCTCTGCGCCATTTTTGCAATCCTGCCTGCTCTTTTGCTATCAATCTTCCATTGATCACGGATAAATGCTCCGAGTGGATGTTCTATGGACTTCTCTACACTGACAGCTATTGTCTCTACCAGGGTCGCGGCCAAGCTGACGGCGGCCACCGCGGCCTTGAACCGGGTCTCCACTTGATTGAAATGATCATTTCCCGCCAAGTCCTTCATCGCAAAATTAAGCGCCACCATCTGCACAATCATGGTCACCACCCCAAGCCTGAAATCTCGCGGTACCCCGGACCCCAGCCATTTCTGCGTCATGGCAAAGCCCGGAAGTCCAATCCCCTTGATGCTCCCCGGCGCAATCCGTCCCTCCTTCTCGAGCCTGGCGATATCCAGTTCGTAGACGACATGCTTCTCCACTTTGGCTCGCTTGACAGCCCTGCCAGCCTCGGTGCGTGCATCGGCCCTGGTCTTCTGTCGGGTGGTCTCCATTTTGATGCCTTGCTCTTTCGCTTCTGCGATCGCCCATCTGGCTACGTCAGTACTGCTCATGTTGCTGACCTTGATGGCAACGCCTGCCATCAATTGAAGATGAATATGCGCCAGCCCCTTTGCCAGCAAGCTGCCACTCTCGCTGATGGCCTTTGCAATGACGTTGCCCGTCGTCAGCGCCAGACGATCAATCAATTGTTCCGCGTGGCCCGCGTTGTGCAATCGCTCAATTGCGCCCTTGTAGATGTTGAGTATGTTCTCAATCTGGATATCGCTGCCCTTGAGCTGTATCTCGGTGGCCGCGATGATATCGGCCTGGTTGAGCAACAAGGCGCGGCCATACAGGTTGCGCGTGTCCTTGAGATTGTCGCTGGAGATCCAGCGCATGAGCTGGTCAACACAAGGCTTGGAGCAGGTGGCCTTGCCGATGCATTGCGCCATCGATTCGCTATAGGCATAGCCACTGCGGATATCGGCATCGTCGTGAACGCCTTCCATCCAGTTCGCCAACTGCTCGCTCTTGAGCCAGCCAAGGTGCGCCATCACCAGCTGCATCAAGCGCGGTTCAAACTCCTTGAGTGCTGCGTCGTAGGTAGCAGGAAAGGCCTTCAACCTCGCCTCATCCAGAATCGGCTTGTCATTGTCATGGGTCAATTCATGCCAGGCGTCATCGGCCGCTGCCTGCTGGCGTCCGGCCAGATCCTCGCCGTATTTCTTGCGCTGTTCGCGGAGCTTCTTCTCATGACGGTCTATCCCGCCCAGCTTGAACATGGCGCCCAAGGTCTTCAAGCCATTGTAGACATCGCCATCCGGATGGTGCGTGGCGGCTTCTGCAACGGCATCTCTGAAGGCCACTTCCTGGCGGGCCTCCTGGCGTACATGATGCTCGGTCAGCGCGAGCAGGTCAGCAATCATCTTGCCCTGATGCAGTTTCTCATCGAACCCGGCCTGCAGGTCCGGTATCGTCAATTCGCTCAAGTCGTTGGTCATTCCCACCGGATCATTGAGTGCGGCGATATAGCCCTTGTGATGCGGCCCGTGCTCCGCCATGATCGCCTTGAAGCGCACGGCCGAGGCGAGCTTGCGTGTCTCGGATTCAATCGGCGTGTTGCTGAAGGCGTAGGCTTTTTTCATGGTGGCTTCGTCCGCCACGAAATGTGCCACCTTGTCCGCACTCGCGTTGAACTCCCCGGTGTGGGCCGCACTGCCAGCCAACATGGCCGGGATATCGATGCACTGCATGTGCTTCTTGCGCCAGCCCGCGTCACTGACCTTCTTGAGCAAGGCCTTGGTCCACTGTACGTTGGACCAGCCTATCCAGAAATTGCCCGCCGGATCGGACGCCGTGTGGACAATATCGACACAATAGGCCCGCACCAGCTCGCCGGGATCAATGCAGGCAAAGCGAATCTTCGCCGGATGCGGCGCGTTGTACTCCAGCGGATAGTGCCAGAGATGCCCGGTCGGCATGACCACATAGGCTTTGAGCCGTCCTCGCTTCTCGTCATAGGTATAGAGATAGCCGGGACGTAGCGCGCGCAAGCTGTATTTCGCCCCACCCGCGGACTGCGGTGCACCCTCGATCTTGAAATTGCCGGACAGCCCCGGTACTCCTGCCGCGCCATACGGACTGGCCACGGCATAGCGTACTGGATAGATCAGCAAGCCTTTCTTGTCGCAAAAATTGCATCCGTTCATTGTGCTGCTCCTGTGGTAGGGGACATGAGATGGCACAGAGCGTCCATCTGCCGATAATCATCCGGACCGAGCCGCTGGAGCAGGGCGTTCCAACTGAGCTCGCCACTGGCCAGCGCAGGCCAGGCACCATGCAACGGGGGATGGTCCAGAATAGCGCTGCCATAACGCAGGCAAAGCAAGGCGTACCCCATCAGTTCACCAGGAACGGTGAGCTTGAGTACCTGACGTGCGTGCATCAAGGCCGAGTCGCCGCGCCGCAGATACAGCAGGATTTCCGGCGGCGTGCAGGCGGCCAGGCTCTCCGGCAGCTGCCGCAGAACCTTGTCGAGCACATCGCAGTGCGCCAGGCTGTGCCACTGGCTGGCGTCGGGCCAGGCCGGCTGACTGCCGCCCAGCAAATCAACCTCCTCGCCCGGACCGGTGACGCCCCACCAGTGGCCATTCCAGGGAAAGCGCCACTGCGTGACCGGCCCCATTAGGGCGCGGGTTTGCTCGCCAGAGAACAACTGCAGGGTCAATGCCAGCACGCGTGGGTCGTAATAGCGCCAGTAGACCTGACGGCCGTCCACGCCGGGTCCGATCAAGAAGCGTGTGAGGCCGCGCACGAGGCGCTCGGGATCCGCGGCGCTCTCCAGCCAGGCACACAGGATGGGGGGGCTCTTCTGCATGGGGTGCATTGCGCAGCGCCGCGGTCATCCATTGTTGTTGGTCGGCAGTGAGCGCGGCTATATCGATGAGCCTGGGGGTGAGGTCGTCCGCATCCTTGAGCCGCCCGACTTCGCACACTCGCATGGGCAGTTCGTGCAAGGGCGAGCGCGGGTCCAGATTGGACGGTTCCACCAGTACTTGACCATGGGTGATGACCTCGGCGGGAAACGAAATGGCTTGCATGCGTTCTCCTCGAACGATCAGGACAGCGCAACACTGGCGCTGCCAGACTGCGCCGCACCACTGGCACGCGAAGGACATAGCTGTGCCCCGGGGAACTCGGCGGGCTTGGCCTGCGGCCCCAAGGTCTGGTGATCGGCGGCGTGGACGTGATGCGCCCCCTGCGTGAAGCCGGTGATGCCCTCCGCGATCACCAGTTCGCTGCCGCCGCCGTTGAGGCGGATACCTTTCTTGGCCTTGAGATTGATCCAGTCGCGGGTGCTGATGATGTCCACCACCTTCTGCGCGAGGATTTCCATGCCATCGTTCTGTGCCTGAATCTCCACCCGGCCGCTGGCGGCGATCAGCTTGGCGCCCAGGCGATAGGCCAGCAGCGAGAGTTTCTCTGCGGCGCTGGCAAAGAAGGATTTGCCAGCAGTGACGGAGACGTGGCTGCCGGCGGTCAGGGCCGCATGTTCGGCACTGGCCAGATGAGTAGAGGCGCCGGAACTGGCTTCGATACCGCTCGGGCTGGAGAGGACCAGATGCGGTTCGGCCAGCTCAGGGAAGCGGCCGTTCTGGGCAGCGCCATCCCCCTTGATGGCCGCGTTCTGTGCCTGGATGGCCTGTGCGGCATCGTGCTGATCCGCATCCTTGTCCTGCGCCTGATGCTCCTGGGCCAGTTTGCTCAGGCTTGCCACGGTGCCTTGTGCCTGCGCCAGTCGGCCCACGGTCTCGCCCAGGTCGGTGACGTGTCCGCGCGCCTTGGGCCGTGGTTCGCTGGTGAGCACCAGGCCCTGTGCGGCACGCACCACGCCGTGGGCGTCGGTGCGCAACTCGAAACCTTCGCCCCGGGCATCCTGGCGTCCGCCATGATGTTCGATACGGGTTACGTGCCCCAGCGCGAGCTGGCTGTCGAAGGCATCGCTGCGCACCTGAGTCTGGATGGCCTCATGGGTGTCGTCGAAGAGCACATGGCCGGACCGTCCGCCCGGCGTATTGCCCGCCTTGGGCGCCAGTTCGCGGCTGCGCAGCCCGGACAAGGCTGCCTGCGAAGGCAGGGTCCAGGGCGGCATGTTGAGCTGGTTCACCACCGAGCCGGTGATGATGGGCCGATCTGGATGACCGCCCAGCCATTGCACGATCACCAGTTGCCCGATGCGTGGCACGGCTATCAGTCCCTGTTCTGCACCGGCCCAGCTGCTGGCTACCCGCATCCATGCCGTGCTGTGTTCATCATTGTGGCCCAGCAGGTCCCAGTGGAACTGCACCTTGACCCTGCCATATTCATCCACGTGCACGTTCTCACCGGAAGGGCCGACGACGGTGGCGGTCTGCATGCCGTGCAAGGCCGTCGGCCGGCTGTAGTAGCCACGGCCTGGTCGCCAGGGGACGGGCTTGCGCACGCAGCGCACGCGGTTGGCATAGAAGGGCGGCGTTTCCGAGTCCTGCAGATAATTGTTGGTTGCGCTGTGTTCCACGCTAATGATCAGGAATTCTTGCTGCTGGTGGCGCGCGGCGCTGTCGGCGCCCGGGCGGGGCTGGTCCGAAAAATGACCAGTCAGATGAAAGGTCCGCCCTGGCTGGAGAAAGCGGCAATTGCCCACGCCCTCGAATAGCTGGGCCGATGCCTCGAACTCCTCCATGCGCAGCCGGCTTTGCCGGTCGCCGTCGTCGAGATGGGAAAAACCATAGGCCCCCGCATATTCGTAATGCTCCACCGGCAGTACCGCGCCCTGCTGGTTCAATGTCGGTATATCTACCTGCTGTGGTCGTGTCGTCTTGAAGTCATAGCTGGAGAGCCGCGTGCTGGCAGGCTGGAACTGGCGCACCATCGACCACTGCGCCATGCCGTCTTCCTCGATGGCGCCACCGTGTTGCTGGAAGGGGACTTGTCCAGGACCGTCGATGGCTTGGGCATAGGTCGAATCATCCGACAGTCTCAGCTGATGGCCGTCTGCCTGGTGTTCGTAGTGGTAATGCCAGCCGGCGTCTTCCCAGCGGCGATGCAGCAGGTTGCTGTCGCTCTCGTCGAACTGGAACATTTCTGTGCGTACCGCATCACCGTGCCGCAGCTGGCAGTCCCATCGTGCATGCGAGGGGTAGGCGCTGAAGATCTCTGCGCTCAGGCCTTCCAGGCTCAGATGATGGAAGACGCGATTGTTCCTGCGTGATGCCAGGAAGGCCAGCCAAGGCACCAGTCGCGCCTCGTAGAAGGCGATACCGCCATCGCTGCGCAGGAACGCAAAGCGCTCTACGTAGCCGGTGAAATGGCGCAGCGTGCCGTCCGGGCGGACCAGTGCCACGCACAGCAGCTTGCCCATGACCGCCTCCAGCGCAATACAGGCATCATTGCTGAGCAGTTCCAGCGTATAGGCGTAATCACGGCTCAAGGCCTCGCTAGCATCAAGTCGATTGATCAGCAGTTCGGCGTCGGGAGCGTCGTCATTGACGAAGGAGAGTTGCAGGATGCGGTTGTGCTGGCGCTGCCGGGTGAGGCGGTCCCAGCGGGTGGTACTGGAATGCATGGATGTCCTTCTGCGGGAAAAATGGATGTCCCGAAGAAGGCGGGGAAGACGTCAGCAGGCCGAATCGGGAAGCGCAGATGGTGCCCGAGGACCCGCATGAAGTCTGTTGAATTGCTTCGATAAATGGCGGGTTTTTATCTCTGTCACAGAGCAGATCGGATGCCAGCACTCAGCCAGCATCAGGCCTGCGAGAAGGCCATGAATTCGTCCGCAAGACAGCGATAGAGGCGCCGGTATTGTGCCAGCCTGCGATGAAGTTGTGGCTGCCTTCCCATGTCGGGCCGATACCATTCCAGCACCTCGGGCGCCACGCACACGCGCCCCGCATCCTCCCCCGACTGCGCCAACCTCGCCAACCTGGCCGCTCCCATTGCCGCCCCCACTTCCGCTCCCGCATGCCGCCGCAGCGCAATACCCAGGGCCGTCGCACACAGCTCTCCCCAGAACGCACTACGCGACCCGCCGCCGACGAAGGCCGCACTCTCCAGCACCGTACCAGCCGCCTGCAAGGCTGCATAGCCATCGGCCATCGCAAAGGCCACGCCCTCCATCACCGCATAAGCCAGATGCGCAGGCTCATGTGCAGGCGTCATGCCAAACAGCACTCCCTTGGCCGCCGCGTCGTTGTGCGGCGTGCGCTCGCCATTCAGATAAGGGAGGAACAAAGGCGCCTGGGCCTGCTGCGTGGCCGTCAGCTGCTCCGCACCCGCCACCAGTTCGGCCACCGGCCGCGCCGTCACGCCAGCGAGCCAATGCAGGCTGGCCGCTGCCGACAGGATCACGCTCATCTGATGCCATTGCCCCGGCAGGCAGTGGCAGAACGCATGCACGCCCTGCTGCGGATTGGGCGCATGCCGCGCCGTAGCGGCGAACAAGACGCCCGAACTGCCCAGCGACAGGAAAGCATCGCCAGCCTGGATCACACCGATGCCCACTGCGCTGGCCGCATTGTCGCCTGCACCGCCGGCCACCACCACCGGTCCGCTGATGCCCCATTCACGGCGCAGTTCGTCGCGCAGATGGCCGGCCACCGCGCTGCCTTCGACCAGGCGCGGCATATGGCTGCGATCCAGTCCGGTAGCCGCCAGCATCCGGTCGGACCAGTCGCGTCGCGCTACGTCCAGCCAGAGCGTGCCGGCCGCATCCGACATCTCGGAGACAAATTCGCCGGTCAGCTTCCAGCCCAGGAAATCCTTGGGCAGCAATACCTTGTCGATGGCGCGATAGACGGCCGGTTCATACTTCGACAGCCACAGCAGCTTGGGCGCCGTAAAACCGGGCATGGCCCGGTTGCCGGTGATGAGGGCAGCGTCCGGCACCAGCGCTTCCAGTTCCACGCATTCGGCGTGGGCGCGCATGTCATTCCACAGGATGGCCGGGCGCAATACGTTGCCGTTGCGGTCCAGCAGGGTGGCGCCATGCATCTGGCCGGAGATGCCGATGCCGCGCAGCGCCTGAAAGGCTTGCGGGGTCTCGGCGCGCAGGGCGGCGATGGCGTCCAGCGTGGCATTCCACCAGGCCTGCGGTGCCTGCTCGGACCACAGCGGATGCGGATGGTCCACGCGCAGCCGGGCGCCGCTGCTGGCGATGACGCGGGAGTCGTCGTCGGTGAGGACGAGCTTGACTTCGGAAGTGCCGAGGTCGATGCCGAGATAGCTCAAATCGTTTTCCTTTGCATGCAATTGGATGGCCTTTACGCGACCGCACTAACTTCGTCATTGAGCCGGTGCAGCGCACGAAAGCGCGAGGGCGGCATGCCCTTGTAAGCCAGGAACTGGCGGTTGAAATTGGAGAGATTGTTGAAGCCGACGCGGTAGCACACTTCCGTCACGCTCAGGTCGGTACACATCAGCAATTCGCAGGCTTCGTTGAGCCGCAGTCCGTTCTGGTACTGGATGAAGGTGCAGCCCGTATGCCGCTTGAAGAAACGCGTGAAGCCGCTCACGCTCATGCCGGCCAGTTCGGCCACGTCGCTCTCGCGCAGGTTGCCGCCCAGGTTCTGGCGGATGCAGGAGAGTACCTGGTTGATGGTCGACGACATGTGGCGCTGCGCATCCAGGTCGTAGCCCGGTCCGGCCAGCGGCTTGCGTTCGCGGCAGGAGGCCAGCTGTTCCAGCACGGTCATCATCAGCACCACGCGGCGCGCACCGCTGGCCTGTGCCAGATCCTGCATGAGCGGGATGATGGCTCGCCCCAGCGCATCGGGAAACTGCAGTCCGCGCGCGGCGCCCTCCAGCAGATCCTGCAAGGGCGAGAGTTCGGCAATGGCGCCCAGCATGCGGTCGGCGAAGGAGCGCGAGAATTGCAGCACCAGATCGCGTGCGCCCACATGCTCACCAGCGGCGAGATTGCTGATCCAGTTGTGCGGCAGATTGGGCCCGGTCAGCACCAGGTTGCCGGGACCGAAGTCGCCGATGAAGTCGCCCACGAAGAACTTGCCGCCGGAAGCGGTGATGACGTGGACTTCGTATTCGGGATGGAAATGCCACTTGGCCACCGTGTGCGGGTAGTCATGCACCCAGGCCCTGAACGATTCGTCCTGGCGGGTATGGACCAGCTCCAGATCCGGACTCATGCTTTGTCTCCTTGCCATGCGGGCCGTCGTCATGTCCGCTGGCCGCCAGGGCAGCCTCGGGCAGCGACAGGTTCTCTCCGCTTTCTACATCGAACACGTGCAGCTCTTGCTGATCGAAGGCCAGATGCAGGCGTTGGCCCACTTGCGGCAGTTGCTGCGCGCTCACCAGGGCGGTCAGCGTCTGCGCGCCGCAGCGGGTGGTCAATAACGCATCGGCGCCCAGGATCTCCACCAGTTCCACGCTGACCGGGCAGGTCAGGCTGCGCGCTTGCTGTTCGTCCGCGCCCGCGATGCGGACGTAATCAGGACGCACCGCCAACTTTACCGCCATTGCCTGCGTCAGGCGTGAAAACCTTGCACCCTGCAGGGTCCAGCGCTGCTGTTCGCAGCGCACGGCTACCGTATCGCCATCGCGTTCGATCACACCGGAGAGGAAGTTCATGGCCGGCGTGCCGATGAAGCCCGCCGCAAAGAGCGTACGCGGATAACGGTAGAGTTCGGCCGGCGTACCGGCCTGCACGATCTGGCCGCCATGCATGAGGATCACGCGGTCGGCCAGGGTCATGGCTTCCAGCTGGTCATGCGTGACGTAGACGGTGGTGGTGCGCAGGCGCTGGTGCAGGCGCTTGATGTCGCCGCGCAATTGCGCGCGCAGCTTGGCGTCGAGGTTGGAGAGCGGCTCATCGAAGAGGAATACCGAGGGCGTCTTGATGATGGCGCGCGCAATCGCCGCGCGCTGCTGCTGGCCACCGGACATGGCGCGCGGCTTGCGCTCCAGCAGGGCATCGAGATTCAACATGGCCGCCACTTCCCGCACGCGGCGGTCGATCTCGTCGGCCGGGCGCTTCAGGCGTCGCAGTCCGAAGGCGATATTGTCATACACGTTCATGTGCGGATAGAGCGCATAGTTCTGGAACACCATGGCCACGTTGCGCTCCCGTGCCGGTAGCGCATTGACCACCTTGCCGCCGATGGAGAGGGTGCCGCCGCTGATCTCTTCCAGCCCGGCGATCATGCGCAGCATGGTCGATTTGCCGCAGCCGGAGGGGCCGAGCAGGACCACGAATTCGCCGTCACCTATCCTCAGGTCCAGCGGATGCAAGACCGGCGGGCCACCGGCGTAATGCTTGGACAAGCCCTGGCAGTGGATGTCGGCCATGATCAGCCTTCCATTTCGATCTGGATCTTCACATCCTGCGCACGGCCGCGCGCGGCTTCCTCGAAGGCCTCAATCCCCTGCGAGAAGGGGAAGCTGCGTGAAATGAAAGGCTTCACATCGATCATTCCGGAGCCCAGCAGCGCCAGTGCGCGCGGAAAGATGTTGGCATAACGGAAGACCGATTCCAGTCGCACTTCCTTGGTCTGCATGGTCACCACGTCCAGCGCCACCGGCTCCGGCGGCATGCCCACCAGCACCGCGCAGCCGCCGGGGCAGACCATCTGCAGCAGCGTCTGGTAGACACCGGCATGGCCCGACGCCTCGAACACCACATCCGCACCCCAGCCCTCGGTGACCTGCTGCACGACCTCGGGCAACGCCTGCTGCGTCACATCCACCGTGATGACGGCGGGATTGCCGGCGAAATGCGCAAGCTTCTCCGCCACCACATCGGCCAGGATCACGCGCGCCGCGCCCCCGGCCAGGGCGGCCAGCGCAGTCATGGCACCGATGGTGCCGGCCCCGATCACCACGGCCGTATCACCGGGCTTCATGCGCGCCTTGGTGGCGGCTTGCAGGCCGATGGACAAGGGCTCGACAATGGCGCCCTCGGCAAAGCTGACGTTATCCGGCAGGCGATAGGTAAAGGCCGCCGGATGCACCACGCTGCCGGTGAGGCAGCCGTGGATGGGCGGCGTGGCCCAGAAGCGCACCGACGGGTCGAGGTTGTAGAGGCCGCGCAGCGTGGCCGGCGAATCCAGGCGCGGGATGCCCGGTTCCATGCACACGCGGTCGCCCACTTTGAGCTGGCTGACTTCGCTGCCGACTTCGATGATGGTGCCCGAGGCTTCGTGCCCCAGCACCATGGGCGCTTCCACCTTGAAGGGACCGATGCGGCCGTGGGTGTAGTAGTGCAGGTCGCTGCCGCAGATGCCGACCGTGTGGATGCGGATGCGGACATCCTGTGGACCGAGCGCTTGCGGCAGGTCGATGTCGCGCAGCGACAGGGTGCGGGTGGCTTCGAGGACGAGGGCTTGCATACGATTCTCCTAGTGTGCTTTGAGCATGGAATTCAACAGCCGGCTCAGTACGCCGACAAAGATCAGCGGAGGCAGCGCGAGCAGGACGGTAGAGGCATTGATGACGCCCCACGGCACTTCCTGCCCCAGCGAAGTAAAGGCCGAGGCCACCACCGGCAGGGTGGCGCTGTTGGAAGAGGTCAGCGCCAGGGCGATCATCAGTTCGTTCCAGACCAGCACGAAGCTGAAGATGATCCCGCCCAGCAAGGTACCGGCGCAGTTGGGCAGGGCGATCTTCCAGAACACCGCGTAGGGGCCATAACCGTCGAGGGTGGCAGCCTCTTCGATCTCGCGCGGCATGCGCTGGAAGACGGGGATCGACAGCCAGGTGATGGTCGAGAGCGTGGTCAGCAGGTAAGTCACGATCATCGAGAAACGCGTGTCATACAGGCCCAGATCGACCCAGATCGCAATCAAGGGAATGGCCACCGCCACCGGCGGCAGGAAGCGCAGCGAGAGCAGGAAGAACTGGATGTCGCGCTTGCCCGGCACGTGATAGCGCGCAATCACGTAGGCCGCCGGCACACCCATGAGCGTACCCAGCAGCACGGCGCTGCCGACGATGACGGCGCTGTTGGTCAGGCCTGTCAGCACTTCCGGGCTGCCGATGACCTGGCGATAGTTTTCCAGCGTCGGCGTGAAGACAAAGCGCGGTGTCGGCGTGACGATATCGAGCAGGGTCTTGAGCGAATTAAGCAGCGCCCACAGCAGCGGAAACACCGCCACCAACACCAGCAGGATGCCCACGCCCCAGATGGCGCAGCGTGTGATCAGTCTTCCCATTGGCTCACTCGTTTCCAGATCAGGGTAAAGATCAGCGTGGTGACCACCATCATCAGCACCGCCATGGTGGAGGCATACGAGACCTTGCCGGACAGTCCGATGCCTTGTGCATACGCATACATGTCCAGCGTTTCGGTGGCGACACCCGGTCCACCCTTGGTCATCACGTAGATCAGGTCGAAGGAACGCAGCGACTCCACCATCTTGATGAAGACCAGGCTGATGATGGGCGCCTTCAACATCGGCAGGGCGATGTAGGCATACACCTGCCAGGTGCGCGCATGGTCCAGCCGGGCGGCCTCCAGCGGTTCGGGCGGCAGGGTTTCCAGCAGTTTCAACACGATCACGGCGAAGAACAATCCCCACTGCCAGATATCGACGGCGGCCACCGCATAGAGCGCCAGCACCGGGTCCGACAGGAAGGCCGTGTCATGGATGCCCACCAGCCCCAGCAGCCAGCCCAGGATGCCGGTCAGCGGCGAATACATGAACTTCCAGATGAAGGCGGCCGACACGCGCGGCAGCAGCACCGGTGTGATCAGCAATACGCACATGGCCTGACGCCATTTGCCGTGGACGTTCTCGAACAGGTAGATGGCGATGAGGATGCCCACCGCCACCGCACCCACGACGGTCACCACTTCCCACATCGCCGAGACTTCGATGGCATTGAGAAAGCGGCGATCCGACATGAGCCGTTCGAGATTGCGCAGCCAGACGTAATCGCTGTCGGGATAGCGCAATACACGGTTCTTCAGTGCCAGGTTGATCGCCGCCACCGTCGGCACCAGTCCCAGCACCAGCATCACCAGCAGCGAGGGTCCGAGGAACAGATAGGGCAGCGAGGTCTTTCCACGATTGAACATGCAGGACTCCGGAGTGCGCCCCGTTCCGGCAAGGGAACAGGGCGGCTACATCGTTTGACGCGGTGAAATGACGGAAATTATTTACGCGCGTGTTCCATCGCGTCCTGCGCATACCGGGCGGCCTCGTCCAGAGCGCGCGGGATGTCCTTCTGCGTGCCTGTGAAGACTTCTTCCAGCGCCACGCCCAGGTTGTCGCCGATGTCCGGCCACTGCGGGCTGGGCCAGATGGTCAGCCTGGAGACCGGGGTGGTGTCCTTCAAGCCCGCCAGGATCTGCGGCTTGACGTTCTTCTGGAAGTAATCGCTCTGGATGGTGCTGCTGCGGTTGTAGTCGCTGAAGACCTTCTCGCGCAGGCGCGCCTGTTCCTGCTCCTTGCCGGTGGCAAAGGCGATGAACTTGCCGGCCGCCTGGCGCGTGCACTCATCCTTGGCGCCGACGGACGAGATCGCCAGCCCGTGGCCGTAGGCCGCCGAGGGCAGCGGTGCGGGCGGGCGCGCATAGCCCACCTTGTCGGCCACGCTGGACTTGCTGCTGTCTTCCATCCAGTCGGCAAAGGGCGTGGATTCGATCATGAAGGCCACCTTGCCGGAGCGGAAGGCTTCCAGCGCATTGCTCCAGTCATAGGTGGCCGCGCCCGGGGGCGCATACCTGAACAGCTCGGCATACAGTTGCGTGGCCTTGACGGCAGCGGGCGAATTGAAGGCCGGCTGGTTGTTCTTGTCGGTCCACTGGCCGCCCTGGGCCAGCATGAAGGGCGCCCAGCGCCACACGTTCATGCCCGAGCCGCGCTGGCCGCGCGCCACCCAGCCATAGACGTTCGGCGGCGAATGCAGTTTCTTGATGTCGGCCACCAGTTCGTCCAGCGTGCGCGGCACCGGCAGGCCGGCCTTCTCCAACAGGTCGCGGCGATAGAAGAGGAAGTCCGAACCACCGATCAGCGGCGCGAAATACGCCACGTCCTTGTAGCTGGCCACCGCCCTGCGGCCGGGCAGGAAGTCTTCATAGTCGGCTTCCTTGGGGAAATACTTCAGCAGCGGCACGATCCACCCGGCCGAGGCGAACTCGGCCACGTTGGCTTCATCGACGTAATACACCTGGTAGGAACCGGCCTTGGTGGAGGCATCCAGACGCGACTTGGCGCGCCGGTCGTTCTCGCCGAAGTAGCTGATCTCGATACGGGTGCCGGTGCGCTTCTGGTAATCGGCCAGCGATTTTTCCATCACGGTCAGGCCCAGGCTCTTCTGCGCCAGTACCTTCAGCACGGGGACATTGCAGGACTGCGCCGATGCCACCAAGGGCAGGGCAGCGCCAAGGACGGCGCACGCGGCGCCCAAGCAGATCTTGTTCACGGTTTGTCTCCTGGTATTTTTTTTCGTTCAGGTCGGGCGCGGATGCTGGGGGGACAGCGCGGCGCGCATTCGCCGTTCTAGCGGCAGGAGCAAGATTACGAGGGCAGGGCGCGCTGCTCCACGCCAAAAGCGTGCGGCGGGCTGATACTTTTTGATCGTTTGTTGTGCGGGCTGCGCGGTTTTGTATTGCTCCGGGCATTTGGAAACAGGACGGACCGTTCGTCCTGAGTAGCGGCGTAGCCGCGTATCGAAGGCGCACCGGCCGATGACAGCGCGCCCCTTCGGCTGGTCAGGACAGGCTTCGATACGGCCCCGAGGGGCCTACTCAGTGGGAACGGATCGTTGGTGTTTTCACCGAAAGATTCAGCTCTGCAATGCAGGCAGGCAGACCGTCGCCACCAGCCCGCTGCCTTGCGCCGGCGCGTCGAGCCGTATCGATCCCTGCGAAGCCTGCACGATCTCGCGCACGATGGCCAGGCCCAGGCCGGAGCCTGGTTGGTCCGGCGCGGCATTGCGATAGAAGCGTTCGAACACGCGCTCGCGTACCTCGGCGGGGATGCCGGGACCATTGTCGGTGACGGTGATGATGAACTGGCTGCGCTTCTTTTCCAGTCCCACGGTGACCTTGCCGCCTTCAGGCGTATAGCGCAGGGCATTGTCGATCAGGTTCATCAGCAAGCCCATCAGTTGCGCCTCGTTGCCGTTGACCATGGCGCTCTCCAGCGTGGTCTCCAGCCCCAGGTCGATGCCTTTCTTCAGGGCCAGTCCGGCCAGTTCCTCCAGCACCATCGCGGCCACCGCCACCAGGTCCACCGGCGCGCGCGGGAAGGCGCTGCTGTTGGAGGCCTCGGCCTGCGAGAGCAGCAAGAGCTTGTTGGTCAGGTCGGTCATGCTGCGGCTGCCCTCCTGCAGCGCTGCGAGCACTTGCGCTACGCGTGCCGGGTCGTCCAGCTGGCGCGCGAACTGGATCTGCGAATCGATCACCGCCAGCGGCGTGCGCAACTGGTGCGCTGCATCGGCGACGAAGCGCTTCTGCACCGTCACCTGCGCATTGAGGCGGAAGATGTACTGGTTGATGGCTTCCACGATGGGCCGCAATTCCTGCTGCAAGCCGCCTGCGCGCAACGGCGTGAGCGAATCCGGCTCGCGCGTGGCCAGCTCGTCCTTGAGTGCCAGCAGCGGCCGCAATTCCATCGTCAGGCCCAGCACCACCAGACTGATGGCCAGCAACAGCAACACGATCTGGCGCCGCAGCGAGGCATGCCACTGGTCGTCGATCATTTCCTGTCGTCCCTGCATGGTCTGGCCCACCGAAACCGCCACCATGCGCAGCGTGCCTTCGTCGAAGAGTGCGCGGATGTAGCTGACCACGCGCAGAGGCTTGCCGTTGAAAGTGGTCGTGGTATAGACCGGATAGAGCGCCGCAAAGTCAGGCTCGGCGGGGAAGTCCGGGCGGCCGGCCAGGAGCGTGTCGTCATCCATCAGCACCTGGTAATACACCGCATCCTGGGCGGGAGAGGCGAACAGCTCCAGCGCCGCCGGGGGGATCGAGACCACCGGCGCACCATCATTCCAGCCGACCTGGCCGGCCATCATGCGGGCCGAGGCCAGCAGCGCCCGGTCCTGCACCACGGTGGCGCTGGAGACGGCATTGTCATACGCATCGCTGGTGGACAGGCCCACGTAGACCGCCATCGGGATCAGCAGCCACCACAACAGCCGCAGGCGCAGGCTGTCAATCATCTTTCTGCTTCAGCAGGTAGCCCAGGCCGCGCAGGGTCATGATGGCGGCGCTGGAGTGCTCCAGTTTCTTGCGCAGGCGCGAGATGTAGATTTCGATGGCATCGGCACTCGGTTCTTCGGACAGGCTGAAGACGCCTTTCATGAGCGCCGTCTTGGAGACGGTCTTGCCTTGCTTCAACATCAGCACTTCCAGCACATCGTGCTCCCGCGCCGGTAGCGCCAGGGTCACGCCGGCCACGGCGAACTGGCGCGTGTTGCTGTCATAGACCAGATCGCCGCAATGGATCTCGGCAGCCTTGTCGGGTGTCTGGCGGCGCACCAGCACCTTGATGCGCGCCACCAGTTCGCGGATCTCGAAGGGTTTGACCAGATAGTCGTCGGCGCCCGCGCCCAGGCACTCGACCTTTTCATCGATGGAGCCGCTGGCGGTCAGGATCATCACCGGCACGCCGTTGTGGCGCTCGCGCAGGCGGCGCAGCACGTTCTTGCCGTGCAGCTTGGGCAGCATCAGGTCCAGCAATACGACGTCGTAGTTCTCGTCGCGCAGGACCTGATCGGCGATCTCGCCATCGGCGGCGATATCGACCGTGAACTTGTGTTCCTTGAGAATCTGCTCCAGCCAGTGGGCGAGCTGGGGATTGTCTTCGATCAGGAGCAATTTCATGCGATGGTCTCGTGTTTCTTGAGGTGCTTTTATGCTGCGTTGCAAAGCAAAAAGCCGGAATTTGGAAAGCTGGATGAAGGTTTCGGCTTCTTAGAATAGGCCCGCAAGTCTACAAGAAGTGAGGATGGCTTCAGACCATCTCGCCCAAAAAATTCAGGAGACAATCATAATGCGTGCCGGTTTTGCCGTCTTGCCCGCCCCCCAACCGCCGTGGCCCGACGCGGTAAAGTGAATTTTGCCGGTGATATGAATGCACCGTAGAATCCACGGGCTTTCGCATCGATTTCCAGGAGCTGACGTGAACAAAAATCTCCGCCGAGGCCTGCTTTCGCTGGCCGTTGCCGGCACCATGCTGGCCGTGCTGCCGATCCAGGCAAGGGCCGCCGCCAAGGTCACCATCATGGTGGGCGGCATCAACAAGATGGTCTACCTGCCGGCCAGGCTGGCCGAACAACTGGGCTACTTCAAGGACGAGGGGCTGGACGTGGAGCTGCAGTCGCAGCCGGCCGGGGTCGATGCCGAGAACGAACTGCTGGCCGGCGCCGTGCAGGCCGTGGTCGGATTCTATGACCACGCCATCGACCTGCAGACCAAGGGCAAGGAAATCACCGCCATCACCATCCTCGCCCAGGTGCCGGGCGAGGTGGAACTGGTCTCGACCAGAGCCGCGCCACACTTCCAGAGCATGGCCGATGCCAAAGGCAAGACCCTGGGCGTGACCGGGCTGGGTTCCTCCACCAACTTCCTGACGCAATACCTGGCCGCGCGCCAGGGCATCAGTTCCAAACAGTTCTCGGTACTGCCGGTGGGGGCGGACAACACCTTCATCGCCGCCATGAAACAGGGGCGCATCGATGCCGGCATGACCACCGAACCCACTGCGTCGCTCCTGCTCAAGAGCGGCGACGCCCAGGTGCTGGTCGACATGCGTACCGTGGAGGGCACCATCAAGGCGCTGGGCGGGCTTTATCCGGCCTCCAGCGTGTATGTACAGCGCAGCTGGCTCAACAGCCACAAGGACGAGGCCCAGAAACTGGCGCGCGCCTTCGTCAGGACGCTCAGGTTCATCCATACGCATACGGCCGAACAGATCGCCGACAAGATGCCCAAGGACTACTACGGCAACAACAAGCCGCTGTATATACAGGCGCTGGCCAATTCGCTGCCCATGTATTCGCAGGACGGCAAGATGCCCAAGGGCGGACCGGAGACCGTGCTGGCCGTGCTGTCGGCTTTCAATCCCAACGTCAAGGGCAAGCATGTGGACTTGTCCAAGACGTATACGGATGAGTTCGTCAACAACGTGAAGTGAGGCAGGGGCCGGCCGGTGACCGGTCTTCTCCCGGATTTTCGGAAATGATATAAATGATTTACACCATGATGCGCGCCGGCGCGTCAGGGATGCACTCAACCTTCCGCTACGAAAGATCTCCACGATGAATGCGATCAACCAGCAGGCCTTCACGCCCACCGGCCAGGTCGCGCAGGCCACCCCGGCCATCGAACTGCGCAACGTGAGCTGCCGCTTCATCACTGCCGATGGCCGGGCGACGGTGGCCCTGCGCGACTTTTCCATGAGCGTGGCGCGCGGTGAATTCGTCGCCGTGGTCGGCCCCACCGGCTGCGGCAAGTCGACCACGCTCTCGCTCATCACCGGCCTGCTCAAGCCGACGCTGGGGGAGGTGCGGGTGATGGGGCAGCCGGTCGCCGGCATCGATCCGCGCATCGGTTTCGTGTTCCAGAACGATGCGGTCTTTCCCTGGCGCAGCGTGCGCGACAACGTGGCGGCCGGCCCGATGTTCCGTGGGCAGTCCAGGGAGCAGGCGCATGCGCTGGCCGACGAATGGATCCGCCGCGTGGGCCTGGACAAGTTCGGCGACCATTATCCGCACCAGCTCTCGGGCGGCATGCGCAAGCGCGTGGCGCTGGCCCAGACCTTCATCAACAGCCCCGAGATACTGCTGATGGATGAACCCTTCTCGGCGCTGGACATGCAGACCCGCACCCTGATGCAGGATGAACTGCTGCGCCTGTGGTCGGCCCATTCGGGCTCGGTGGTGTTCGTGACCCATGATCTGGAAGAAGCCATCGCCCTGGCTGACAAAGTGTATGTGCTGACCGCGCGGCCGGCTACGCTCAAGAGCGTCTATCTCATCGACCTGCCGCGTCCGCGCGTGATGGAGGAGGTGCGCTATGAGCAGCGCTTCATCGATATCTCGCGGCGCATCTGGGCGGATTTGCGCGAGGAAGTGCATATCGCGTAAGCCGTCGCATCAGTCGGAGCGCTCCTTCGATACGCCGCTGCGCGGCGACTCAGGCCGAACGGTTCACTTGGTGCATCAATAATGCCCCGTTCGCTCTGAGTCGCCGCACAGCGGCGTATCGAAGAGCGCGCACAGCACGGAAGCAATTTTCTGAAAAACAGGTGAGCAACATGACACAAGCACAAGCCAGCCACCGCGCCGCGACGATGGACATCGCCGGCGTCGAAGCCGAGGCCCGGCGCAAGCTCCGCGCGCGAAAACAACTGGTCATCGGCCTGCGCATCGCCATCCTGGTGATCGTGCTGGGCGGATGGGAAGGCGGCGCGCGTCTGGGCTGGATCGATCCCTTCTTCTTCTCGCAACCGTCGGCCATCGTGGCGCAGATCGTCGAGTGGATGGTCGAGGGAACCTCTCAAGGCCCGCTCTGGACGCAGGTTCTGGTGACGCTCGAAGAAACCGTGCTGGGTTTCCTGATCGGCTCGGTGGCCGGGGTCATCGCCGGCATCATCCTCGGGCGCAACCAGCTGCTCTCGGACGTCTTCAGCCTCTACATCCAGATCGCCAATTCGATTCCGCGCGTGGTGCTGGGCTCCATCTTCGTTATCGCCTTCGGCCTGGGCATGGCTTCCAAGGTGGCGCTGGCGGTGGTGATGGTGTTCTTCGTGGTGTTTGCCAATGCCTTCCAGGGCGTGCGCGAGGCCGACCGCACCATGATCGCCAATGCCCGGATCCTCGGTGCCTCGCCGCGCCAGGTGACCATGGCCGTGGTGATTCCGTCGGCGCTGTCGTGGATCCTGGCCAGCCTGCATGTGAGCTTCGGCTTTGCGCTGGTGGGCGCGGTGGTGGGTGAATTCCTCGGCTCCAAGCAAGGCATCGGCCTGCTGATCTCCACCGCCCAGGGTGCTTTCAATGCCAGCGGTGTGTTTGCCGCGATGATCGTGCTGGCCGTGGTGGCGCTGGCGGCGGACTGGCTGCTGCATGCGCTGGAACGGCGGTTGCTGAAGTGGCGTCCGCAGGCCTTCTGATGAGAAACGCCTGAAGGCGTAGAATGACGCGGCAATGCACGGGGACACGGCAACGTGTCCCCGCCGTGTTTTGATCCGCGCATTTCCACTTTCTTTCCGTCATGTCCGCCAACCAGCCGCCCCGTCTGAGCGACACCCCTGCCTCTTCCTCCGTCAATGATCCCGTGACCCAGCGCGCGCTGCTGTGGATCGTCGCCTCCGGCTTCTTCATGCAGACGCTGGACACCACCATCGTCAACACCGCCTTGCCCGCCATGGCGCACAGCCTGGGCGAGCCGGTGCTGAACATGCATCCGGTGGTGGTGGCCTACACGCTGACCATGGCTTCGCTCACGCCCGCCTCGGGCTGGCTGGCCGACCGCTTCGGCACACGCCGCGTCTACTTCGCGGCGATCCTGCTGTTCGCGCTGGGCTCGCTGCTGTGCGCCATGGCGCCGACCCTGCCGCTGCTGCTGGCCGCGCGCGTGGTGCAAGGGCTGGGCGGTTCCATGCTGTTGCCGGTCGGACGTCTGGCCGTGCTGCGGGCGGTGCCGGGTGCGCAGTACATCGCCGCGCTGGCCTCGATCTCGATTGCCGGGCAGCTCGGTCCGGTGGTCGGTCCTGTACTGGGCGGGTGGCTGGTAGAAAGCCTGTCCTGGCACTGGATCTTCCTGATCAACCTTCCTGTAGGTGTACTGGGGATGGGGGCCGTACTGTACTTCCTGCCCGATGACAGCCTTACCGGTACACCTCGCTTCGATCTGTTCGGCTGCGCCTTGCTGTCCGCCTGCATGGTGGCCTTCTCGCTGGCGCTGGACGTGCCTTTCGATCACAACCGTACTGGTTGGAGTCTCGGACTGTTCGTTCTGGCGGCAGTCACTGTACTGGTCTACTGGCGCCATGCGTCTGTTCATCCCCGTCCACTGTTCCGGCTCGGTTTGTTCGGGGAACCCAATTTCAGCATCGGACTGGCAGGCAACCTGGTATGCCGTATCGGTTCGGCTGCAGTGCCGTTCCTGTTGCCGCTGCTGTTGCAGGTGCGGCTGGGCTATTCACCGCTGCACGCGGGCATGCTGCTGCTGCCGGCGGCCATTGCCGGCACCATCGCCAAACCGTGGATTGCGCCGCTGGTCAAGCGTTATGGCTATGACCGCTTCCTGCTGATCAATACCGCCATCGTCGGCCTGTCCATCGTATCGTTTGCGCTGATCACGCCGGGCTGGCCGCTGGCCGCGTCCATCGTACAACTGGCGGTGTTCGGGGCGTCCAATTCCATGCAGTTCGCGGCCATGAACAGCGTGACCTTGAAGGGCTTGCGCAGGGAAGATGCTGGCAGCGGCAACAGTCTCTTCTCGATGGTGCAGATGCTGGCCATCGGCCTGGGTGTGACCATCGGCGGGACTCTGGTCAATGTCTTCAAGAGCGAGGCGGGGGCGGCCACCAATGCCAGCTTCCAGATCACCTTCGTCATCGTGGGCGTGATCACCCTGGTCTCGGCCTGGGTGTTTCGCAAGATGGATCCGCGTTACTTCAAATAAACGATATAAATAATTTGAGCGTGGGAGGTTGAGCCTGGGAAGGGCGCTCAGGTCTCGCTCCACTGCCGCAGCAGGTTGTGATAGCAGCCCACCAGGGTGCGTCGCGCGAGTGCATCGGCGTCGGTCTGGTTCAGGCGCTGGATGGCGTTGTCCATGTCGAACAGCATCTGGCGCTGGCCATCGTCGCGCACCAGGCTCTGCACCCAGAAGAAGCAGCCCACGCGCACGCCGCGCGTGACGGGCGTCACCGTATGCAGGCTGGTGGCCGGATAGAGCACCATGTCGCCGGCGGCCAGCTTGACGCTGTGCATGCCGTAGCTGTCATCGATCTGCAATTCACCGCCGTCGTAGTCGGCCGGGTCGGCCAAAAACAGCGTGGCCGAGACATCGGTACGCAGCTTGCGTCCATTGTGCGGATGGATGCGCACGCTGCCATCGACGTGGGCGCCAAAGGTCATGCCCTCACCATAGCGGTTGAACATG
Organism: Herbaspirillum sp. DW155; assembly: GCF_037076565.1. Classification (NCBI taxonomy): domain Bacteria; kingdom Pseudomonadati; phylum Pseudomonadota; class Betaproteobacteria; order Burkholderiales; family Oxalobacteraceae; genus Herbaspirillum; species Herbaspirillum sp. DW155. The sequence continues at coordinate 3,917,520 of NZ_AP029028.1, read as the reverse complement.
GGCGGGTAGATGAGGTTGGGCAGCGCCGCGCTGATGAAGCGCGGATGCCGCTCCAGCGCGGAAACGATGATGCGCTGGCATTGCAGGGCGACCTCGGAATGCTCGTCGATCTGCTGGTTGAACTTGACCGGCGCGCCCTGGTAGCCCGCCGTGACGCGCCCATCCACCCAGGCATCCCCCGCCTGGTCCAGCAGCTGGCGTACATGCTGCAGGGTTTGCGGGTCCAGCAGCTGAGGGATGGTGATGAGCATGGGCGCGTCTTCTTTCTTACATGCGATAGGTCAGCGACAGCATGGCGGTACGGCCCGAACCCGGGACCGAACGGCCGCCGTCGGATTGGATCAGCGCATCGTAATACATCTTGTCGGTCAGGTTGTAGAGGTTCAGGCGGATGTCGTAGGCCTTGGTGGTGTAGGCCAGCATCGCGTCGTAACGGGTGTAACCGCCGACTTGTACCGTGTTGGGCGCGTCGGCATAGCGCTGCGACATGTAGGTCGCGCCGCCGCCGATCTGCCAGTGCGGGGCCAGGTCGTAGGTGGTCCAGGTGGTCAGGGTGTGCTTGGGCGTGTTGACCGGGATCTTGCCTACCGAGTTATCGCCCGCCGCGCCGTTGAGCACCTTGGCATCCAGATAGGTGTAGTTGGCGGCGACCTGCCAGTCGTGCGTAATGTGGCCGGTGGCACCGGTGCGGGCACCATTGACGCGTACCGTGCCGTCCAGCACGTAGACACCGGTGGCAACCTGGCTGCGGGCGTTTTCCTTGGTGATCTGGAAGGCGGCGGCAGTCAGGGCCAGGCCATTGGCCAAATCCCATTTGCCTCCCACTTCATAGGAGCGATTTTTTTCGGGGTCCAGATTCTGCTGACCCTGGGTACCGGTCAACTGTTCCAGCGAGGGGTTGAACGAGGTGCCATACGAGACGTAGTAAGCCTGGGCCGAGGTCGGCTGCCAGATTGCGCCTGAGCGCACGCTCAGGAAATTGACGGTCTGCTCGGCGTAACCCGGATTTCTGGTGCTGGAGATCGAGTTGCTGACGCTGGCCACGTAGCGGTCATAGCGCAGACCGCCGACCAGCTTGAATTGCGGGGCCAGTTCTATGGTATCGCCCACGTAGGCGGCCAGGGTGTTGGCGCTGCCGCCGGCATGGTTTCCTGCGGTGGAGGTGACGTTGCTGCCGGCAGAGCTGTAGCTGGGATTGACCGCCGAGACGCAATCCACGTAGCCGGTAGTGGCGCCGCTGGCATTGAGCGAGCGACCATTGCAGCTGCCGTTGCGATAGTAGTTCTGGTTGTCGTAGCCGTCATGCCCCACTTCTACGCCGGCCACCGTATCGTGCTTGACGCTGCCGGTAGCGAACTTGGCCGCCAGCTCGGTCTGGTTGAAGATGGAATAGTCGGTAATTAAACGATCATGGCTCTGGCCGCGCACATACAGGCTGGACAGGGGCAGATTGCTACTGGTCAGGCTGGTGAAGCTGCCGGAGGACACCGTGCCGAGGCTCTGGGGCGCCGTTTCCACAGCATCGGTACGCACGTAGTTGAACTGGGTCTGGTTGCGCAGGGTGACGTCGGGCGCGATTTTATGTTTGATGCCCGCGTTGAACGAAGCCACATCCTGAATGGTGCGGTCGCTGTCCAGGCCATAGGCGGTGTTGCGGTCGACGTTGACGGGGTGGCCGTTCAAGGGCGGCAGGCCATAGTCGGGCTGGTCATTGTTATGCTGCAGCAGGGCCGACAGGGTGATTTCGGTGGAAGTGCCGATGCCCCAGACGTAGGAGCCGGCCAGGCCGAAGTCTTGCACGTCGGTCTGGTTGCGCGTGCTGGCCGCGCCCTTCTGGGCCATGGCTTCGATACGCATGGCCGAGGTATCGGTCAGCGGACGGTTGACGTCCACCGTGCTGCGCACCAGACCATTGGTGGTCACCGAGGCGCCGACCTCGGTGGCGGCGGTCAGGTTGGCTTTCTTGCTGACCTGGTTGATGATGCCGCCGGTCGAGCCACGGCCAAAGAGCATCGAGGAGGGGCCCATCAGGACTTCCACTTCTTCGATGGCGAAGGTGTCGCGGTAGTACTGACCACGGTCGCGGAAGCCGTCGAGGTAGATGTCGGTGCGTGCCGAGAAGCCGTTGAGGTTGATGTTGTTGCCGATCTGGCCGCCTTCGGCACCACCCAGCGTGATGCCCGAGACGTTGCGCAGCGCATCGGCCAGCGACGTCACGCCCTGTGACTGCATCTGCGCCTTGTTGACCACGGTCACCGATTGCGGCACGTCGTGCAGGTCGGCCGGCAGCTTGGTGATGGCCGTGCCGGTGCTGGCGAAATCATCGCGGCGACCCTCGACGGTCACGGGCGCCAGCTGGCTGTCGGCCGCCGGCTTGCTGGTCGAAGGAGTGGAAGTGACCTGCTGTGCATGCAGGCTCAGGGGCGCGGCAAAGGTGGCGACCAAAGCGGCGGCAATCGGCGTAAGACGGTTCATGTTGTTCTTGTCGCTAGTGGAGTAGAAGACGATGAGCCGGTCCTGCTCCTGCAGGACCGGCCCGAATGGCTGGCTACTCCGTTCTTCGACGAGGAAGACCGTTTGGCTGGCTAAGACCAGTGTTGTTCTGTTTCACGCTAATGATTTGGATTCTCATTCGCATGGCTGCCAAGCCTAAGGGCGAAGTCTGACAAAATGCTGTCAACAAGCTGACATGGAACTGAGTGTAACCAAAATGCAACGCTCTGCGAGCGCCCGGCCCGGCCTGGGGGATCGCCCGATTTGCAGCATCGCCTGGGCTGCAATACGATGCTGCGGTCACGCAGTAGTTTTGCGCTGTTTATTCTTCCGAAGTCCCCTATGAATGTTCTGCTGGTCGAAGACGACCCGGTACTCACCGATGGCCTGTCGCGCGTGCTCAATTCGCACGGTTTTACGGTGCATACCGTCAACAATGGCAACGACGTGCTGTCGCAGCGCTTCAACGCGGCCGTGCTGGTGCTCGATATCGGCCTGCCCGGCATCGATGGTTTCGAAGTCCTGCGTCGCATGCGCGCGGCCGGCAACAATACGCCGGTGCTGCTGCTGACCGCACGCGACACCATCCCTGACCGCGTGCACGGCCTCGAACTGGGTGCCGATGACTATCTGGTCAAGCCCTTCGCCACGCCCGAGCTGGTGGCGCGCATCAAGGCGCTGATCCGCCGTAGCGCGCCGCAGCCGGCGCAACTGAGCGTGGGCGGCCTGTCGCTGGACAATGCCACCAAGCGCGCCGACATCGACGGCCGCAAGATCGAACTGTCGCTGCGCGAATGGACGGTGCTGGAATATCTCATGCAACACACATCGCGCGTGGTCTCCAAGCAGCAGATCATCGATGCCGTCCTGCCCTGGGGCGAGGACTTCACCATCAATGCGGTGGAGGTCTACGTCTCGCGCATCCGTCTGAAGATCGCCGATTCGGGAGTGGTGATCCGCACCATTCGCGGCTTCGGCTACATGCTCGAAAAGAGCGAGGGCTGAGCCGGACCGGCGCGCCATGACGGTCATCGACCAGAAGCCGGCCGCCAGCGCCGCCAGCCGCGCAGAGACAGCGCCTGCTGCGGTATCGCCCACCCACGCCAGCATCCGGCGCGACCTGCTCAAGTGGCTGATCGCGCCGCTGCTGCTGCTGAACCTGGTGGGCGCCGGCCTGACCTACTGGCTGGCCTGGCTGCCGGCCCAGCATGCCTTCGACCAGAACCTGATGGATTCCACCTGGGGCCTGTATGCCCAGGTGCGCCATCGCCAGGAGCGCACCACTGCCGAGCTGACCCAGCAGGCCGAGCAGATCCTGCGCAGCAATCACTCCGACACCACCTTCTTTGCCGTGCGCAACACCCAGGGCGAGATCCTGGTGGGCGACAGCGGTTTCCCGCAATTGCCGGAAAGCGAGATCTTCGACCGTCCCTTCAACTATGACGGCGAGATGCGCGGCGAGCCTGTCCGTATTTCGGCCATGCAGGTGCGGGTCAAGAATGGCGTGATCTCGGTGGCCGTGGCCGAGACCCTGCGCAAGCGGGATCGCGCCCACTACACCATCCTGCTGTCCTTCCTGCTGCTGGATGGCGCGCTGACCTTCGGTTCGCTGTCGGTGGTGCTGATCGCCGTGCGCCGTGGCCTGCGTCCATTGAAGAGCCTGCAGCGCAACCTGGAGCAGCGCGGCCACGGCAAGCTGGGTGCCATCGACGGCATCGGCGCACCGGTGGAACTGCAACCGCTGATCGTGGCCATGAACGAGCTGATGGGCCGCATCAGCAAGGGCGAACAGGCGCAGCAGAATTTCATGGCCGACGTGGCTCATCAGTTGCGCACGCCCCTGACGGGCCTGAAGCTGCAACTGGAACTGCTGCACGACAAGCATCAGGACCAGCCCGATACCGCCCGCTCGCTGGCAATGATGAATTCCTCGGTGGAGCGCATGATCCGTCAGAGCCGGCAACTGCTGGCGCTGGCGCGTTCCGAGCCGGGTCTGTTCGAAAGCCGCAAGCTGGAAGACCTGTCGCTGAACAAGCTGGTGGAAGAATCGGTACAGCACTTCATCGAAGAGGCCGACAAGAAGCAGATCGACCTCGGCTTCGACCTGCAGCCGGCGCGCCTGCGCGGTGACCGCTTCCTGCTCGCCGACCTGATCGACAACCTCATCGACAATGCCGTGCGCTATTCCCCCCAGCACGGCACGGTGACGGTGCGCTGCCTGGAACAGCAGGGCGCAACCGTCCTCTCGGTGGAAGACTCCGGTCCCGGCATTGCCCCCGAGCACCGCGAGCTGATCTTCGACCGCTACTACCGCGCCAACGACAAGATCGCCGGCAGTGGCCTGGGCCTGGCCATCGTGCGCGAGATCGCGCATGACCATGGCGGCGTCATCACGGTGGACTGCAAGGAGCAGGGGCAGGGCACCATCTTCACGGTGCGTTTCCCGCTGCCTGCCTGAGCCTTTCTCCGTGATGGTCGCGCTTGTCGCACGGCATCTTTGCCTCGCCGAACCTCATGCCTGCCGCTGTGTCCAACGGACTTCATCGTCGACGACACAGGAGGCAGCATGACCGACAAGGTATTGCAAAGCGGTACCCACATCGCCCGCTATGACGCGGTGGAAAAACCCGACGAAGGCTACGAAGCGCAAGTCTTCGTGCGCCTCTCGCGCGAGCCGGAGATCGCTGAAACCTACATTCCCGTCGGCATCTTCCCGACCGAGGAAGAAGCCCTGGCCAGCGCCCGCGAACGTGCCGAGCGGGCGTTGAAGGAGCATGAGTTCTAGGCAGCGGACGCGGCTGGCGCGGGCGGGCCGGGCATGCTAATGTCCAGCCCATCCATGGCGCCTTTACCGCAGCCTGCACATCAACAAGAACAATGTCCGTCGCCCGCCACATCGTCCAGGTCCATCCGCGCTTGCTCATCGGCATCGGCGTCGGGATCGCCGCCTCCCTCCTCATTCCTGCCAGCACCTGGATCGGCCGCAGCCTCATCGGCTGGAATGCCGGGGTCTGGTTCTATCTGCTGAGCCTGTGGCTGATGATGCTGCGGGCCGATGCCAGGGCGGTCAAGCGACTGGCCGAGACCGAGGATGAAAGCGCCCACGTGGTGCTGGTGATGATCTGCGTGGCCGCCATTGCCAGTCTGCTGGCCATCCTGGTCGAACTGGGCGGCAGCAGTCATCACACGGAAGGTGGGCGACTGTTGCGCTACGCCTTCACGGCCTCCACCGTTTTTGGTTCCTGGGCCTTGATCGGCACCATCTTCACGCTGCATTACGCGCGCCTGTTCTATGCCGATGACGACAACCCGGATGCGCCGCCGCTGCGCTTTCCGGACGGCATCCGCAATCCGGGCTACTGGGATTTTCTGTATTTCGCCTTCACCATCAGCGTGGCCGTGCAGACCTCGGACGTGGCCGTGGCCACGCGCGCAATGCGCAAGGCGGTGCTGGCGCACTCGCTGATCTGCTTCGTCTTCAACGCTGCCATCATCGGCTTGTCCATCAATATCGCCGCCGGCCTTGCCGGCAATTGACGCGGCCTGTCGGCGCCCGGATGACAGCGTTACGGAACCGACGCGGCGGCGCTTTGTCCTAGCCGGGTTCAGGGCCGTGCGCATGCGTTTGCACCGCATGCGCAGGCGCCCTGCGCAAACCGGAAGCCGGCCGTATAATCCCCGGCTTTCCCGTCAGCAATACCAAGGGGAGGGGGCAAGACCACAGACAGCCCCTCGCAGCTCGACCAATGATTCCAACAACGGAGCGCACCGTGCGGGTTTATTCCAGCCAAGCTGAAGAACGTATTGCCATGTTGAAGCGCCAGGGCAAGGGCGCCTTTTCCGGACTACCGCTGCCCCTGGGGCCGCTGACCGGTTTTGCCGTTGCCATCCTGGCCGTGTTGCTGATCGCCCTGTTCACCTACGAGGCCTCGGTCAGCCGGGGCGAAGCCGCCAATGCGGTATCGCACTCCATGAAGGTGCGCGAGCAACTGCAGGTGCTGGTGTCGACCTTGAAGGATGCCGAGACCAGTCAGCGCGGCTTCCTGCTGACCGGCACCGAGTCCTATCTCAGTCCCTACAATCAGGCGCGCGCCGCGTTGCCGGGCGAAATCGCCCAGCTGCGCGAACTGCTCTCCGACAACCCCGACCAGTTGCAGCGCCTGTCGCAAGTGGAGCGCGTGGCTGCTGACAAGCTCGAAGAGCTGGCCGATACCATCACCCGCCGCCGCAATGGCGACACCGCCGGCGCACTGGCGGTGGTGCAGTCCGATCGCGGCAAGATGTACATGGACCGGGTGCGCGTGCTCACGCGCGACATGGAAGAGCAGGAACGTGAGCTTCTGGCCGGCCGCCAGTCGGACTGGCGCGATGCCGTGGTGTTTTCCACCGCCGTAGCCTGGGGCGGATCGGCCTTGCTGCTGGTGCTCATCCTGGCGGCCGCCGTCACCACATCGCGCGACTATCGCGCCCGCGAAAAGCAGGCCTGGATCCGCGCCGGCCAGATGGGCCTGGCCGAACGCCTGCAGGGCGAACAGCGTCTGGGCGCGCTGGGCGAGAACACGCTGGCTTTCCTCACGGCCTATCTGAATGCGCAGGTCGGTGCCATCTACCTGCGCACCGAACGCGGCGAGTTCCAGCGCTTCGCGGCCTATGCGCTGGAGGAGGACGACACTGCCCAGCCGCCTCATCTGCGCGAGGGTCAGGGCTTGCTGGGCCAGGCCGCCAAGCTCAACCGCCCGATGCATGTCAGGGAGGTGCCGGAGCAATACCTCACCGTGTCTTCCTCGGTGGGCCGTCATGCCCCGTGCGAACTGCTGATCGTACCGGCGGCGGCCGACGGCCAGGTGCAGGCGGTGTTCGAACTGGGCTTCCTGCGCCGCGTGCGCCCCGAGGAAGAAGAGCTGCTGGCGCGCCTGTCGGACCAGATCGCCATCGCCGTGCGTTCCTCCAAGGATCGCACCCGCCTGGAAGAACTGCTGGAAGAAACCCAGCGCCAGTCCGAGGAATTGCAGGCCCAGCAGGAAGAACTGCGGGTCAACAATGAAGAGCTGGAAGAGCAGGGCCAGGCCCTGAAAGCCTCGCAACTGCGCCTGGAAACCCAGCAGGCCGAACTGGAAGAAACCAATGCCCAGCTGGAAGAACAGACCCAGCTGCTGGAACTGCAGAAGGAAGACCTCGCCAAGACCCAGGTGGTGCTGCTGGAAAAGGCCACCGAGCTGGAACGCGCCAACCAGTACAAGAGCGAGTTCCTGGCCAACATGAGCCACGAGCTGCGCACACCGCTGAACTCCACCCTGATCCTGGCCAAGCTGTTGGCCGACAACAAGCAGGGCAATCTCTCCGAGGAACAGGTGCGTTTTGCGCAAACTATTTCCTCGGCGGGCAACGACCTGCTGGCCTTGATCAACGACATCCTCGATCTGTCGAAGATGGAGGCCGGCAAGCTCGACATCATTGCCGAATCCTTCGTGGTCGCCAAGATGGCCGAGGAACTCAAGGCCAGTTTCGCCATGACGGCGCAGCAGAAGGGACTGGCCTTCAAGGTCGAGGTCGATGCGGGCGTGCCGCAGCGCATGGAAACCGACATGCATCGCCTGGGCCAGATATTGAAGAACCTGCTCTCCAACGCCATCAAATTCACCGAGAAGGGCGAGGTCAGCCTGCGCATCTATCCGGATGCGGGCGGACGCATCGCCTTTGCCGTGCGCGATACGGGCATCGGCATTGGCGCCGACCAGCACCAGTTCATCTTCGAAGCCTTCCGCCAGGCCGATGGCAGCACCCACCGCAAGTACGGTGGCACCGGTCTGGGCCTGTCGATCTCGCGCGACCTGGCGCATTTGCTGGGCGGTGACATCCAGGTGCAGAGCCGGGTCGGCGAGGGCAGCATCTTCACGCTCTCGCTGCCGCAGGTCTACAGCGGCGAGTCGGCCGTGGTCCGCGCCGAGTCGTCGGCCACCACCAGCGCTGCCGCCACCTTGCAGGCAGCCCAGGTGGCCACTGCACCGGACGTGCGCATTCCTGCTCTGCAGGTAGTGCCGGCAGCGCCGGTGAAACTGCAGGACATCGCCATCGACGATGACCGCCACCGCATCGAATCGTCCTCGCGCCTGATCCTGGTGATCGAGGATGATGCGGCGTTCGCCATGATCCTGCGTGACCTGTCCCATGAGATGGGCTTCCAGTGCGTGGTCACGCATTCGGCCAACGAGGGCGTGGCGGCGGCCGAGATGTATCGGCCCAGCGCCATCCTGATGGACATGAACCTGCCTGACTTCTCGGGCCTGGGCGTGCTGGACCAGATCAAGCGCAATCCCAAGACACGCCATATCCCGGTGCACGTGGTCTCGGTGGCGGATTATTCGCATGAGGCGCTGGAACGCGGTGCCATCGGCTATGCCTTGAAACCGGTGCAGCGCGAGGAACTGGTGGGCGCCATCCGCAAGCTGGAAGCCAAGTTCCTGCAGGGACTGCGGCACGTGCTGGTGGTCGAGGATGATGCCCGCCAGCTCGACAGCATCCGCCAGCTGCTGGCCGGCGAGAACATCAACCTGGTCGGCGTGCGCACCGCCACCGATGCGCTGGCGCGCCTGCGCGAGACCACCTTCGACTGCATGGTGATGGACCTGAACCTGCCCGATCTCTCCGGCTATCAGCTGCTGGAGAAGATGGCCGAGCAGGAGCACGTGGCCTTCCCACCGGTGATCGTCTATACCGGGCGTTCGCTCTCGGCCGAGGAAGAGCAGCACCTGCGCCGCTTCTCGCGCTCCATCATCATCAAGGATGCGCGCTCGCCGGAGCGCCTGCTCGATGAAGTGACGCTGTTCCTGCACCAGGTGGAAACCACGCTGCCGCCCGAGAGCCAGCGCATGCTCAAGGTGGCGCGTGACCGCGAGACGGTGTTCGAAGGGCGCCGCATCCTGGTGGTGGAAGACGACGTGCGCAACATCTTTGCGCTATCCTCGGTGCTGGAACCCAAGGGCATGAAGGTCGACATCGCCCGCAATGGCCGCGAAGCCCTGCAAGCTCTGCAGCGCAGCCAGGAGCAAGCCGGCGCGCCGATCGACCTGGTGCTGATGGATATCATGATGCCCGAGATGGATGGACTGACCGCCATGCGCGAGATCCGCAAGCAGGCCATCTGGCGGCGCCTGCCCATCATCGCACTGACCGCCAAGGCCATGAAGGATGACCAGGAGAAGTGTCTGGCCGCAGGCGCCAACGATTACATTGCCAAGCCCCTGGATGTGGAAAAACTGCTGTCCCTGGTACGCGTATGGATGCCGAAATAAACCAGGCACTGGCCAACCGGCATTTCGATATCGAGATGCAGTTGCTGCTCGATGCCATCTACCTCAAGTACCACTGCGATTTTCGCGGCTATGCCGGTGCGTCGCTGAAGCGCCGCCTGGCCACGGCCATGATCCGTTTCCACTGCGAGACGCTGTCGCAATTGCAGGACAAGGTGCTGCATGATGCGGCGGTCTTTCCGGCACTCATGGATTACCTCACGGTGCAGGTCAGCGAGATGTTCCGCGATCCCGGTTACTTCCTCGCGCTGAGGGAAAAGGTGGTGCCGCTGCTGCGCACCTATCCCTCGCTGAAGATCTGGGTGGCCGGCTGCAGCAGCGGCGAGGAAGTCTATTCGCTGGCGATCCTGCTGCGCGAGGAAGGGCTGCTTGAACGCAGCATCATCTACGCTACCGACATCAACCAGGCCGCCCTGAAGAAGGCGGAAGCCGGTGTCTACGATCTGGACCGTATCGCCGGCTTTACCAGCAACCATCAGAAATCCGGCGCACGGACCTCGCTTTCGGATTACTATACGGCCGCCTATGGTGCCGTGATGTTCGATAAATCGCTGCGCAAGAACGTGGTCTTTTCCGACCACAGCCTGGCCACCGACAGTGTGTTTGCGGAGATGCACCTGGTGTCCTGCCGCAATGTGCTGATCTATTTCAACCGCCATCTGCAGGAACGTGCGCTCGGGCTGTTCCGCGAATCGCTGGTACGCAAGGGCTTCCTGGGGCTGGGTTCCAAGGAGTCGATGCGCTTTTCCTCGCATGGCGTGGCCTTCGATGAAGTGGCGCGGGAAGACCGCATCTTCCAGAAGAAGGGCGACCTGTGAGTCCCTTGCCCTTGCCAGCCCTGGGTGGACGGGCCATCGACGCGATCGTCATCGGCGCCTCGGCCGGCGGGGTGGAAGCCCTGTCGGAGATCCTTCCTGCGCTGCGGCGGGGTGCGCGAGTGGCCACGATGGTGGTGCTGCACATTCCGCGCGAGCGGCCCAGCCTGCTGGCCAGGATATTTGCCGACCGCTGCGGTCAGCCGGTGGTGGAAGCGCAGGACAAGGAGCCGGTTGAACCCGGCGTGATCTATTTCGCGCCGCCGGATTACCATCTGCTGGTGGATCGCAGCGAAGACGGGCCCTTGCTGGCCATGTCCAACGATGAACTGGTGAATTATTCGCGCCCGGCGATTGACGTGCTCTTCGAGTCGGCCGCCGATGTCTACCGTGAACGCCTGCTGGGCATCGTGCTGACCGGTGGCAATCATGATGGCGCGGCCGGATTGCAGGCCATTGCGCGCGCCGGTGGCGTCACCGTGGTACAAAGTCCGCAACAGGCACAGGTGCCTTACATGCCGGCACAGGCATTGGCACTGGGGAAGATCGATTATGTGCTCACACTCCCGCAGATCGCTGATCTGCTGCGCACCCTGGGCGTAACAGGGAATGACCAGGAAAAGGAACGCAGGTGACAGAAAAGCACAAAGAGAGAGACCTGCCGCGGGTGAAATTCCTGTTGGTCGACGATCTCGACGAAAATTTGTTGGCCCTCTCGGCCCTGCTGCGGCGGGATGATGTCGAACTGCTGCTGGCGCGGTCGGGCCTGGAAGCGCTCGAACTGCTGCTGCAGCATGAGGTGGCGCTGGCCTTCCTAGACGTGCAGATGCCGGACATGGATGGCTTCGAGCTGGCCGAGCTGATCCGCGGCAGCGAGCGCACCCGCAACGTGCCGCTGATTTTCGTGACGGCCGGTGTGCGCGACGAGCGCCGCTTGTTCAAGGGTTACGAGAGCGGCGCGGTGGATTTCCTCTACAAGCCCATCGAGCCGCACATCCTGCGCAACAAGGCCGAGGTGTTCTTCCAGTTGTATCGCCAGAAGCAGTTGCTGGCGCTGGAATTGCAGGAGCGCACCGAGACCCTGCGCATGAACGAGATGTTCGTGGCCATTCTCGGCCACGACTTGCGCAATCCCTTGAGTGCGGTGGTGATGGCCGCGACGCTCTTGCAGCGGACCTACAAGGAAGAGGTGGCGCAGAAGGCCTCGCAACAGATCCTCAATGGCGGCAAGCGCATGGCCAAGCTGATCGAGAACATGCTCGACCTGGCCCGCGCCCGTCTGGCCGGCGGTATCCCGCTGGCGCGCGCCAGCGCCTGCCTGGGCGAGATTACCGAACGGGTGGTGCAGGAATACCAGACCACCTATCCGGGCAGCATCATCGAGCGTCGTATCGAAGGGGATGACAACGGCTATTGGGACGGCGACCGCCTGGCACAGGTGGCCGCCAACCTGCTGGGCAATGCCTTGCAGCATGGTGTGGCGGGCAGCCCGGTCTGCATCGGCATCGATGGCCGTAGCGAGCAGGAAGTGGTGATGACCATCGCCAATCGCGGCGTGATTCCGGCGGCGCTGCTGCCGGTGATCTTCGATCCCTTCCGTGGTGGCGAACGCGAGATCGGCCGCAAGGAAGGGCTGGGCCTGGGACTGTTCATCGCCCAGCAGATCGTCAAGGCGCATGGCGGGAGCATCACTATGACTTCTGACGATCAGGTGCAGACGATGGTGACGGTGAGGTTGCCGCGCAGGTGAGCGCTGCGTATTGCGCCGCGTGGGCGCTATGCGTAAAAATGCCTGCTCCGTAGAGCAGGCATTTTCATTTCAGAACTCAGGCTGTCGCTCACTGCCACCCATACCGCTTGGCATACCACCCCTTCATCCCCTGAATCAGCACCGCATAGGCGACCAGGATCGCCACCAGCCACGGGAAGTAGGACAGCGGCAGCGCCTCCAGCTTGAAGTAATGCGCCAGCGGTGTCATCGGGATCGCAATGCCGATGGCCATGATGGCCAGCGTCATGCCCATCAGCGGCCATGAGGCGCGGCTCTGGAAGAAGGGGATGCGGCGCGTGCGGATCATGTGCACGATCAGCGTCTGCGACAGCAGCCCTTCGATGAACCAGCCGGACTGGAACAGGGTTTGATGTTCCGGCGAGCTGGCACCGAAGATGAACCACATCAGCGCAAAGGTCGTGATGTCGAAGATCGAGCTGATCGGACCGAAGAAGACCATGAAACGGCCGATGTCACCGGCATCCCAGCGCTGCGGTTTTTCCAGGAATTCCTTGTCCACGTTGTCGAACGGGATCGAGATCTGCGAGACGTCATACAGCAGGTTCTGCACCAGCAGATGCAAGGGCAGCATCGGCAGGAAAGGCAGGAAGGCGCTGGCGATCAGGACCGAGAAGACATTGCCGAAGTTGGAGCTGGCCGTCATCTTGATGTATTTGAGCATGTTGGCGAAGGTCTTGCGGCCTTCCAGCACGCCTTCTTCCAGTACCATCAGGCTCTTTTCCAGCAGGATCAGGTCGGCCGCTTCCTTGGCGATATCGACCGCCGTATCCACCGAGATGCCGATGTCGGCGGCACGCAGGGCCGGGGCGTCGTTGATGCCGTCGCCCATGAAACCGACCACGTGGCCACGGTCATGCAGCACGCGCACGATGCGCTCCTTGTGGGCCGGCGAGAGCTTGGCGAAGACGGTCACGGTTTGCACCGCCTGCGACAGTTCGGCATCGCTCATCTTTTCCACATAGGAACCCAGCAGCATGCCCTTGACCTCCAGTCCGACCTCGCGGCAGATCTTGGCGGTGACCAGTTCATTGTCGCCGGTCAGGATCTTGACCTTCACGCCGTGGGCGCGAAGGGCGGCCAGGGCCGGAGCGGTCGATTCCTTGGGCGGGTCGAGGAAGGTGATGTAGCCGATCAGCACCAGGTCCGATTCATCGGCCAGGCTGTAGACCTCCTTGGTCGGCGGCAAGTCCTTGGCAGCGACTCCCACCACACGCAGGCCCTCGGCGTTCAGGCGGCCGGTGGTGGCACGGATCTCTTCGAGCAGGGCCGGTGTCAGCGGCACCACTTCGCCATTGACGCGGGCACGCGAGCAGACCGAGACGATTTCCTCGACGGCGCCCTTGCAGATCAGCTCATGGTGATCCTCGCGCTCGGACACCACCACCGACATGCGGCGGCGCTGGAAGTCGAAAGGAATTTCATCGACCTTGCGATAGGCCGAAGCGATGGACATTTCACGTTGCAGCTCGGCATGCTCCAGCACGGCCACGTCCAGCAGGTTCTTCAGGCCGGTCTGGTAATAGCTGTTCAGATAGGCGTATTGCAGCACTTCATCGTCGGGCTCGCCGTGGATGTCGGTATGACGTTCCAGGAAAATCTTGTCCTGCGTGAGCGTGCCGGTCTTGTCGGTGCACAGCACGTCCATGGCACCGAAATTCTGGATCGCATCGAGCCGCTTGACGATCACCTTCTTGCGCGACAGCGCCACCGCGCCCTTGGCCAGGGTCGAGGTCACGATCATGGGCAGCATCTCGGGCGTGAGGCCCACGGCCACCGACAGGCCGAACAGGAAAGCCTCCACCCAGTCGCCCTTGGTGAAGCCGTTGATGAAGAACACCACCGGCGTCATCACCAGCATGAAGCGGATCAGCAGCCAGCTCACCTTGTTCACGCCCGCCTGGAAGGCCGTCGGGGTGCGGTCGGTGGCGGTGACGCGCTCGGCCAGCGCGCCGAAGTAGGTGCGCTTGCCGGTGGTCAGCACCACGCCCGTGGCCGAGCCGCTGACCACGTTGCTGCCCATGAAGCACAGGTTGTCCAGCTCCAGGGGGCTGCTGGTCTTGAGGTTGCCGGGGGAGACGAATTTTTCTACCGGCAGCGATTCACCGGTCATCGCAGCCTGGCTCACGAACAGATCCTTGGCAGCCAACAGACGCAGGTCGGCGGGAATCATGTCGCCGGCCGAGAGCAGCACGATGTCGCCCGGCACCAGCTTGCGGATCGGCACCTCGACCCGGCGCGCGCCCTTGGGATGCAGGGTCACGTCGAAGTAGCGCTGGGCTTCGGCGGCGATCTCTTCCACCTGGTCGTGGCGCATCACGGTCGCGGTATTGCTGACCATGGCCTTGAGCTTGTCGGCAGCGGTGTTGGAGCGCGCCTCCTGGACGAAGCGCAGCAGCGTGGAGACCACCACCATGGTGCCGATGACGGTGGCGGCCTTCATGTCGTCGGTGTAGAAGGACACGGCCGCCAGCAGGGTCAGCAGCAGGTTGAAGGGGTTCTTGTAGCAGTGCCACAGGTGGACGTACCACGTCAGCGGCTTCTCGTGCTCGACTTCGTTGGGGCCGCTGTGCTCGCGGATGGCATCGGCTTCCGATTCGGTCAGGCCATCCAGCCGTGTGTGCAGGCGCTGCAGCAGGGCCTGGGCCTCGCTGCGGGAGGCATCGCTCAATTGCTCGGCCAGGGGTTGCGGGACGTCGCGCGTCACCGGGGCGCTGCGGAACATGTCCATGCCCAGGCGGCGGAAGTGGCGATCCATACCGCGTGCGCGGATGAAGCTGACAAAGGTTTCTTTCAGCAGGTTCAGAGTCATGGCGTGCTTCTTTTCTTGTTGGGCCTCGTCCCGTGGACGAAGCGGTTTGCATCGCGTCGGCCTGCATCTGGGGCGGGCCGGCATGGGGTTGGGCGCCGTGGCCGGCCCCCGCATCAACGGGCGGCCAGCGGCGCGCCGGGTCTTCGCGTGTTCATGATGGATATGTCTGTCGCATTGCAGCCTCCGCCTGGTTGAGCGGAGCCCCTGTCATCGGCGCCTGATGGCGCAAGCGGACGTGCAGCCGCATGGCGGCTGGCCATGCGGAACGTGCTGCGTCAACGCGCGCGCCGGCATCGGATCATCCGGCGGCAGGCTCAAGCCGGCGTCGGATGGTCGTGATGCGGCATGCGTTCTGACGCCGTGTCTGCGGCGGTCGATCGTCGATCTGTCGTTGTGAGGGAATATCGTTGCCGGCGGCGCTGCTGATGCTGATATCGGCCAGAAAAAGGCCGTGCGCTGCCGACATGAAATGCCGTCATCTGCCTGGTGCAAGATGACGACAGGAGAAAGTCCTGCTGAAATCCTTGCCTAGGCTTAACCCGGAATTAACCGGCAACAACTGTCACCCGAACAAGTGCCCATGAGAGGGACTCCAGAAAATGAAAACGGGCGAATTCTACGCCCGCGCGGAAAACAGGGTCAAGGCAAATCCCGCCTGATGCGGAAAATTTGTGCATCTGCAACAGACTTGAGAGCAAGCTTTTTGCTTCACGATGTGATGGAAGAAGCCGCACTCCGGCGCTTTGTACGCTGCTGTGCAGCAACGATTCTCGCCCGGTGAGCCTTGTCTTCTATGGTGTACGGCATATACTCGAACCGAGGCAAGCCATCAACGAGAGACTGCGCAGTAGTCCGCGCAAGACCAATAAACTCGCCCAGGAGACGTATCATGCCCAACCTCATCATGAACAATCTGATGTTCTTCCTCCCCATGGCTTTGGCCGGACTGTTGCTCTGCGGGGAGGTACCGGTGGCTTCACGGGTGGTCCGTACCAGTTTGAGAGCAGTGGGCGCGGTCTTCGGCGCGCTGCTCGCCCTTTTAGTACTGGAAGCACTGCCAGTGCTAATTTAGCGGGCTTTCTGCGGCCCGCTTTGCCGCTCGTTGCGGCAGTGGCCGGGGCATCGGCGCAGGCATTTTTCTAGCGAAGTACGCCTATCATTCCGTCATGCCGATTGCCCCGCCTTGGTTTCCCTAGGTCGATGTTTTCACAGTGGTCTCGTGGCGGCCCCGAAAACATCGGCCTTTTTTGCGTCCATCGTTTTGGTGGAGTCGTCGCCGGCAGGCCTCGCGCAGCAGGGCGGCGGCGCTTGATTGGGGGCGCCCTGCGTGCGTTCCAGTCCCGGATGCCAGACCACCAGACGATCCCGGCCACTTTCCTTGGCGCAGTACATGGCATGATCAGCCCGTTGCAGCCAGACGAAATGGGCCTCCATGTCCGGGGAGAAGGGCACCAGTCCGGCGCTGACGGTACAACCATATAAATTATTTTCATCATTGCGGTTGCGTACCGCGTCGATCACCCGCTGTGACAATGCCAGCGCTTCGCCAGGCAGGACGTCACGCAGGATCACCCCGAATTCCTCGCCGCCATAGCGACCGATCCAGTCATCCTCGCGCAGCCTGGTGCGCAGCAGGCGCGCGAAGTTGCGCAACACCTCGTCACCGATCAGGTGGCCGTAGGTATCGTTGATGCTCTTGAAGTGGTCCAGGTCCAGCAACAGCAGGAAGGTCTGTGCGTCCGCCGGTTTCTGGCGGCGCCGGCGTTCGAATTCGCCCAGCAGCAGGCTTTCCCAATAGCGGCGGTTGAAGAGCAGCGTGAGGCCATCGAGCTGGCTGACGATCTCGAACTGACGCGAACGCTCGGCCAGCTTCTTGGACATCAGATAGGTCGACTGTCCCAAGGCCAGTGGATAGAGCGCCATCATGGGCAGGCAGGCGAGGATGGTGTTGAGGTCCGACTGCGGCTGGAATTGCGCCTGCAGCAGCCACCACCCCAGTACACCCGCGAGCAGGCTGGCATACAGCCCGCGCATGAACAGCCGCAGCCCGCCTGCGGCGATATTGTCCATCGACAACATCGAGAGGATGACCGCACTGGGGACCAGGTTGCCCTGGAGCGCGGCGATCCAGAAGCCGCCGAAGGCGGCATCGATGACCAGATTGCGCCGTTCGGCGCGATAGGGAATGCGACTCTTGAGCGCCCACAGGCGCGCCGCGTGCGGCCACACGTAGCCATGCGCGACCAGCAGCAGCCACAGCGGCCACGCGACAGGATGCTGGACGAAACCGGCAGCGACGCAGAAAAATCCCACCCCCAGGCCGATCACCCGCAAACGATAGATGCGCTGCACGAAGCGCACACCCTTGCCGGCCAGCAAGGCGGTAGCGGCATCGTCGGCGCGTGTCGGGCGCTGGCGATACAGCGCGAGGGGATTGAGCACGTCCCGCAGCAGGCGCAGCAGTCCGGGCAATGAGGGCCGCGCGGATTTGCAATCGGGGTTGGAGGGGGAAGACATGTTCATGTTTTTCTTTCGTCTGGTCCGCGGGCACTGTCAGCCGGGCAGCGACCATCGTGCGGCAGGTACGCAATGATTACATGGTCGGCATGACTTTCAGTAACGCAGCGTAACGCCATCGGACGGCTTTCTGCAAGCCAGTCCTGCCCAAGCCCGGCCCTGCTTTGCCCGCGCCGGGGAACCGTTTCCGGCAGGCATCTGTCATTGATGACCGGGCCTTGCGACTGCGAGTGTGGCATCGCAAGGTGACGTACTGATGTCCTCTGCCAGCGGGTCGCCTGTGCGTGACGGCGACTTGCACCGCATCCCCTATAATGCCTGCTCCTCACTTTCGTCTGAATCATGTTCCGCTTCCCCCGTATCGTGCAGTGTCCCCGTCTTGCTTTTTCCACCGTTGCCCTGGCCTTGCTGACCAGCACCGCCGTCTGCGCGCAGGGGCTGCCGCCCTCCGTGGTAGGGGCCCTGCGCGTGGCCCGCATCCCGCAGCAGAGTACCGGTGTGGTGGTGGTCGATGCCGAGAGTGGCAAGCGCGTGCTGGCCTCCAACAATACGGGGCAGCCCTTCAATCCGGCCTCGGTGATGAAGCTGGTGACCACCGATGCCGCGCTCGAGATCCTCGGCCCGACTTATACCTGGAAGACCCAGGCCTACATCGATGGCACTCTTTCCGGCGGCGTGCTCAATGGCGACCTGATCCTCAAGGGCGGTGGTGATCCCAAGCTGGTGCTGGAGAATTTCTGGCTGTTCCTGCGCCAGTTGCGTGCGCGCGGCATCAAGGACATTCGCGGCAATCTGCTGCTGGACCGCAGCTATTTTGCCGAGTCCGCTTATGACCCGTCGCAGTTCGATGGCGACCCGCTGAAGCCCTACAACGCCGGCCCTGACGCCTTGCTGTTGAATTACCGTACCCAGGCCTTCCGCTTCGAGCCGGATGCGGCCAATGGCGTCGTCAACGTCAGCATGGACCCGCCCATGGCCGGCATCACCCTCACGCCGCCGCGCCTGTCGCAGGAGCCGTGCGGCGACTGGCAGGGCAAGCTGAAGATGAACAACGATGCCAGCGCTGTCAATTTCGCCGGCAGCTATGCGGCCGATTGCGGTCCGCGCGTGTGGTATGTGCATCCCTATCGCATGAACAACGTGCAGTACGTGGGCGCAAGTTTCGTGCAGATGTGGGCGGACCTGGGCGGCAGTTTTGCGGGACGGGTGCTCAGCGGCCAGGTCACACCATCGGCGCGGCTGATGGTGGAAGTGCAGTCGCCGCCGTTGCCGGAAGTCATCCGCGACATCAACAAGTACAGCAATAACGTGATGGCGCGCCAGGTGCTCTTGACGCTGGGCGCCGAAATGAGCGCCCAGCCCGGGGATACCGTCAATGGCGCGCGTGCGGTGCGTGGCTGGCTCGGCGACAAGGGCATCGACACCACTGGTCTGGTGATCGAGAATGGCGCCGGCCTCTCGCGCGTGGACCGCGTGACGCCGGCGCTGCTGGCCAGTGTGCTGGTGCAGGCGTATCGCTCGCCGCTGATGCCGGAGTTCGTCTCTTCGCTGCCGCTGGTGGGCTATGACGGCACCATGCGCCGCCGCCTGAAGACGCAAAGCGTGGCCGGCCAGGCGCACATCAAGACCGGCACGCTCAATGACGTGAGATCGATTGCGGGCTATGTGCAGGCGGCCTCGGGCAAGACCTATGTGGTGGTGTTCCTGATCAATCACGCTGCTGCGCCCAACGGGCAGCAGGCGCAGGATGCCTTGTTGCAGTGGGTGTACGAGAACGGCTAGGCCGATACTGATCCATACAGAAGGGTTCTGTTCGAAGAACCGCCGATCCGCGAGGAACGGCGGTTTTTTTTTGATCTTGCGTCCATTGTTTTTGCCTTAAGTATTTCTCCTCCGCCGATCGACTCTAACAGCGCTTCCCTATTAGGCAATAATAATGATTCTCATTTGCAAATATCGTTGCGCTTGGCAGTTGACCTGGCTCGACCTTCTAGCGAAGGGGCTTGCCGCAGCACCAAAACGAGGAGGTAGACATGAAGTCATCCGATGGATCAATCGACAAAGGCATGCAACGTGTGCTGGCCTGCCTGCGCGTAGCAGCATCCACGCTGGGAATCGCGATGCCGGCAGGGATGGACGGGAACGCCACTCTGGTCTCAGGACGGCCAGGCGCTGTCGTCGAAATGGCGCGTCGCTATGCGATGCGGGGCCGGGTGAGACGTCTGGACGGCATCCGGCAAGGACGCATCAGATTGCCGGCTTTGCTGGAGTGGGAAGGGCAGGACTATCAACTCCTGATCAGGATGGACTCACGGCAACTGGTGCTGTTCGATCCAGGGGGTGCCGGATCGTCCGCGCATCCTCAGTCATGAGGCGTTCCGGGGCCGTCTGCCGCTGCAGCTGATTGAACTGGATGCCCTGCGGGATACAGCAGAAAAGGACAAGAACTTTGACCTCAGTGAATTGATGCGGCCCTTGCTGGAGAGACGTTCCGTCGCAGCGGAAATCCTCTTCGCATCACTGGCGTTGCAGATATTTGCATTAGCCGTTCCGCTGTTCAGCCAGATGATCATTGACAAGGTACTCAATCACCGCAACCTGGCCAGCTTGCATGTGCTGGGTGTCGCCATGATCGTGCTGATCGGCTTCGAAGCAACGTTCTCGATACTGCGCGCGCGTCTGCTGGCCTATGTCTCATCGCGTATCGACGCCTTGCTCGGCATGCGTGTGGTAAGACATCTTCTCCGTCTGCCGCTGCGGTATTTCGAATCGAGGCCGATGGGTGTCCTGCTTTCTCAAACCAGAGAGATGGAACCGATACGCCAGATCCTGGCGGGCTCGTCCTTCTCCGGTCTGGTCGATCTGATCTTCACGTTGGTGTTCGTGGCGGTCATGTTCAGCTATAGCGCCACTCTCACGGTGGTGGTGCTGCTGGCGGTTCCTGTGCTGATCGTTTTTTCACTGGTGGTACGCCCACTGATGCGCCGCACACTGGCCCGCAAGCATGAGATGGCTTCCAGGGCGAGTAGTGTCTTGCTCGAACTGGTTTCTGGCATCCACGCCATCAAGGCCCTCGCCATTGAAAATGCCATGCAGTCGCGTTGGCAACAGGCATTGTCCGAACAGGTTGCGGCGACCCGGGAGGCCAGTGGCTTGAGCAGCATGAATGCGGCTTTCAATATGTTGGTACAGCGCGCAGTGGTATTAGCGGTCTTGTGGCTGGGTGCTCATCAGGTGTTGGATGGTCAACTGACGGTGGGACAGGTGATCGCATTCCAGATGCTGGCCTTGCGCTTCATCCACCCGGTGACTCATGTGGTCCAGGTGTGGCAGGAGCTGCAGCAATTGAGCCTGTCCAGCGATGAACTGGGCCAGATCATGAATGTCCCGCCTGAGTCGGACGCGGGTAGTGCCCGGACCGCGACTGATGAGGTGAGAGGGGATGTGCAGCTTACCGACCTGGTGTTTCGGTATTCTCCGCAAGCGCCGGTCGTCCTTGATGGCCTCTCCCTGGTGGCGGCGCCGGGCGACATCATCGGCATCGTCGGGCGCAGCGGAGGCGGCAAGAGTACACTGGCCAAGCTGCTGCATGGATTGTATCGACCCACGCAAGGACAGATACTGGTCGATGGCATCGATATGGATCACCATGATCCGCTCACCTTGCGCGCCCAGATCAGCGTGGTGCCGCAAGACATCTTCCTCTTCAGCGGCACCATCGGCGAGAACATCGCCATCAGCGACGGCGACACGAATCTTGAGGCCATCGTGGCCGCAGCCGAACTGGCGGACGCCCACGCCTTCATCATGGCCCTGCCTCAGGGGTATGACACGGTTGTCGGTGAGCGCGGCGGGATTTTGCTCTCGGGTGGCCAGCGCCAGAAGATCGCCATTGCCAGGGCCGTGTATGCGCGGCCCCGCATACTCATCCTCGATGAGGCCACCAGCGCCCTCGACCACGAATCTGAACGCCGCGTGCAGAACAATCTGCGCCATGCCTTTCCCCATTGCACGGTGTTCGTCATCGCGCACCGGCTGAGCACGGTAAGGCATGCCAGCAAGATCCTGGTGCTGGATCAGGGACGGTTTGTCGAGGCGGGCAAGCACGAGGAACTCATGCAGCGGGACGGTTTGTATCGTCGTCTCTACACCATGGATGGGCAGCAAGATCAGGAGGGCAAGCGTGCGGCCGGCCGTTGAATGGCTCATTCAGGGACGGGACCGCTTGCGTCGTCGCGCTCAAGCCTTGGCCGTGAGTGTCAACGCACGGGACGCATGGAAGACCCCGCCCGGGCCATGGGAGCCTGCGCCAGGAAGACCGGTGCTGTGGATGTTGATCAGCTTGTTGGCCGTGCTGTCGATCTGGGCGTGCCTGGCCAGGATCGATGTGGCCGCGAGCGCGCCGGGCAAGCTGGTTCCCGAGGGAAAAACCCAGCTATTGCACGCCACAGAAATCTCTCTGGTGCGCGCCATCCATGTCAAGGAGGGGCAGCGTGTGAAAGCGGGCGACCTGATTGTTGAACTGGATGACACCATCAACCGGGCAGAACACAAGGCGGTGACGCAGAAGCTGATCCAGTTGCGGCTGGAGCGGGAGCGTTTGCAGGCCGAACTGGAAGAGCGCGAGCCCGTCTTCGATGTCGCCGACGCACTGCCGGAAAGCATCGCCGCACAACGGGCCTTGTTCACCGCACAGCGACACGCCCATCAATCCAGGGTCGCCGAGGCCGAGCGCAATCGTCAGCATCGCCTGATGCAGCAGGCGGCTGCCACGGCCGTGATCGCCAAGCTGCAGGCCAATCTTCAGTCTGCGCGCGAACGTGTGGAAAGGGTGCGTCCATACGCGGGAGAGTCCATCGCCCACTTCGAGTATCTGCGATTGCAGGACAACGCCAACAGCCTGGCAGGCGAACTGGCTTCACAGCGTGCATCGGCGCAGGCGGCGAGGCAGGAATATCTGGCAGCCCAGCAACGCCTGCAATTTCTGGAAGCGGAGTACCGCAGTTCGCTGCTGGCGCAAGCGCAGGAAAAAACCGCCCTGATGGTCGCGGCCCAAAGCGATCAAGCCCGGATCGAACAACTGCTGAGGCAGAAAAGGCTGCACGCGCCCGTGGACGGGCAGGTGCAGAGCCTGTCCGTGACCACCTTGGGCGGGGCGGTGACACCTGGCCAGGTCATAGCCAGCATCGTCCCGGAGGGGATGCCCTTGTTGATAGAGGCCGCGCTATCGAACGAGGATGCCGGCTTCGTGCGCGTCGGGCAGCGGGTCGATATCAAAGTGGATGCCTTTCCTTACCAGCAGTATGGAACCTTGTCTGGCGTGGTGACCTGGATCAGCCCCGATGCGGAGCTGCGGGCATCAGGCGGTGCCGATGCGGCCACAGCGGCCAAGGGAGTGGAGCCGCCCGGCCTTCCAGTCAAAGGCGGCTTGATGTATCGACTGCACATCAAGCCTGAGAGTACTGCGCTGGAGCGTAATGGCGTGCGTCATGCGGTGGGCATCGGGATGAGCGTGCAAGCCGACATCGTGACGGACCGCAGGCGAGTGGTCGAATTTTTGCTGGCGCCCATTATCAGGAATCTTGATGAAGGGATGAAGACACGGTGATTGTGGGTTGCTGATTCTGATATGGCAGAGAAATTTATCAATGACAGAAAAGGAGGTGCTACGGATAAGTCGGCGTAATGACAGGACAACGAAGAATCTGACAGGAGATGAAATTGATGGTCTGGAAAAAAATTGGAAAGTTGATGGTTCTGATTGGGATGGTCTGTGCTGTTCCTGTGCCCTCTGTAAAGGCATCAGAGCTGCCCGTGTCATGGGCGATTCATGAGAGCAGATTTCATATGCCTTTTCCGGTACAGAAAGCAGGGGGAAAGTTGGATGTATTGGTGAGGGTCGACAAGGCGGATCGAGCTTATGGGTTCTATCTGATTCTGGTGGAAGAAAAAATCTGGCCGATACAAAAAAAGGAAGATCTGCGTCGGATTTTTTATGGCTGGGTGGGCGGCGATACGGGAACACTTCCTTACCCTATTAGAACCCATTTCATAAATAGGCGTGAGATGCGTTCTGTCCAGAAAGGGCGCTGGCAAGGCGCGCGACGCGTCGTGTGGCGGTGCCACACGCAAGGAGCGCAACGCGGCCAGCGCCCTTTCTGGACAGAACCCGGAGGGAGCGGCCCGTTTGGGCGAATTGCTGCGTTACGAATTTGGGTCAAGACGCCCAGTCTTGACCCAAATTCGCGCCTTGCACTTCATCCCAAACGGGACTCGCTCGCACTCACGCCTATTTATGAAATGGGTTCTAGAGTCCGTTTGAAGATCGATTCGGTAGATCCTGAAAACGAGATTCATATTGATGAGGTCGTGGCTGAACGTGCTCCTCGATACGGACGATCAGTCAATGAAGGTCGCGAGACTTGGCGAGCTGAAGTGCTTTTTATGAGCGCTCTGCCAACTGGAGTCTATCGGGTTCGCCTGGAAAATCTGGCCGCCGTTCCGCAAATTGACTTCGCTACGCTGTTCGCTTTTGAAAAAGATAACCGCAAGTACTGAAATTAAGAAAACAAGGAGATGAAAGATGATGGTCAAGAAGAAACTTAGAAAGTTGATGGTGCTGATCGGAATGGCTTCTGCTGTCCCTATTCCCTCTGTACAGGCGACAGATCTGCCAGTGTCAGGGAAGGTCCATGAGAGTGGATTTCATATGCCTTTCCCAGTGCAGAAAGGAGGGGAGACGATTGATATCTTGGTCAAAGTGGAGAAGACCAAGCGGGCGTATGGTTTTTATCTGATTTTGGTCGAAGATCTGAGTTGGTCAATGGACAAAAAAGAAGACTTGCGAAGGGTGCACAGGGGATGGGTCTTTGGAGATGAGGGAACCCTGGCTTATCCCTTCAAGGTTCGCTTGCGCATAGATCCTGTCGAGAAAAGCAATCAAAAAAGCTTTGATCTAATCATCACGGAACGAAGTCCCGCATTCAGCCAGTCCTCGAATCTGAGTAAAGAAATATGGCGAGCGCAAAAGCTGCATTTCGGTGTTTTGCAGGAGGGTACCTATCGGGTTCGCTTAGAAAATCTGGCCGCAGCGCCGCAAATCGATTTTTCCACCCTATTTGCATTCGAAAAAGATACTCGGAAATTTTAAATAGGAATAAAACATGGGAAACGCATTACTGAAGCTTCACATTGAAGCTCCTGGAACATTGTACAAAAATCCTGACGGTGAAGTTTCGCCCTCGTTGGCAGGTCATGCTTGGATGGAGTTGGTTAGGTCTGATGGGACTTCAATTCAGGCCGGATTCGGACCTTCTTTGGCCAAGACTAGCGTTGCTTCTGTTGAAGGGAAGATATTTGAATCGGACCGCGAATCTTATGCTGGTGATTCCTACTTTTCAGCTACCTATGTAATTACCGAGGGACAAGCTAAAGCGCTGGAGCGTTTCATTAGTTTGCCTGAGGAATATGGCTTCGACAAAGCTCACTACCACGCAGTGACAAACAGCTGTGTCGATTTCGTCTGGAAGGGTCTTCAACAAGTAGGGATGAACCC
Source organism: Herbaspirillum sp. DW155 (assembly GCF_037076565.1). Taxonomy (NCBI): domain Bacteria; kingdom Pseudomonadati; phylum Pseudomonadota; class Betaproteobacteria; order Burkholderiales; family Oxalobacteraceae; genus Herbaspirillum; species Herbaspirillum sp. DW155. Next base: position 3,892,229 of record NZ_AP029028.1, on the reverse strand, counting down.
TGAGCGCTTCGAAGGCGACCTCCACCCCATGAGCAATATCGACAATTTTTCCAATCTGAAGAACCCCCTGATCCCCGGCGGCGGGCTGCTCAACGTCGAGTCCCGGGACGTTCAGCCAGTGATGGAAGAGCCAATGGTGTCACCCTTCAATGACTGGTGGTGGGCTGCGCCAGCGCCCTGGATTTCAGTCTCGCCGGTTCCCGCTGAAGATGCCTACCTGCCACGCGGAACGATTACTGTCGGGCCTTTATCTCCGCCGGTGCCGGTGCAACAGGATGGCACCAATTACGCGGATGGTACGGGCTATCAATGAGGCGGAGGATGAGAAGCGCTGCTGAACAATATTCAAAAAGGAAATTGATGATGGTCAAGAAAAAACTTAGAAAAATAATGGCCTTGGTTTGGTTGGGTCTTTCGATAAAGACCTTGCCGGCGTTTGGGAAGGACGCGCAGGTATCTGAAAAGATACATGAGAGTCGATACCACACTCACTTCCCTCTACAAAAGGGCGGAGAAAAATTGGATGTGCTGGTGCGGGTCGAAGAGACCCAGCGAGCATACGGCTTGTATTTGATTTTTGTTTTGAAGAAAAACTGGCCGGAGGAAAGAAAGGAATCGTTATACCGGCTTTTCAAGGGATTTGTCGACGGGCGGGAAACAGTCAAGGCGTATCCAGTAAAAATCCATCTTCAGATCGATTCTGTAGACCTGAAAAATGCTGTCCATATCGACCGATTGGTGGCGGAGAGATATCCCCTATACATCCGGGACGTCAATAACGGTGAGGACATCTGGTTTTCGCAAATCCTTTTCCAGGGACGGCTTCCTGCTGGCGTATACCGCATTTGTCTTGAGAATAGGGCAGCCGTGCCAGAGATCGACTTCGACACACTGATCACTTTCGAGAAAGATCTCAGCAAACATTAAGGAGGAAAAATGAGCACTACGATGCTGAAGATTCATGTTGAGAAACCTGGTACAGATTATCGGCACCAGGATGGAAGTGTTGTTCCGTCGTCTGCCGGTCATGTCTGGATGGAGCTTATTTACGTGGATGGTACGGGCTATCAATGAGGCGGAGGATGAGAAGCGCTGCTGAACAATATTCAAAAAGGAAATTGATGATGGTCAAGAAAAAACTTAGAAAAATAATGGCCCTTGTCGGGTTGGCTTTTGCGGCAAAGGCTTTGGCGATGGAGGGAAAGGATGAACAGGTATCCGGAAAGATACATGAGAGTCGATACCACACTCCTTTTCCGTTGCAGAAGGGTGGGGAGAAAATTGATGTGCTGGTCCGGGTTGAAGAGACTGACCGTGCTTATGGCCTGTATCTGATTTTTGTCTTAAAGCAGAACTGGCCCGAAGAAAAGAAAGAAGCCTTATATCGGCTCTATCAGGGTTACATCGCTTGGAGAGAGCCGCATAAGCCTTACCCCGTAAAAATCCGACTGCTGATTGACTCGGTTGATTTAAAAAACGATGTTCACATCGACCGATTGGTCACGGAACGATCCCTGAAATTCAGTCGGGACGCCGACAATGGAGCGGAGACCTGGTATGCAAATGCTTTGTTCATGGAGAGGCTCCCCGCTGGCGTATATCGCATCCGTCTTGAGAATGCAGTGGCGGTTCCTGAGATCGATTTTATGACGTTGTTTGCCTTTGAAAAAGATAATCGAAAATACTAAAAGGAAATCATATGAGCGATGTGATGATGAAGTTGCATATTGAGAAGCCTGGTACGACCTATTTTCATAGGGAAGGAGGCGCCGATGCATCTCTTGTGGGGCATGTGTGGATAGAAATCGCTTATCCCGATGGAAAAACCTCCCAGGGTGGATTTGCACCAGCAAATTCCAAAGAAGGCATCTACTCGGTTCAGGGCGAGGTTCAACGTAGCGACAAAGACGCCTATGCAGGTGAGTCCGAATTTACCGCCACCTATAAGATCACGGAGATGCAAGCGCAAACACTGGAGAGGTATTTCCTCTCACCTGCTCCCTTCGGGTTCGACAAGTCCAACTATCATGCTCTCACCAATAGCTGTGTCGATTTTGTCTGGAAAGGTCTTCAGCAAATTGGCATGAATCCCTCAGGCTTCGAAGGTCACACCTTGCCGATGGCAAACCGCGACGATTTCTCGACCTTGAGGAACCCGCACATCCCCGGAGGCGGACTGGTCCACGTCGAGTCCCGGGACGTTCAGCCCGTCATGGAAGACCCGATGGTGTCTCCCTTCAACGACTGGTGGTGGGCTGCGCCGGCGCCGTGGATTTCAGTCTCGCCGGTTCCTGCTGAGGATGCCTACCTGCCGCGAGGAACGATTACTGTGGGGCCTTTATCTCCGCCGGTGCCGGTGCAACAGGATGGCACCAATTACGCGGATGGTACGGGTTACCAATGAGGAGAATGTCATGTGCATCGATTTTGGTATGTCCCGCGCTGATTTTCGGGCTGTATATCAAGAGAAGAAGCCCTTGCTGGTCAGAGGGGCGGTGAGTCCAGGCAGTTTCACCTGGCGCGATGTCAATGCGCTGTTCGAACGTTGCAATGTTGCCGAGGACAGCTTCAAGCTCGCCTACGACGGTATCCGGCCCAAGCAGGAATATGTCGAACGTTATCTGGATGTCGGTACGCCCCGGTATCGACTCATCAAGCCAGTGGTCTATGCCTACATGCGCAAGGGGGCTACCCTCATCGCCAACAAGATCAAGCATGAACCGAAGGTCAGTGCTTTTGCACGAGCGGTAGGAGAGTTCACCGGCCGGCAGGTGGTCAGCAGCGCCTATACGGCGTTTGGTCAGCGCAGTTCATTTCGCTGTCATTGGGATACGCGGGACGTCTTTGCCATCCAGTTGATTGGACGCAAGCGCTGGCTGATCTATCCTCCTTCGCTGGAATCGCCCCTGCATACTCAGCAAAGCAAGCATTATGAAGATCGCTACCCGTGTCCTTCGGAGCCTTGTATGGATATCGTGCTGGAACCTGGCGACGTCTTCTACCTGCCTCGCGGATGGTGGCACGATCCTTTGCCGGTGGGCGAAGGCTGCTTTCATCTGGCGATCGGAACATTCCCGGCGTATGCAGCAGATTATCTGGAATGGAGCGTGCGTCAGATGCATGCCAGCCTTGAGGTGCGGCGGTCGCTGGAGCGCTGGGAAGAGGATCAGCAGCTTCTGGCTGATATCGGGCCGCTGTTCAGTACTTTTATCCAGTCGCCAGAAAACTATCAGCGCTTCATGGAGCAGTTTCATGCAGCCAGTCGCGATGAGGCGGCTCTGGCGCTGGAGCATTTCGGTGATCCCGGCGCGGATTCGATCAATGAGCAGGCAAGCCTGCATCTGCGTGCGCATTCTTCTTATGGCCTGGAACAGGACTATTTGATGCATGACGGGCACAAAATGAAGTTCCATCCATGCATTGCCGATCTGATTCGGATGATCAGGGAATCGCCAGGCTTGCAGGTTCGCACCTTGCTGGAGCGATCCGGCTTCGAGGACAGGCAATTGCTCCGTGATTTGCTGACCCAGTTGTGTCGGCAAGAGGTTGTTTTTGTCTCCGATGCCTAGGGCCTGTTCACATTAAATCTGCGAGATGCGTTGCCCCCAGAAGGCGTGGTTTCCCGCCGTCGCCGTCGCGTATCGGCATCACCTCCGCCAGCACGGCATTGCGCCTGGCCAGCCCAGGGAGGCTTGCTTCCATGACTGACCCTCGACGTTAGCCAGTTCCTGCGCACCTCAGTCGCAACTTCCGCCGCCACCGCCATCTCCACCACCGCCGCAGTCCCCGCCGCCATCACCGCCGCTCCCTCCATCGACCATCCCGCCGCCGGAGCCGCCATCGCCGCCCGAGGGCTCGGGCTTGTGCTCGCCGCTGAAGGCTTCGATGATCGCGCCAATGAAGACCAGGGCGAACCAGCCCAACATCACGTACGGAATGAACGAGAGCAACTTGCGAAGGTAGTCCATAGAGGGAATGTCTGCCTGCGGCCGTTTTTGGCTAGAGCAGCAGGGGCTTGTCGGAAAGCTCGTTAGTCGCTTTCCCGTCGCCATCGTTCCCACGTGGCAGGACTGATTGCAGCAATCCATGCAGGTCAGTCAGCGCCTTCAAGGTACTGGCCTCGTATTCCCCTTGGGCATACCCGGCGGTCATCTGTCTGCATACCTGCTGCCATTGCTCCCGCGTGATCTTCGCACTGACTCCGCGATCAGCCACGATCTCGACCTTGCGGTCGGCCAGATTGACGTAGACCAGTACGCCGCAATTTTCCTCGGTATCCCAGATGCGGTAATGCGAAAACAGCTCATGCGCGCGCTGCCGGGCGCTTTCGCCGCGTCGCACTGCGCCCAGTGTGAGCGCGGCTTCGACGATCACGCGCACTTGCGCGCGATGCTGTCGCTCACCTTCGCCGATGCTGGCCTGGATCGCCTTGAGGGTGGAAGAGGGAAAGATGCGCCGCGCCGTCGCACGCGTCATGCGCAGGTGGCGCAGCAGGCGCGCAAAGAGGGAAGGGGATGCATTGTTGCGCGCCATGTCACCAGTCTCCCGAGGCGCCGCCGCCATCGAATGTGCCGCCACCACCGGAGAAACCACCTCCGGACGAACCGCCAAATCCACCACCGAAGCCGCCGCCACCCGAACGGGAACCACCTCGTCCGGAACTGGCCTGGCGCAAGGCCTCATCGACCAGGCTGCCGATGATGACCCCGGCCGTCGTACTGCCGCCGCGTCCCCAGTCATTGTTGTTGAGGGCGTTGCGGCTGCTGCGGCGCGACTTGAGCAATACCGTGAAGAACACCACCAGGAACAGTCCGATCACCAGCAGCGCGATCCAGCCTGCGCCATTGTCGATCTGTACCGTGCTGGTCCGGTGCTTGGCCGCAGGCAGCTTTTCCTGTTCCAGCAGCGCGGTGATGGCGGTCACGCCCGCCGTCAGGCCGCCATAGAAATCGTTCTGGCGGAAATGCGGGGCGATCACGTCTTCCAGGATGCGCTTGGATTGCGCATCGGTGAGGCTGCCCTGTACGCCACGCCCGGCTTCGATGCGCAGGCGGCGCAGGGATTTGGGATTGTCCCTGGCGACGATCAGGATCACGCCGTCATCCACGCCTTTGCGGCCCAGCTTCCAGGCCTCGGCCACGCGGATGCTGTATTGCTCAATGACTTCGGGCGCGGTGGAGGACACCAGCAGCACGCCGATCTGGCTGCCGGTGCGCTGTTCGATTTCGGCCAGCACGCCTTCGAGCGCCTGGCGCTGCTGCGGCTGCAGCAGGTGGACCTGATCGATCACCCGGGCCGACAAGGGCGGCACCGGCACCAGGCCGTCATCGGCGCGGGCCGGGCCGGCCAGCGCGATCCACGCCAGCAGCCAGCAGGTCAGGAGCAGCTTGCGCATGGCCAATCGGGGCTCCCCGGCTTACTTGCCGAAGTTGACCGTGGGCGCGGTCGAGATGGCTTTTTCGTTTTCCACCGTAAACGAGGGTTTTACTTCATAGCTGAACAACTTGGCCGTGATGTTGGTGGGGAAGCTGCGCGCCAGGATGTTGTAATCCTTCACAGCGGCAATATAGCGCTGGCGTGCCACGGTGATGCGGTTCTCGGTGCCTTCCAGCTGCGACTGCAGGTCGCGGAAGCTGGTATCGGCCTTCAATTGCGGATAGTTCTCGGACACCGCCATCAGGCGCGACAGCGCCGAGGACAATTGCCCCTGCACCTCCTGGAATTTGGCAAAGGCCTGGGGATCGTTGAGCACCTCGGGGGTGATCTGGAAGCTGGTGGCCGCGGCACGGGCGCGGGTGACGGCTTCCAGGGTGTCCTTCTCATGGGAAGCATAGCCCTTGACGGTGTTGACCAGGTTGGGGATCAGGTCGGCGCGGCGCTGATACTGGTTGACCACTTCGCCCCAGGCGGCCTTGGTGGCTTCATCCTTGGCCTGGAATTCGTTGTAGCCGCAGCCGGAGAGGGTGAGGGCAGTCATGGCAATGGCCAGCCAGGCGAAGAGTTTTTTCATGTTGTCTTTCCTCGTAGCAAAAGTGAAGCAAAGGGAGCGCATGAGACCAGAAAACCCGGATCTGGTGCCCGATGTTCCGCGAAAAAGGCCGAACATCAGTCAAAAATCGAGGTCGGGACAGGCCAGCGCGCTACAATAGCGCATCTTTCAGTTAAAGGCATCACCGTGACATTCATCGAGAAACTCAACGCCGCGTGGACTTCGCGCAATTCCCTCCTGTGCGTCGGCCTGGACCCCGACCTGAAGAAATTCCCCGCCGAGCTGCAAGGCAAGCCGGACGCCATCTTCGAATTCTGCCGCGCCATCATCGATGCCACCGCTGAAGCCGCCTGCGCCTTCAAGCCGCAGATCGCCTATTTCGCCGCACTGGGCGCGGAAGAGCAGCTCGAGCGCATCTGCGCCTACCTGCGCAGCAACTACCCCGAAATCCCCCTGGTGCTGGACGCCAAGCGCGGCGACATCGGCGCCACCGCCGAACAATATGCGCGCGAAGCCTTCGAGCGCTATGACGCCGATGTGGTCACGGTGAGCCCCTACATGGGCTGGGATTCGGTCTCGCCCTATCTGGAGTGGAAGGATCGCGGCGTGATCGTGCTGTGCCGCACCTCCAACGCCGGTGGCTCCGACCTGCAGTTCCTGGAAGTCGATGGCAAGCCGCTGTACCAGCACGTGGCCCGTCTGGTGGCCGAGAAGTGGAATACCAACGGCCAGTGCGGGCTGGTGGTCGGTGCCACCTTCCCGCACGAACTGGCCCAGGTGCGCGCCATCATCGGCGACATGCCGCTGCTGGTGCCGGGCGTGGGTGCGCAGGGTGGCGATGTGGAAGCCACGGTCAAGGCCGGCAAGACGGCCTCGGGTACGGGCATGATGATCAATTCTTCACGTGCCATCCTCTACGCCAAGCCGCAAGCCAGCGAAGATTTCGCCGCTGCGGCGCGCCGGGTGGCTATCGAGACGCGTGACGCGATCAACCGCTTCCGCTGAGCTGCGCAAGCAGAGATGAAGAAAAAGGCGGCGACTCCGAGGGAGCGCCGCCTTTTTCTTCATGTTCGCTGCTTCAGTCTGCCAGAAGCTTCAGCAGACCCTTGAGCGAATGTTCCACGGTCTGGGCCCGCACCTGCTGGCGGTCGCCCTGGAAGACTAAGCGCTCGGTATAGGTCTTGTCGCCCACGCGCCAGCCGAAGCAGACTGTACCGACCGGTTTGCCCGGCACCGCACCGCCGGGGCCGGCGATGCCGGTGGTGGAGACGGCCACGTCCGAATTGCTGTTGGCCACCGCCCCTTCGGCCATGGCGCCGGCAATCTCTTCGCTGACCGCGCCGTGCTGGGCGATCAGGGCTTCGGAGATATCCAGCAATTCATTCTTGGAAGCGTTCGAATAGGTCACGAAACCGCAATCGAACCATTCAGACGATCCGGCGATTTCGGTGATGGCATGGGCGATGCCGCCACCGGTACAGGATTCGGCGGTGGCCAGGAGCAGGCCACGGGCTTTGAGGGTGTGGCCCACGCGGGCGGCCAGGTCCAGGGTGCTGTCCATGAGTGTCATCCTCGGCTGTGCCGCAGTCTGCGCCGGGTGGCGGGCGCGCTGCGGTCGGTTGATCAACGACGTGCGTGGACTAGCATACTCCGATGTCCGGATTTGTTGTGCCAGACATGTTCTGATTGTTCAGTTCAGCTCACCAGTAAGTGTGCCAAAACGCAAACACCAGCAGCGTATAGAAGGCCGCCACGATGTCATCCCACATGACCCCGAAACCACCCTTGAAGCGACGGTCGAACCAGGCGATGGGCGGCGGCTTCACCATGTCGAAGAAGCGGAAGACCACGAAGGCCGCAAACTGCGTCTTCAGGCTGGCCGGCATGACCAGCACCAGTACCAGCCAGAAGGCGATGATCTCATCCCAGACCATGCTGCCGTCATCGGGCGAGTTCAGCGCCTGCCCGGTGCGATGGCAGGCCCAGATACCGATGATGAAGCCGGCCGCGATGATGGCCAGCCAGTTGCCGGCCGTGAAGACCTGCGGCCAGCGGGTCGAGAGCACTGCATAGGACAGCCAGGCGAAGAGCGTTCCGGCCGTGCCCGGCATGATGGGTGAGAGGCCGCTGCCAAAGCCTTGGGCGATCCAGTGCGCCGGATGGGCCAGCATGAAGTGCGGGGTCGGTTTGCGTTTGCGGGGCGAGGCCGAAGGCGGCGGCGGGAAGGGCGAAGAAGCTTGGTTCATGAACGGAAGTGATCGAAGGAATCCGGCGTGTCCTGCAGCGGTTCTCCGGCGGCATCCAGCAGACGCAGACCGGCCTGGGCATCGATGTGCCCGATGCGGGTGACCATCGTGCCGGCGGATTTGGCGGCTTTCAGGACGGCCTCGCGCTGGCGCGCCGGGGCGGTGAAGCAAAGTTCATAATCGTCGCCACCCGACAGGCAGAAGCGCCGCCGCAGGTGCAGGTCGCGCTGTTGCAGCGCCGGCCCGGGCGGCAGCGCATCCACGTCCAGCGTCGCACCGACGTGCGAACGGTCGAGGATATGCCCGAGGTCGCCCGCCAGCCCATCGGAGATATCGATGGCGGCATGCGCAATGCCGCGCAGCGCCAGCCCCAGCGCTACGCGCGGCGTGGGCGTATGCATGCGCGGGGCGGCCTGCTGCAGTTCTTCGGTGTTGATGTCGAATTCCTGGCGGTAGCCGGCCAGCGCCAGCCGCGCATCGCCCAGCGTGCCGGAGACCCAGATGTCGTCGCCCGCGCGCGCGGCATCGCGGCGCAGCGCCTGTTGCGGCGGTACTTCACCGAAGACGGTGATGCTGATGGTCAGCGGTCCCTTGGTGGTATCGCCACCGATCAGCTCGCAGCCATGTTCATCGGCCAGCGCCAGCATCCCTTGCGAGAACGGTGCCAGCCATTCGGCGCGCGCCTGCGGCAAGGCCAGGGCCAGCGTGAAGGCAATCGGCTGCGCGCCCATGGCGGCCAGGTCGGAGAGGTTGACGGCCAGGCACTTGTGGCCCAGCAGGTAGGGATCGGCATCGGGGAAGAAGTGGCGGCCCTCTACCAGCATGTCGCTGGAAATGGCCAGCTGCATCCCCGGTGCCGGTGTCATCAGCGCGCAGTCGTCCCCCACGCCCAAGGCCGTGCGGCTGTCGGGCGCGGGCGGGCGACTGAAATAGCGCGCGATGAGTTCGAATTCGGAAAGCATGGCGCGATTGTAACCAATCCGTCACGGCTTCAGGCGCACAATATCTGCTTTACCGCCCATGCTGCGGTGCAGCGCAAACTGGTTTGTGATTGCGGGCCGCGGCGGGGCGGAGGAGTGCATCAGGAGGGGGCTAGGGGTTTTCCCCAATACCGCGGCGAGGAGGGCGATGGCAGCCTCTTGTGCGTAAAACCCGCTGCAGGCAACTGCGTACATCAGACGACAAACGGCTGTCATCTGACCCCGGAAAAGCCATGTTCGCGGTCATCACCGCTTGTGGTCGATGCCCCGCAAAGCCAGTCGGCAGAAGGCTTTGCGCGGAGCAGCATGGATTTGCCGGCCTATGATTGAGGGCCGACCTCTGCTAGAATCGACCCCCTTCGCAAGTCAACTAGAGTCAACTAGAGAATACAGAGTATGGATTCGATGATCAGTAAGAAAGAAGAAGTGCGTCAGCAACTTCGTCAGGCAGCGCTGGACTACCACGAGTTTCCGACCCCCGGCAAGATCGCGGTCACGCCCACCAAGCTGCTGACCAACCAGCGTGATCTCTCCCTCGCGTATTCTCCGGGCGTGGCTGCGGCCTGCGAAGAAATCGTCGCCGATCCGCTCAACGCCTTCCGCTACACCGCCCGTGGCAACCTGGTGGCCGTCATCAGCAACGGTACCGCCGTGCTGGGCCTGGGCAACATCGGCGCGCTGGCTTCCAAGCCGGTCATGGAAGGCAAGGGCGTGCTGTTCAAGAAGTTCGCCGGCATCGACGTCTTCGACATCGAAATCAATGAAACCGACCCCGACAAGCTGATCGACGTCATCGCGGCCCTGGAGCCGACCTTCGGCGGCATCAACCTGGAAGACATCAAAGCCCCCGAATGCTTCTACATCGAGCGCAAGCTGCGCGAGAAGATGAAGATCCCGGTCTTCCACGATGACCAGCACGGCACCGCCATCATCGTCGGCGCGGCCATCCTGAACGGCCTGAAGGTCGTCGGCAAGGACATCAAGAACGTCAAGCTGGTGGTCTCCGGCGCGGGCGCGGCTGCGCTGGCCTGCCTGGACCTGATCGTCGATCTGGGCTTCCCCATCGAGAACATCTTCGTCACCGACCTGGCCGGCGTGGTCTACAAGGGTCGCAAGGAACTGATGGACCCGGACAAGGAACGTTTCGCCCGCGAAACCGATGCCCGCACCCTGGCCGAAGTGATTCCGGATGCCGACATCTTCCTGGGCCTGTCGGCTGCCGGCGTGTTGAAGCCGGAGATGGTCAAGCAGATGGCGGCCCGTCCGCTGGTGCTGGCCCTGGCCAACCCGACCCCGGAAATCCTGCCCGAAGAAGTGATGGCCGTGCGTGACGACGCCATCATCGCCACCGGCCGTTCGGATTATCCGAACCAGGTCAATAACGTGCTGTGCTTCCCCTACATCTTCCGTGGTGCGCTCGACTCGGGCGCCACCACCATCACCCGCGAGATGGAAATCGCCACCGTGCACGCCATCGCCGAGCTGGCCCAGGCCGAGCAATCCGATATCGTGGCCTCGACCTATGGCATCTCCAACCTGTCCTTCGGCCCGGAATACATCATTCCCAAGCCCTTCGACCCGCGTCTGATGATCAAGATCGCGCCGGCCGTGGCCCGTGCTGCCGAAAGCTCCGGCGTAGCCGCCCGTCCGATCCAGGACATGGATGCCTACATCGAGAAGCTGGAGCAGTTCGTCTACCACAGCGGTACCTTCATGCGCCCGATCTTCCAGGTCGCCAAGAAGGCCGCCGAAGCCAAGAAGCGCATCGTCTACGCCGAAGGTGAAGAAGAGCGCGTGCTGCGCGCGGTGCAGGTGGTGGTCGATGAAAACCTCGCCAAGCCCATCCTGGTGGGCCGTCCGGAAGTGCTGGAACAGCGCATCCAGAAGTTCGGCCTGCGCCTGCGCGCCGGTGTCGACTTCGAGGTCATCAACCCCAACTTCGACAACCGCTATCGCGATTACTGGCAGACCTTCCTGGAGATGTCGCGCCGCAAGGGCGTCACCGAGCAATACGCCAAGCTGGAAATGCGCCGCCGCCATACCCTGATCGGTTCCATGGCGATCCACAAGGGCGATGCCGATGGCCTCATCTGCGGCACCTACGGCACCACCCAGCTGCACCTGCACTACATCGACCAGGTGCTGGGCAAGCGCGAAGGCGTCAACGTCTACGCGGCCATGAACGCCGTGATCCTGCCCAATCGCCAGCTGGTGATGGTCGACACCCACGTCAACGAAAACCCCAACGCCCGCGAACTGGCCGAGATCACCATGCTGGCCGCCGAGGAAATGCGTCGTTTCGGCCTGCATCCGCGCGCCGCACTGCTCTCGCATTCCAACTTCGGTTCCAGCAACAACGAATCGGCCCGCAAGATGCGCGACGCCCTGGCAATCCTGCGCGAAATCGCGCCGGACCTGGAAGTCGATGGCGAAATGCACGGCGATACCGCGCTGGACTCCAAGCTGTTGAATGCGGTGATTCCGGATTCGCCGTTGAAGGGCGATGCCAACCTGCTGGTCATGCCCAACATCGATGCCGCCAACATTGCCTACAACCTGCTCAAGACCGCCTCGGGCAACGGCGTGGCCATCGGCCCCATCCTGCTGGGTTGCGCCAAGCCGGTTCATATCCTGACGCCTTCGGCCACCGTGCGCCGCATCATCAACATGACCGCCCTGTGCGTCATGGATGCGTTGTCGGAGCGTTGATCGCAGGCCTGACAGAGCAAGACCGTGAAGACGGCGCATGTCGCAAGGCATGCGCCGTTTTTCATTGTGTGGCCAGTGGTGCCGGATGGTTTTCCGGACATGGCGCGCAGCAGCATTCCGGGAATCCGCACGGGGTTTGGCAGCCGTTTTTGACGGATGTTGTAAAAATCCTTTTTAATCAATGCCTTGCCATTTTATTGCCGTGCTTTTCGTGCTGGCACGAAGCCTGCAATATGAACACCAAAACAAAAAAGCAAACACGGAGACAGACACCTGATGCGCTCTTTTGCATCGTCTTCACGCGCCCGGTCCCGCTGGTCTCTGCGTTATGCCTTGTTCCGGTTCCATCCAAGAACGATGACTCGCCGCCCGCGCCGTCCCCGGGACGAAGCGGTGGCCCCAACAGGAGATCTTCATGAGTGTCACCCCGCAAACGAGCAGCGCGCCAAGCACCCCCCTGAGCGCCGCCGACTACCGCAAGCGCATCTTCGCCATCCTCGGCGCCTCCTCCGGCAACCTGGTCGAATGGTTCGACTTCTACGTCTATTCCTTCTGTGCGATCTACTTCGCGCCGGCTTTCTTCCCCAAGGGGGATGCCACCAGTCAGTTGTTGAATACCGCCGGCGTGTTTGCGGCCGGTTTCCTGATGCGTCCCATCGGCGGCTGGCTGTTCGGCCGCATCGCCGACAAACACGGCCGCAAGACCTCCATGCTGATCTCGGTGCTGATGATGTGCGGCGGCTCGCTGGCCGTGGCCGTGATGCCGACCTACGCCACCATCGGCGCCTGGGCACCGGCACTGCTGTTGCTGGCGCGCCTGTTCCAGGGCCTGTCGGTGGGCGGTGAATATGGCACCTCGGCGACCTACATGAGCGAGGTGGCGCCCAATGGCCGCCGTGGTTTCTTCGCTTCCTTCCAGTACGTGACCCTGATCGGCGGCCAGTTGCTGGCCGTGCTGGTGCTGTTCGCCATGCAGCAGTGGCTGACGAAGGCCGAGCTGATGGCCTGGGGCTGGCGCATTCCCTTCGTGCTGGGCGCGGTGGGTGCGCTGGTGGCGATGTATCTGCGCAGCTCGCTGGCCGAGACCTCTTCGGCTGGCGCTCGCAAGAAGAAGGAGGCCGGCACCCTCAAGGGCTTGCTGCAGCACAAGCGCGCCTTCCTCAACGTGGTGGGCTTCACCGCCGGTGGCTCGCTGATGTTCTATACCTTCACCACCTACATGCAGAAGTACCTGGTCAACACCGCCGGCATGGACCCGAAGGTCGCCAACGGCGTCATGACCGGCGCGCTGTTCGTCTACATGATCCTGCAACCGATCTTCGGCGCCATCTCGGACAAGATCGGCCGCCGCAATTCCATGCTGTGCTTCTCCTTCCTGGGCATGGTCTGCACCTTCCCCATCCTGCATTTCCTCAAGGATGTGAGCAGCCCCGGCATGGCCATGGCGCTGGCCATCCTGGCCCTGACCATCGTCAGCTTCTATACCTCCATCAGCGGCCTGATCAAGGCCGAGATGTTCCCGCCTGAAGTGCGGGCGCTGGGCGTGGGCCTGTCCTATGCGGTGGGCAATGCCCTCTTCGGCGGTTCGGCCGAATTCGTGGCGCTGTCGCTGAAGTCGGCCGGGGTGGAATCGGCCTTCTACTGGTACGTGAGCGCACTGTGCCTGGTGGCGCTGATCATCAGCCTGCGCATGCCTGACCCGCAGCGTCACGGCCATCTGAAGGGCGATGTCGCCATGAACCCGGACGAGCATCACGACGATGCCGACGCCAGCGCCGGCAAGCTGCACAAGCCGGCCTGAGTGTCGGGCACGGCCGCGCCTGCCTGCCCGGGCGCGCGGCGCGTTATCATGAGGCCTTCAACGCGGCGCCCTGCGGGGCGCCGCGCTGTTTTCGACCTTTCTCTTCATGCGCGCACGACGAAACCTGCTGATCCTGACCCTGTTCCTGGCCGCCACCCTGCTGGTGTGCGGGACGACCTATCGCGTGGCGCTGGGCCGGGCCGAGAGCGACCAGCAGAACCAGGCCGCCGCGCAACTGCAGATCGCCGCGCTGGACCTGGAATCGATCCTGCAGAAATATGAAGCCTTGCCCTTCGCCTTGGGCTTCCAGTCGGACGTGCGCCAGGTCTTGCAGCATCCCGAGGATGCCCTGTCGGTGGACCGCCTCAACCGGGCGTTCAAGACCATCCAGCAGCAGTCGCGCGCGGTCAATATCTTCATGTTGAACCGTCACGGAGTGACGCTGGCGTCCAGCAACTGGGATGAGGAATTCAGCTATGTCGGCCGCGATTTCGGTTTCCGGCCGTATTTCCGCGAGGCCATCCAGGGGCGGGCAGGGCGCTTCTACGGCATCGGCAATATCTCCAGCGAACCCGGCTACTTCATCGCCCAGCCCATCTATCGTCGCCAGGATCAGGCCGAGGGCGATCTGCCCATTGGCGTGATGGTGGTCAAGGTGGACCTGGCCGAGTTCGAACATACCTGGCGCAGCAGCAGCGATCCCATCACGCTCACCGATGCGGGCGGGGTGGTCTTCCTCAGCAATCGTCCCGAATGGAAGTACCACAGCCTGCAAGCCCTGAGCGCGCCCGTACAGCGTGAGCTGGAGGGAACCCATCAGTATGCGGACCGGCCCATCACACCGGTATCCACCTTGCCGCCCGCTTTGCAGCGCGGCTTCGGCACCCATGTGTCGCGACCGGTGGGGCGGCTGGGATGGCAGTTGATGCTGTTTCCTTCGCAGGCGCGCATGCAGCGCACGGCCATGTTGTGGGCGATGGCGGCGGCGCTGTTCATGCTGGCGCTGGCCATTTCGCTGCTGGCCTGGTATCAGCACCGTCGCCGCCTGCAGGAGCGGCTGGCCTCGCGCACTGCCTTGCGCCGCGCCGCCGAGGAACTGGATCAGAAAATCGCCCAGCGCACCGAGGAACTGACGGCCGCCAACCAGGCCATCGCCGCGAAATACGCCAAGCTGCAGCAGACCGAAAGCCTCTTACGCACCACCCAGGACGAACTGGTGCAAGCGGGCAAGCTGGCCATGCTGGGCCAGATGGCCGCCGGTATGACCCATGAACTGAACCAGCCGCTGGCAGCCATCCGCGCCTTTGCCGACAATTCGGTGAAGTTTCTGGCACGCGGCCAGACCGAGCAGGTCGCCCAGAACCTGGAACACATCAGCCACGCCAGCGCCAGCATGGGCAAGATCATCGGCCAGCTCAAGGGATTTGCACGCAAGAGCCGCGAGGCCGTGGCCACGGTCGATCTGCGCCAGGCGGTGGAAGCCTCGGTGCGGCTGCTCGCCAGCGACTTCCAGAAGCAGGGCGTGGAGGTCAGCATCGACATGCCGCTGGCCGTGCAGGTGACGGGCGACGCGGTGCGCACCGAGCAGGTCATCGTCAATCTCTTGCGCAATGCCCTGGATGCGGTGGAAGAGGCGCCGCAGCAGCGCGTCTGCGTGAGGCTGGAGGTCGATGCGCAGCGCCAGCAGGCGGTGTTGCGTATCCGCGATTCCGGCGCCGGCATTGCCGACGAGGTGGCGCCGCACCTGTTCGAACCCTTCTTCACGACCAAGGCGTCGAGCAAGGGGCTGGGACTGGGGCTGGCGATTTCCTCGTCCATCGTACAGGCCATGAATGGTCATCTGAGCGCACATAATCATGAACAAGGCGGCGCGGAATTCGTGGTGCGCCTGCCGCTGCAAAAGACGGAGAACTGATGTGATGGACAAACCAGCCACGACCCTCAGCGCCATCCTGATCGAGGACGAACAGGCGGTCCGCCGCGCCACCGCCCAGGCGCTGGAGCTGGAAGGCTTTACGGTGACTGCCTGCGCCAGCGCGGAAGAAGCCTTGCCGCTGCTCACGCGCGATTTCCCGGGCGTGCTGGTGACCGACGTGCGCCTGCCCGGCTGGTCCGGCTTGCAGGTGCTGGCCCATGTGGTGGGCATCGATGCGGATTTGCCGGTGATCGTGGTCACCGGCCACGGCGACGTCGGCATGGCGGTGGAAGCCATGCGCGCGGGTGCTTACGATTTCGTGGAGAAGCCCTTTGGCTCGGACAGCCTGCTCGACATCGCCCTGCGCGCCCAGGAAAAGCGCAGCCTGGTACTGGAAAACCGCCGCCTGCGCGAAGCCTGGGCGCAGGACCCGGAACTGCCGCCACTGGTGGGCCAGTCGCCGGCCATCGAGCGGGTGCGCACGCTCATCCGCAGCCTGGGGCCGGCCGACGTGGACGTGCTCATCAATGGCCAGACCGGCAGCGGCAAGGAAGTGGTGGCACGCCAGCTGCACGCCGCCAGCGGCCGCAAGGGGCCGTTCGTGGCCCTCAATTGCGGGGCCTTGCCGGAAACGGTGTTCGAAAGCGAGATCTTCGGTCATGAGGCCGGCGCTTTCACGGGCGCGCAGAAGCGCCGCATCGGCAAGCTGGAATACGCGCACGGTGGCACGCTCTTCCTCGATGAAATCGAGAGCATGCCACTGGCCCTGCAGGTGAAGCTCCTGCGCGTATTGCAGGAGCGGCGCCTGGAGCGGCTGGGTGGCAACGAATCGGTGGCGATCGATTGCCGCGTGGTGGCGGCCAGCAAGGCTGACCTGCTCAAGCTCTCGGCCGAGGGCCAATTCCGGGAAGACCTGTATTACCGCATCGGCGTGGTCTCCATCGATCTGCCGTCACTGAACCAGCGCAGCAGCGATATTCCTTTGCTGCTGGCGCATTTCTGCCAGGCCGCCGCCGTGCGTTACCGGCGCGACGTGCCGGCATGGACGGCAGCGCAGATGCAGCAGTGGCAGCAGCGGGACTGGCCGGGCAATGTGCGCGAACTGCGCAACTTCGCCGACCGCTGGGTGCTGGGGGTGGAGCAGATTGCCGCCGTGCCGGCCGCAGCGATGTCGGCATCGCTGCCGGAGCAGGTGGAACAGTTCGAGGCAGGCCTGATTGCAGCCGCATTGAAGGACAGCGAAGGCAGCGTGGCACAGGCAGCCGAACGGCTGGGCATTCCGAAGAAGACGCTCTACGACAAGATCCGCAAATATCAGTTGGCCGGTACTTGATCGCTGGCCGCACGTGCGGGTCTTTTCTTCAGGCGAGCCTGTGCGCAGATGAAAAAAACGCCGCTGCGGTGATGATCCGTAGCGGCGTTGTGCGATTCGGCAGCGCTTGCGCAGGCGAGCACTGCGAAGCGGACCTGCTCAGTCCTTCTGGTATTGCGGCGAACGCGGACCGTACAGCAGGCCGTTGTTGCCGCCGGCACGCAGCAGGCGGTTGCTGGTCACGCTGGCCATCTTGTAGCTGGCGTCGGTGGTGGTGCTGATGATCTGGTTGACCACGGCCGAGAGCAGGATGCCCACCAGACCATTGTTCTGGTTCTGACGCTGTTCGGCACTGGAGGCGCGCGCCGAACCCTGCCACAAGGTCTTGCCCGAGCGCAGGTCGACCAGCTTGGCATCGGCCGCCACCACCGTATCACTCTGGACCACCTTGTAGGAAGTGCCATAGTCGGTCACGTTGATGTACAGCGCGGCGTCGGCACCGAAAATGTCACGCAGCTTCTTGACCGGCACCTCGTGGATGTCGGCGGCGTTGGTCAGGCCGTTCTGCTTGAAGGTCTCGTTTGCCAGCGAGACCGGGATCACGTAGTAGCCCGATTCGGCCAGCGGCTGGGTGGCCTGCGCCAGCATGCCGTAGGGCGCGATGACCTCGGAAGAGCTGTTCATCGGCGGCAGCACCAGGATCGAGGCCGGACGCGCGGCCTTGAACTCGGCATAGTCATACGGCTTTTGCTGGGTGGCGCAGCCCGAAGCCAGCAGCGCCAGCAGTACGGCGCCAAGCGCCTTGAATTTGTTCAGCATCATTTGCTCAATCCCTTCTTGTAGTTGCGCATCAGGAAGTCCATGTAGGGTGCGGATTCCGGGAACAGCGACTTCTCGGTCTGCAGTTCCTGGATCAGCTGGTCTTCCTTGCCGATGGAGGCGTACAGCAGGCCCAGATGGGCGTGGTAGCCAGGGGGTACGGCGTCGTTGTTGGAGCGCATCTTCTGCAGGTTTTCTTCGAGCGCGGCGATCTCGGCGGCATTGCCGTTGCCTTCGGTCTTGAAGTGTTCGTACAGCTGGTCCTGGTAATTGCCCCAGCCATAGAGGGATTTCTGCTGCTGATTGGCACAGCCGGAGAGGGCCAGCGCCAGGCCGAGGGCGAACCCGGCAGCGAGTTTCTTGTTCATCATGGGCGTTCTCGTTCGTGTAGAGGGATCAGGGCTTCCATGCGCCGGAATCGATACCGGCCACGAGGTTCTGCACGGCTTCACGGATGGCCAGGTCCAGCACCTTGCCATTGAGCGTGGAGTCATAGCTGGCGGTACCGCCGAAACCGACGATCTCACGGTTGTCCAGACTGTATTCCCCCGCGCCTTGCGACGAGTACACCACCTGCGAGGTGTTCACATCCACGATGTTCAGGGCCACCTTGGCATAGGCCACCTGCGATTTGCCGCGACCGAGGATGCCGAACAGCTGGCGGTCGCCGGTCTCCTTGCGGCCGAACTCGGTGACGTCGCCGGTGACGACGTAGTTGGCACCCTTGAGGGATTGGGCCTGCTTGTTCAGCTTGGCTTCCTGGGCAAGTTCGCCCATGTTGTCGCGGTCCATGACGGAGAAGCGATTGCTCTGCTGCAGATGCGTGATCAGGATGGTCTTGGCCTGGCCGCCCAGCCGGTCCACGCCGTCCGAGAAGATGCCGCGCAGATAGCTGGAACGGTTGTCGAACTTGCCGACGGCGATCGGGCTGCGTGCCCCTTGATATGGCTGCTGCGCACTGGCCACCTGAGCCACTGGCAGACTGCGTGAATTTTCCGTGGCGCAACCCCCGAGCGCCGTCGCCATGGCAACCGCAGCCACAGCCGTGAAATACCTGCTAAACATAGTTGTTTCCCCGAATTGTTGATGTCGACAAGGGCAATCCAGATGCCCTTCGATATAGGCTGATGCTCTCGAAAGTGCCGGGCATTGCGCCAGACAAGTTTCGAGGCGGCAATTTTATCAGGGAGCAAGAGTTGTAGCGGTACAAAAATCCCTATTTCTTGATGAAATTTAACGGAGAGCGGTAATTCGTTATTACGCTTATAACGACTTGCCGGAGGGCGGCCGGTTTGCAGGTGATATCATCCGCCTCGCGCCGACGCCTGGCGTCTATCTTCATTAAGAATCAAGGCCATCCCCCCATGCGCGACATCATCAACGGCTTCCTGCGTTTCCAGCAGGAGGTCTTTCCCTCCCGTAAAGAACTGTTCAAGAGCCTGGCCAACGGGCAGACGCCCACGACCCTGTTCATCTCCTGTTCCGACAGCCGCATGGTGCCCGAGCTGGTGACCCAGCGCGAACCGGGCGACCTGTTCGTCATCCGCAATGCCGGCAATATCGTGCCGTCCTTCGGTCCGGAGCCGGGCGGCGTGAGTGCGACGGTGGAATATGCGGTGGCGCAGCTGAAGGTGTCCGATATCGTCATCTGCGGCCACTCCGATTGCGGCGCCATGACGGCGGTTGCGACTTGTGCCTGCCTGGATCACATGCCGGCCGTGCGCAACTGGCTGCATTACACCGATGCCGCCCGCATGATCAACGAGTCGCGCCATCACGAGACCGAGAAGGACCGTATCGATGGCATGGTGCGTGAGAACGTGATTGCCCAGCTCAACAACATCCGCACCCATCCCTCGGTGGCCGTGGCGCTGGCGCAGGGACGGCTGGGGCTGCATGGCTGGGTCTATGACATCGAGAGCGGTTCCATCCTGGCGCACGATACGGCCACCAATACCTTCGTGCCGCTGGCGCAGCACCCGGCGGCCCGCAGCGACGCCTGATCCGCCGCCCGCCAGCTTGCTCGGAGGCTGAGCACTCAGAGGCTGAGCATCCTCATGCTGGCTGCGGTGTAGCGCTCACCGGCGGCTGCCCCGCGCGGGAAGACCGCTTCCAGCGCCAGCAGATTTTCGGAAGAAAGCTTCACTGCGGTGGCGCCCGCATTTTCTTCCAGATAACGGCGGCGCTTGGTGCCCGGGATCGGCACGATGTGCGGGTCCTGGGCCATCACCCAGGCCAGCGCCAGCTGGCCCGGCGTGCAGCCATGCCGGGCTGCCATTTCCTTCACTTGCTCCACCAGCCGCAGATTGCGGGCGAAATTCTCGCCCTGGAAGCGCGGATTGGTGCGGCGGAAATCGTCCTCGGCCAGGTCTTCAAAGCGCTGGATGGTGCCGGTCAGAAAGCCCCGGCCCAAGGGGCTGTAGGCCACGAAGCCGATGCCCAGCGCACGGCAGGTCGCCAGCACGTCGGCTTCCGGATCGCGCGTCCACAAGGAATATTCGCTCTGCAGGGCCGTCACCGGATGCACCCGGTGTGCGCGCTGCAGCGTGGCCGCCGAGGCTTCCGACAGCCCGATGTAGCGGATCTTTCCGGCCCGTACCAGGTCGGCCAGCACGCCCATGGTGGCCTCGATGGGCGTGGCCGGGTCGATGCGGTGCTGGTAGTAGAGATCGATGGTCTCGATCCCCAGGCGTTTGAGGCTGCCTTCCACCGCCTGGCGGATGTAGGCCGGGCTACCATCCACGCCGCGCGCATCCGGATTGGACGGGTCGCGCCGCATACCGAACTTGGTAGCGATGAAGAACTTGTCGCGGCGTCCCTTGATGGCGCGGCCGAGCAGTTCTTCATTGGTGTAGGGACCGTACATGTCGGCCGTGTCGAGCAGGTTGATGCCCAGCTCCAGGGCGCGGTCGATGGTGGCCAGCGATTCGGCGTCGTCGCGCTGCGAACAGCAAGGATTAGTGGGGAGCCTATGGACATGTCTGAAAATCAGTCTGTAAGCGGCTTTGGACTTCTTGATGAGTGTCCACACTACCGTAGCATTTTTTTCAAAATATTACGCACGCAGCCTATTTCTATCTGTTCCAAAATTCGCCTACGATCTCTGCCCATAGATCTTTCTTCACCGAAACTAATGCATTTCTATGAACGAGGTGATAGAGCATGCGCTGAAACGTAAACGCCGATTAAGGACATAAGCGTATCTAGATCGGTAGAGGAAAGCGCTGTAAGTTTATCTGCGGAAATCAGCCTTGTAAGAGCCTTCTGATCGTTATTTGGGACGAGTAGTTTCCAAGTGGCAACGTCAAGGATTTTTGCTATCGCTTCTATCTGTTCCAAGCTTAGATTGCGCAGTCCGCGCACATATCGGGAGATCGTTTCAACTTCCAACCCTAATGCAGCGGCGAGTGGAGATTGAGTAATGGAGTTGGCCTTTCGAAGCGACGAAGATTTTGACCCAAGATCTTGGCAGCTGATACTGGCTGTTTTTGAAGAGATGTTCTTTTCATGTGCACGTTTCACGATATGCACATGGTCTAGCGACGGCGCAAAATATAACAGGACGCATAAAGTCAAAAAGTTAACTTCATTGGTCTATTTGCAATAGTATCCGCGAACTTCCTTTGCACCGATATCGCAGCTGGGATACCTGCCCCTAGCGATTTAATATCTCGTCATATTAATTACTCATCCTTCCTGGAGTGTTGCCGGTGTTCCATCTGCTTTGCTTAAGCCATTTATTCCTTGGCATTCTGCATTGCTGGATATCAGCCGGCCCTATTTCTTTTTGGCTCCTAGCAAAGGTATTGACCTGCCCCCAGACTTTCCGCTTGGTTAAGCGCAGAGACGGTCAAATCTCGCAAGCAAAGAAAGACCCTGAAACAGATGTTCCTAGACTTAAGAGAGCTGGGATATGAAGGGTCGTATGACCGCGTAGCTGCCTTCAGCAGGCAATGGAAGGTGGGTCAAATAGAAAGGGTCATATCTGCGAGCAAATCAATAGGAAAGAGGGATTAAGTGCTTTCGCCGTCACCGCTCAAACGGTCAAGAATGACCTTGCCTCCGGATATGATGTCCGTTTGCACTGCAATGCGCGCGGCGCGCGGATCTTTCTGCAAGAAGGCCTCGATAAGGGGGTAGTGGTGATCCACCATGTCGCGCCCACCCGCCTCATATGACTGTGCGATTAACGGCCCCATCTTGAGCCACAGCCCACTGAGAATTTCCAGCAGCGTCGGCATGCCCGCGATGCGACAATATTCGAAATGGAAAGCTTGATTTAACTGGACAGCATCTACGAAACGTTCCTCCCGGAGCGCACGTTCGTTCTTACCCATTAAATCGCGAAGTCGTTCGATGTCCTCGCTGGTCGCTTTGGAGGTTGCTGCGGCGGCGGCCATGCCCTCGAGTTCAACGCGGATGTCACGAATCTCCATGTACTCGGCACGGCCAATCCTGCGAACCCGAATGTCGCGTGGGCTGCGCATAACCAATGCGCCTTGCTGGACGAGTTGTTGGATTGCATCGCGCACCGGCGTGACGCTAGTTCCCATTGAATCGGCCAGCTCACGAATCTTGAGTCGGTCATCCGGCCTGAGTTGCCCCCGGATGAGCGACTCAGACAGCCTCGTGTAGATCTTGCCTCCACGGCTCAGATCGTCTTCCATATCTTCGGTTTCCAGCAAGTTGTACACCGTAATCCATTTATTTGGTCCCGGGTGAGAATTGTACACCGCTGTCCTGCTATATGGCCCGTAGGACTAGTCTTTCCAAGACTCGAGAGTGGGTTCAACATCCTCGAGTCTTTATGCACTCAACATGAGCGGCTAGATTCAATGGATGCCAACCATGTTTCAGTGACCGTTGCCGCGCATCCGCTCACTACGGCGACGCACCCACTCCATCACAATCAGCAGGGCTAACGCCGATCCAATCAGCAACGTTGCAGCGGCTGCGATGGTGGGGTCCAGGTTTTCCTTAATGCCGCCAAACATCTGAATCGGCAAGGTCCGCTGCGTGGGGCCTGCAAGGAAGAGTGTCACCACTACTTCATCGAAAGAGGTAGCAAAAGCAAGCAATGCGCCTGCCGCCACGCCGGGCCCAATCAGCGGCAGCGTAACTCTCCGAAAGGTCAGCATAGGGGAGGCACCCAGACTGGCCGCGGCGCGTGACAGGTTGCTGTCGTATCCCTGCAAGGTGGCACTCACCGTGGTGACGACGAAAGGCAGGCCTAATGCAGTATGGGCGAGAATCATGCCACTATAGGTGTTGACGAGGTCCATCCGTGCAAAGAAGAAGTACATGCCCACAGCCACGATAACCAGCGGCACCACCATGGGCGAGATAATCAATGCCATGACTAAGGCCTTGCCTGGGAATTCTCCCCGAGACAGGCCCATGGCCGCCAATGTGCCTAGCAATGTCGCCAGAATCGTCGCCGCTGGCGCAACAATCAGACTATTGCGCAGCGCGTCGATCCAATCTTGTGAGTCTAGGAAGGCCTTGTACCAGCGCAGAGAAAAGCCGCTGATCGGATAGCTTAAGAACGAACCTTCGTTGAACGAGAGCGGCACCATGACCAAAATGGGCAGGATCAGATAGACCAGCAATGCGCTGCAAAAGAGTCCAAAGGCCCAGCGCCAAAGCAATGATCCATTGGAGGAATAGGTTTTCTGCATAAAATTCTCCTAGCTGGCAATTTAAGCGGGCTTCACAGCTGTCGGACGGGTGGCACGTGCATAAATGACGTAGAGCAGCAGCACGACTATCAACAACTGACTGCCCAGCGCTGCGGCCATGCCCCAGTTGATAGTGCTATTGGTGTAGTAGGCGACGAAGTAACTGGCCATCTGGTCGTCCGGCCCACCCAGAAGGGCTGGCGTAATGTAGTAGCCAATCGCCATGATGAACACCAGCAATGCGCCGGCGGTCAAACCGCTATAGGTCTGTGGTACATAGACACGCCAGAATGCCTCGATTGGATGGGCGCCCAACGAGATCGCCGCTCGCACATAGTGCCCGGAGATACCCTTCATCACTGCGTAGAGAGGTAGGATGATGAAAGGCAAAAGAATGTGAGTCATGGCGATATAGACGCCGGTACGATTGAATACGAGCTCCAGCGGCTTGTCGATCAGGCCCATCCAGATGAGCGCTCTGTTCAGAATCCCCGCCGACTGCAGCAAAACTATCCAGCCGGCAGTACGCACAAGCAGCGACGTCCAGAATGGCAGCAGCACCATCAGCATCAGTAAGTTAGCGCGACTGGTGGGCTGGCGGGACAGCCAGTAAGCCAGTGGGTAGCCTAACAACACACATCCCAGCGTCACCATGGCCGAAATCCAAAGCGTGCGCAGCATCACGTCTACGTACAGCGCCTGCTCGGCTGGCCGCTTGACCACTTCGCCCGTAATCGGATCCACCCGACGATCAATCGCCGCCCATTGATAGTGCGACGTCAGTGGCGTGCCTGCACGTACGACCGTCTTCCAAGTAGACACTTGCCCCCATAAGGGGACGGCCTCGACGAGCTGGTCACGCATTGAGGATGTGCCGTCGACAGGGATTTTGCGCAACGCTGACAAGGTGACGGATGGCAGACTGGACAGCGCAGCGTCGTCGTAGCCTAGTCGCTTCCCCAGCGTGGGTACCAGACCCGCTCCACGATCACGTGCCGTCCGCAGGTCCTCGGCCAGAGCACGGTAGCTGGCCTCGTCGGGCAGCTCACGCCCATTCCAGGACTTGAGAGTCGCGAGTGTCTCAGGCAGCGCTCGCCTGACCTCTGGGTTCTCCACACTGCGCCAAAGCACCGTGGCGATCGGCCAGACGAAACAGGTCAGCAGGAACAGCAGTACGGGCAGCAGCAACAGCCAGCTGATGCGATGCTTGCTGAGGCGTGTCCGCAGAGGCGGCCTGGAGACAATGGGCTTCGCCTCAGAGGCGGCCAGTGTTGCAGTGGGGCTGGAGGACGACATGGAGTGGACTCATCAAAAAGACATTCAGGGAATACAGTGCGGTGTGCGGACAAAGAACGTCCCGCACCGCCAGTGGATTTACTTTGCGGCCCAAGCGTTGAAGCGCTGCTCCAATTGCTCACCGTTGTCGATCCAGAACTGCGTGTTCACGCTCAGCGCCGCGTGCAGGTTATCCGGCGCGGTCGGCAGGTTCTGCAACGCCTTCGGGTCAATCATGGCAGAGGCGCGCTTGTTGGTCGTGCCGTAGGGAATGGTCTCTGCAAATGCCTTCTGGCTTTCTGGCTTGCTGGCAAATGCGATGAACTTCATGCTCTGGTCCTTGTTGGGAGAACCCTTGACGATAGCCCAACTGTCCATGTCGTACAGGCTGTCGGTCCACACAATATTGAGCTTGTGGCCCTCGCCTTGTGCGGCGGTTACCCGACCGTTGTAGGCCGACGTCATTACCACGTCACCAGACACGAGCCATTGAAGAGGCTGCGCGCCAGCTTCCCACCACTGGATGTTGGGCTTGAGTTGGTCGAGCTTACGGAACGCGCGGTCCACACCGGCCGGGGTAGCGAGAACTTTGTAGACATCTTCACGCTTGACGCCATCAGCCAGCAGGGCGAATTCCAGAGTGAACTTGGCCGTCTTGCGCAGGGCGCGCTTTCCTGGGAATGTCTTAGTGTCCCAGAAGTCAGCCCAGCTAGTCGGGGCCTTGGACAACTTATTGCTGTCGTAAGCCAATACAGTGGACCAGATAAAAATGCCCACGCCACATTCGCTGACTGCCGAGGGCAGGAATTGGCTCTTGTCACCGATCTTGCTCCAATCCAGCGACTCAAAGAGGCCTTCATTACAGCCGCGAATCAAGTCAGGGCTTTCCACCTCTACCACATCCCAGCTGACCTTTCCAGTTTCAGCCATAGCCTTGACCTTGGCCATTTCACCGTTGTATTCGGCTGCGCGAACGCTGCCCAGACCGGACTTCTCGAAGGGGCGATAGAAGGCCTTCTCTTGCGCTTGCTTGTTCAGACCGCCGAAGGAAATGACGGTCACGGGTTCGGCCGCGTGGGCGAGCAGCACGGTAGAGGCCAGGGAGAGAACGGTGAGTTTCTTGAGCAACATGTGGGGACTCCAGAGGTTGAGGTAAAAAGAAAACGAGAACGGCGAGCGAGAACCTGCAAGAACAAGGTCAGGAATTACAGTCGAGTGCACTGGCATCCTGGTGGCGCCAGGACACCGTCACGTTGGTACCAGCGGCCCATTCGGAGCGCATCTGCGACGCTGGGATCCTGGCAGCGAACTCACCACCATCATCCAAGGCCAACTGAGCACGCACGTGGTCACCCAAGTAAATCAGCTGGACGATGCGGGCCGGCAACTGGGCGTCCAACGCAGAGGTATTGATCTCGACCCGCTCTGGGCGTACCGACACCAGGGCCTGCTCTCCGAGCTTGGGCGTAGCTGGCGTAGTACGGGTGCTAAGCAACGAGCCGCTCGGAAGGCGCACGTCGGACCAATCGGTTTCGCGACGCTCCACCACACCTTTGAGCACATTGTTCTCGCCAACGAACTGCGCGACGAATGCATTGGACGGCCGCTCGTAGAGCGCCTGAGGGGCGTCAATTTGCTGAATCACGCCGTCATTGAAGACGGCCACACGGTCCGACATGGTCAGCGCCTCCGATTGATCATGTGTGACGAATACCACCGTCAGGCCCAGATCGCGGTGCAGGCGGCGAATCTCCAGCTGCATCTGCTCGCGCAATTGCTTGTCGAGCGCTCCCAGGGGTTCATCCATCAGCACCAACTTGGGCTCGAAAACCAACGCCCTGGCCAGCGCAATGCGTTGCTGCTGACCACCTGACAGCTGCGCGGGATAGCGCTCGGCCACATGAGCCAAACGCACCATGTCCAGCGCCCGCGCCACTTTCTCTTTCACGTCGCTGTGCGACAGGCGTCGCACACTCAGTGGGAAAGCCAAGTTCTGCGCCACAGTCATGTGGGGGAAAAGCGCGTAGTTCTGGAAAACCATTCCGATGTTTCGCTGGTGCGGCGGCAGCGTGTGTATCGGCTTGTTGTTCACCAAAATCTCGCCGGATGAGGGCTGCTCGAAGCCAGCCAGCATCATCAGGCTGGTGGTCTTCCCCGACCCCGAGGGGCCGAGCAGGGTCAGAAACTCGCCCTTATAGATATCCAGATTCAAATCACGAACCACGAAATGCTCGTCGTCATAGCTTTTCTGGATTCCCTTGAAACGTACGTATACCGGAGCGTGAGTCATTGAAAACCTCTTGTAACGGGTGAACTTTCGACAAATTATCAGATGATGATGCATCATCTGGATAGCAGCATCCGTGCCAGCCTTTTCCAAACCCAAGTGCATTTGTCCTGTTCGCCGGCGCACTCATCAATAGCGACGGCGCACTCATTTGGCGATTTATCAGTTTTTATGCACTAATGTTAAGCATGACCCTCCTTGCTGAGCCGAATGTCACCAAAAAATTTTAGTTAATTAAATTGGCACAAAAGTTGCTGTGCCATTGCATCTTCTGATTTATGATGCATCATATTGAATTTGACACTTCGCCAGCCCATGACCATCTCCCTTCTATCTGAACCCGTTCTACTGGATGCGCAGACATCCCTTGCGACTACCACCGCAGGCGGATTGCTCAGCACCGCGCCACCTCCCATTGACCAAGCGTTGGCCCTGGCGGTGGCGACCCAGCAATTTGGCTTCTCTGCGCCAGTGAGCCGCCTGAGCGGTGAGCGCGACAGCAATTTCTTATTGCGCTCACCCACCGGAAGCCGCGTGGTCCTCAAGTTCATTAATGCGGCCGAGTCGGCTGTCGAAACCGATTTTCAGATCTCCCTGCTGCGACATCTACTTGGGCGCGGCGCACGAGATTTCACGCCACACCATGTCCCTGCCCTCAGCGGCGCGGATTGGGTCGAGGTACGCGGCCAGGACGGAGGCGTGTACCGAGCGCGGGCATATAGTTTTCTAGAGGGCAACCCCGCCGCACGTGCGCCGGCGTCTTCAGCATTGCGCCTTGCACTCGGTCATACGCTTGCGGTGTTCGATGATGCGGTATCTGACTTCGTGCACCCGGGTATCGACAGGGTCTTCCTGTGGGACGTGATGCACCTAAATCTGCTCAAGTCCCATGTGATTCACATTGACGACGTGTCGCTGCGCGAGAACGCCGACCGCTTCATTGATGTATTCGCACAATCCATCCGCCCCGCGCTAGCGAATGTGCGGTGCCAACCGATCCATAACGACCTGAGCCAGAGCAATTTCGTGGTGAAAGAGAGTGACCCCACCCTAGTGGCAGGCGTGCTGGACTTCGGCGACATGACACACGCACCGCTGGTGTGCGATTTGGCCATCGCCGCTTCTTACCAGATGGCTGATGCTCCAATCCCGCTGCAGGCCCTGCATGACGTCACGGAAGGCTTCGAGTTGGTCACCCCGCTGCAGGACGTCGAACGAGAACACCTGCTGGACTTGGTTCTCGCGCGGATTGTGCAGCGGTTGGTCATCACCGAATGGCGGGCATCCCAGTTCCCTGAGAACCGCAGCTACATCTTGCGTCACAACCCTCAGGCACGCCGATTGTTATCCGAGCTCGAACCTGTTTGGCGTCAGCAGTCCAGGCATGGCCGCGACGCTGCGCGCCTCGCATCCCTATCAACCTCTAACGCTTCGCGCCCATGACCACACATCTCGATCCCCTTCTGACACGCCGTCAGCGCGTTCTGGGCCCGGCCTACCGCCTGTTCTATGAAGAACCCTTGTCGCCCGTCCGTGGTAAAGATGTCTGGCTATACGACGCCCAGGGCAAGGCATTCCTCGATTGCTACAACAATGTTCCTTCCGTAGGACATTGCCACCCGCGGGTGGTGGACGCCCTGGCACGCCAAGCAAACATTCTGAATACGCACACTCGCTATCTTCACGAAGACGTTGTGGCCTATGCAGAGTCTCTGGCGGCCCTCTTTCCTGAACCACTGGACACTGTGATGCTCACGTGCACTGGTAGCGAGGCAAACGACTTAGCCCTGCGTATTGCACACGATGTGACAGGGCGACGCGGTCTCATCGTCACAGAGAACGCCTACCACGGCGTCACCGTGGCTCTGGCGGACCTTTCCCCGTCGCTGCAGCCGGTGGGCGCACACGTGCGCAAGGTGCGAGCGCCCGACACCTATCGCAGTGAAGAAGGTGAAGACGTGGCCGAACGCTTTGCGAGCGACATCCGCGCCGCCGTGGAAAGCCTGCGTGCAGCAGGTCTCGAGCCGGCCGCATTGATGGTGGACACGGTGTTTGCCAGCGACGGCATCTTTCCAGAAGCCGAACGCGTGTTGACAGCCGGCGCCGCCGCAATTCGCGAGGCAGGCGGCTTGTTCATTGCAGACGAGGTACAAGGTGGCTTCGCTCGAACAGGCCAGGGTTGGTGGGCCTTCCAGCGCGAAGACGAGCTGGTGCCAGACATGGTCAGCTTGGGCAAGCCGATGGGCGCGGGCCATCCAATCGCCGGTCTGGTTCTTCAATCGCGCTGGGCCGAGCCCTTCGGCCGCGGACGTCGCTACTTCAACACCTTCGGGGGCAACACAGTTTCCGTCGCCGTTGGTCAGGCTGTGTTGCAGGTCATAAAGGAAGAAGACTTGCTTGCCAGTGCCGCTGGTGTCGGCGCACATCTGCTTGCTGGATTACGCAACTTGGCTGGTCACCATTCTGTCATCGGCGATGTGCGAGGCCAGGGTCTGTACGTGGGCGTCGATCTCGTAGAGGGATCCAAGACTCCCTCTGCCGCACTGGCGACTCGAGTGTGCAACGGATTGCGACAACGCGGTGTGTTGCTCAACACCAGCGGCCCGCACGGTAATGTCCTGAAGATTCGCCCTCCGCTGACCTTCAAACAAGAACACGCAGATCAACTACTGGATGCCTTGGACAGCATTCTCAAGCAAGGTTGACACCCCCCTTCTCTCTCCATCCATCGCAGAAACTTTTATCAAGGAGTCACTATGACCGCTCGCAAAACCATGTTGCTCACTGGCGCAAGCCGGGGAATCGGCCACGCCACCGTAAAGCATTTCAGTGCCGCAGGGTGGCGCGTGTTAACTGTTTCACGCCAACCCTTCGATGCCAACTGCCCTTGGCCCGAAGGCCGCGATAACCACATCCAGCTCGACCTGGCTGACATCGATAGCGTTGATCGAAACATCAAGGAAATCCAAAGCCGTCTGGAGAGCGGACATGTGGACGCGATCGTCAACAATGCTGGGATTTCCCCCAAGCTGCCGGGGGGCGCCCGCATGGGCATTCTGACGACTGACTACAGCACTTGGTTGCAGGTCTTCAACGTGAATCTGTTCTCCACAGCATTGATTGCACGAGGTCTTTTCGACGAGTTGCGGGCGGCGCAAGGCATCGTGGTCAATGTCACCTCTATCGTCGGCTCTCGCGTTCACCCGTTCGCTGGTCCGGCTTATGCCGCGTCTAAGGCCGCGCTGCTGGCGCTCACCCGTGAAATGGCGCATGAATTCGGACCGTACGGCGTGCGCGTCAATGCCATCGCCCCCGGAGAAATCGATACTTCCATTCTGTCTCCAGGCACAGCCGAGATCGTCGAGCGGGATATTCCTCTCAAGCGCCTTGGCAAGCCTGAGGAAGTGGCCGCCACAATCTACTTCCTGTGCACGGCAGGTGCTGCGTACATCAGCGGCGCCGAGATCCCAATCAATGGAGCGCAGCATGTCTAAATTGCTCTCCAAGGTGTCTCAGCAACACGACAACCTGATCAACGGCGAATGGCTACCCGGCGCAAGCTACAGCGCCAATGTCAACCCCAGCAACCTGTTCGACGTCGTCGGCCAATTTACACAAGGTGATGCATCGCACATCGATGCGGCAGTGGCAGCTGCCACTGCCGCCTTCCCCGCGTGGGCCACCGGTAGCGTACAAGCCCGCTCCGATGCGCTGGACAAGATTGGCACAGAGATCCTAGCTCGCAAGAAAGAGTTAGGTGCTCTGCTAGCCCGCGAAGAAGGTAAAACCATGCCTGAGGGCATTGGCGAGGTCACTCGCGCTGGCCAGATCTTCAAGTTTTTCGCGGGCGAGTGCTTGCGCCTGGCTGGTGAGACTCTGCCATCAGTACGTCCCGGCGTTGGAGTAGAAATCACTCGCGAACCCGTCGGTGTCGTGGGTCTCATCACCCCTTGGAACTTCCCCATCGCCATTCCTGCCTGGAAGATTGCACCTGCGCTTGCCTTCGGCAACTGCGTGGTGTTCAAGCCCGCCGACCTTGTGCCAGCTAGTGCTTGGGCGCTGACCGAGATCATCAGTCGTTCGGGGATACCGGCGGGCGTATTCAACCTGGTCATGGGGCGCGGGCGGGTTATTGGAAATGCACTGGTCCAACATCCCGGCATTCATGCCATCAGCTTCACTGGCTCGACTGACGTCGGCCGTGCCATTGCACTGGAATGCGTGAAGTCCGGCAAGAAGGTGCAATTGGAGATGGGTGGTAAAAACCCGCAGGTCGTTCTGGACGACGCAGACTTGAACCGAGCTGTTGAGTTGAGCGTACAGAGCGCCTTCTACTCGACGGGCCAACGCTGTACGGCTTCCAGTCGCCTGATCGTCACAGAAGGTATCTATCCCAAGTTCATCGAAGCGATGAAGTTGCGCATGGCCAGGATCAAGGTGGGTGATGCACTGGGGCACGACACGGATATCGGCCCAGTTTCCAGTCAAAACCAGCTCGAACAGGATTTGGCCTACGTTGCCATTGGC
Organism: Herbaspirillum sp. DW155; assembly: GCF_037076565.1. Lineage (NCBI taxonomy): Bacteria > Pseudomonadati > Pseudomonadota > Betaproteobacteria > Burkholderiales > Oxalobacteraceae > Herbaspirillum > Herbaspirillum sp. DW155. Next base: position 3,860,691 of record NZ_AP029028.1, on the reverse strand, counting down.
AAGAGTGAAGGCGCCACTTTGGCCGCCGGCGGAGAGCGCCTGAAACTGTGCACCGAAGGTTTCTACATGTCGCCAGCGCTGTTCAGTGAGAGCGCACGGACCATGCGTATTAACAAAGAAGAGATCTTTGGACCGGTCGCCAGCGTCATCCGTGTCAAGAACTATGAGGAGGCCCTGGACACGGCTAATGACAACGAGTTTGGCCTATCAGCAGGTATTGCCACGACCAATTTGAAATACGCCGTCCATTTCAAGCATCACGTGCAGGCCGGTATGGTGATGGTGAACCTGCCCACGGCAGGTGTGGACTATCACGTGCCGTTCGGTGGACGCAAAGGCTCGAGCTACGGCCCACGGGAACAGGGTACTTATGCACGCGAATTCTTCACGACCGTGAAGACGTCCTACACGATGGCCTGAAGCCCCTGAACTCGCGATCTTGCGTTCTCATTGGAGTGGGTGAAATCTTTCGATCTGACGCGCAGACCAGTATTTCCTCATCCAACAGAGAAACGCACGTGGCATCCGGCATCCCCATGTTATGACCGACGTCATCCTATCGCGGCGTAATTCCGCCTCGCACTTTTCAAGGAGGAAATATGCATTAACACCATAGCCAGCCAATATGAAATACCACGAGCACCTCGCGAATGAATTTACGGATCAAAAGAAGATCTAGAACGCATCTCACGCCTATTGATGAAATGGGTTCTAGTCAAACTGGGAGAGAATATGAAGAAAAGCACTTTGGCATTGGCACTGCTGGTGTCCTCCGGAGCAGCTTCGGCGCAGTCTAGCGTGACAGTTTATGGCCTCATGGATACAGGAATCGGTTACACCAAATCATCCACGACAAAGAGCACTATTAGCATGGATAGTGGCAATTGGTACGGTTCGCGTATCGGTTTTAAAGGTACCGAAGATTTGGGTGGTGGGTTATCTGCCGAGTTTCGCCTCGAAACTGGCTTCAGTTCTGATACCGGTGCGCTGGGTCAAGGCGGACGGCTCTTTGGACGTCAGTCTTGGATAGGGATCAATGGTGGATTTGGCTCGGTCAAGCTCGGCCGCCAGTGGATTCCAGCATATATTACGCTGGGCGATATCGAGCCATTCGGTATTGGTATGGCAGGCGATGCCAGTTACTGGCTTGGCGCCAACGTATTTCAAGATATCGATATTCGCATGAGCAATGCCGTGAACTACAGCTTTTCTTCGCACGGAATGGAGGGCATTGTGACCTATGGAATGGGTGAAACTGCGGGAAGCATCGCCACTAATGCGCAGCTTGGAGGTTCGCTCGCATACAAGGCTGGACCTGTTGTTGCGGCTATTACGCACCACCAGGTGAAGGATGCGGCTGGTAGCGGCTACGCAAAGACAACGATTTTTGGTGGCTCTTATGACTTCGGGATTCTGACCGTGCATGCAGCAGCATCTGTCGACCAGACAGACGCAAATAATATTCGCACCTATGATCGCCGAAACGAAGTTGTTGGTGTCAGTGTTCCGATCGGCATGGGGAAGCTCATTGCAGACTTTATCTCGCAACAGAATAAATTGGGCATGAGTGCTCACCAATACGCTCTCGGCTACTACTACGAAATCTCCAAGCGGACTAGCGTGTACACATCGTACGCCTATGAAAACGGAAATAAGACGACGAAGATGAACGCCGGTATTAAGCACTTGTTCTAAATGCTCTATGGCACCTTTTGAACTGGATGGGCCTCGTTAGTGCGTACACGTTTGCAGCATCCTCCAAAGATTGGGGAGCGCCCCAATCTTTGGGATTTTCTTTTAGAACCCATTTCATCAATAGGCGAGTGCGAGCGAGTCCCGTTTGGGATGAAGTGCAAGGCGCGAATTTGGGTCAAGACTGGGCGTCTTGACCCAAATTCGTAACGCAGCAATTCGCCCAAACGGGCCGCTCCCTGCGGGTTCTGTCCAGAAAGGGCGCTGGCCGCGTTGCGCTCCTTGCGTGTGGCACCGCCACACGACGCGTCGCGCGCCTTGCCAGCGCCCTTTCTGGACAGAACGCATCTCACGCCTATTGATGAAATGGGTTCTAGTTGATTTCATTCCAGCTGCAGCGAGATGCGGGGCGAACAGACAGTAAGAATGGGTGACTACGATCGTGCTGCAGGAATCTTTGGATCGTTCACTACCTACCCGGATCGCGGCAAGTCCTCTTCTTTCGCTTTGTAGGAAGCCGAGAATGTTCCTTGCAAACGCATCCTTAGCGGCAGACCTTACTTAGCAAGGCCGACTCCACCAGAAGCCGCTTCAAGCGAGCACGTCAGGGCCCACTTCGTCGATGGATGTAGTGCCCAGCATTGCCATGTTGCGGTCGATTTCATCCCGGAGGAGAGATATCGCGTGTGAGACGCCAGCCTTACCACCGACAGCGGCGGCATAGATAAAGAGTTTGCCAAGAAACACTAACTGAGCACCATGAGCTAGCGCTTTGAGTGCGTCACTTCCCCGACGAACGCCACTATCCATCATCACTACCGCTTTGTGTCCAACTTCGTCGCAAATCTTTGGCAATGAAAGAAACGGCTCAACGGCGCCGTCAAGTTGACGGCCTCTGTGTTGGACACGGTGATGCCATCAGCCCCCATTGAAACGGCCTTCTTGGCATCCTCGGGGTGCAATATACCTTTTAGGACCAAGTTACCTTTCCACTGCCGGCGGATACGCTCGAGGTCTGACCAGGACAAATGGTCTCGTCCGTTGGTGTCACGCAGAGCTGAAGCAGAAAGAATTGGTGCTCCCCTGGTGGCGAATGAGTTTTCAAAGTGTGGCATACCGGTCGTTGCGAGCGTCCGAAGGAATGTCTGGAGCAGCCAACGTGGGTGGGTGGCCCCCTCCCATGCCAACTTCGCAGAGGGGCGAAGTGGCAATGAGAATCCGGCGCGAACGTTGTTTTCTCGATTTGCCCAGACGGAAATGTCCACGGTAACCACAAGCGTCTCATAACCTGCAGCCCCGATGCGCTCGAGCAAGGCGTCTCGTTTAGACTCGACTCCAGGGAGGTATGCCTGAAACCAAGTGTTAGGAGCTGTGGAATGAACCGTCTCCATCTTAATAAGCGACGAACCGCTCATGATGGCAGGTATATTTTCTGCAGCAGCGGCTTCTGCAAGGACAATATCTCCTTGATAGGCCGCTATGGCACTGACGCCCACAGGTGCAACTCCAATAGGAGAGTCGTATAGCATGCCGAAAATGTCGACCGCTTGAGCTCTCTTCGACACGTCAACGAGCACCCGAGGCTAAAACCTGACGGAGTCAAATGCCCTGCGATTTCCCGTCAGGGACTTATTGTCTTCAGCGGCCCCCGATATATACGCAAAAATAGGATGAGGTAGGACTTTACGGGCCGCCACCTCAAAATCATCCAGTGAAATAAGAGACCTCCACGGTATTGCCCGCCCGGCGCAGCTCGGCATAGCGCAGCATGGCGCGCACCGGCAGGCCGGTGGCCTTGAGCTTCTTCAGGAAGTCGATCCAGTTCAGGTCTTCCTGGGTGTAGCGGCGATGGCGGTTGTCGCGCCGCTCCACCGGATCGAGCAGACCGATGCGTTCGTAATAGCGCAGGGTATACACCGACAGGCCGGTCGCGTCGGCCGCTTGGGCAATGGTCAGGGAAGTCGTCATGGCAGCCAGTCTAGAAGTTGGAGTGCACTCGAAGTCAAGCGCTGCCTGCCATTATCGGCATCCTGGTCGGAGCGTGCTGGCGGCCGCGAGTTCATTGCCGCGCTGCAGTGGGCGGGGGGGCCTGCCAGCCAGTACAATGCGCGCTGCATTCATTTCTGCCCCGGAGACTTCGCGCATGCACATCGACGCCGCCACCCAACTTCTGCTCGACGCCCGCCACAGCGGCCTGGCCCTGGACTGGCGCCGGCTGGCCGTAGGCGATGCCGAAACCGCCTATGCCGTGCAGGACGCCCAATTGCGGCGCCTCGGGCCGGCTGGTGGCTGGAAGGTCGGCAGCAAGGGGGATGGCAGCCTGCCGGGCTGTGCGCCGTTACCGGCCTCGGGCGTAGTGCCGTCCGGTACGACGCTGGCCGGACCGCAGTGGCGCATGCGCGGGCTGGAAGTGGAACTGGCTCTGCGGGTGGGGCGTGATTACGATCCGGGCGCACGGGTGCCGGACGAGGCCGAGCTGCGCACGGTCTTTGATGCCATCCTGCCGGCCATCGAAGTGGTGGAGACCCGGCTGGGTCATCCGCCCTGTACCAATCCCTGGGCCGGCATGGCCGACCTGCAAAGCCATGGCGCCCTGGTGACCGGCATGCCGCAGCCGCTGCCGGCTGTGCTGTCGCTGCGCCAGGTGGCAGCCAGCCTCTTCATCGATGGTCAGGAAATCACCCGCACCCTTGGTGGCAATCCGGCGGATCTGTGGCCGATGCTGGGCTGGCTGGCGCTGCACTGCGCACGCCGCGGCCAGCCCTGGCGCCAGGGACAGATCATCACCACCGGTTCCTGCACCGGTCTGCAACGGGCGCGCGCCGGGCTGCAGGTCGAGGCGGCGCTGGAGGGCGTCGGCGCGGTCTCGTTCAGCTTCGCCGGCTGAACAGGCGGCGCTTTTCTCAGGCCATCAACTGGCCGATCAGACGGCCTACTTCCGCATGCACGGCATCGCGCCGGGCGTCGGTGGCCGCATTCTCCGTGAGATAGACCGCAAACAGCAGCGGCGCGCCCTTGTCCGTCCAGACCACGCCGACATCATTGGCCGTGCCCAGGCGGCCGGTGCCGGTCTTGTCGCCGGCCTTCCAGCCGGCCGGCAGGCCGGCATGCACGCGCTTGTCCCCCGTCTGGCTGGCGACCAGCCACTGCGTGAGCTGCTGGCGCGAAGCGGGTGTGAGCGTATCGCCCAGCACCAGCCGGCGCAGGTCGGCGGTCATGGCGGCCGGTGTGGTGGTGTCGCGCGGGTCGCCCGGGACGGCTTCATTGAGCGTGGGCTCATTGCGGTCCAGGCGGGTCAGCGCATCGTCCAGCGTACGCACGAAGCGGGTCAGTCCGGCCGGGCCGTCCATGGTCGCCAGCATCAGATTGGCGGCGGTGTTGTCCGAGAGGGTCACGGCCGCTTCACACAACTGCGCCAGTGACAGCCCTTCACCGCCGGTGTGCTTGCCGGTGACAGGAGAGTAGGGCAGCACATCCTGCCGGCCATAGACGATGCGGCGCCCCAGCTGATCCAGACCCTGATCCACGCGGCGCAGCACGGCAGCGGCCGCCAGCAACTTGAAGGTGCTGCACATGGGAAAGCGCTCATCGGCGCGATAGCCCCACTGTCGGCCTCCGTCGATATCCACCAGCGACACGCCCAGGCGGCCGCCGACATCGGCTTCCAGCCGGGACAGGGTGGTGGTGATGACGGATGCGTCCCCGGGCTTACTGGCGCCTTGTGGCTGTGCCGCCCAGCTGCGGCTGAGCAGGCCGCTTGCCGCCAGCGCCGCGAAGGACAGGAAATGGCGTCTTCCGGTCATGCTTTTTCCTTGATCAATGAGGGAAACAGGACTGCATCATAGGCAGTTGCAGCAGGTCTCACAATGCGCCGTCCTCGGGCGCATCGTATTTTGCAGATGGCACTGTCACAGGAGCGCGATCATGTGCGCCGTTTTTTTGGCGATGTTACATGCCATGACAACACGGCTGAACATTCGTTCGAGCCGCCACCGTAGGTGCAGATGAGATGATGATTGTGCGCAACACTGACAGCAATGTCAGAGAAATCCTGATAGACGCCAGGCCGGCATGCAAATAGAATAAATGATATAAACAATTTATACGGTTCGTGCCGGCCGTATGAATCAAAACCAAGGACAGCCCGGCACTGGCAGACACCCTCGGGGCCCTGCCATTCGTCAACAGTGAAAGGGGGTAAGTCATGCACTACTTCGCACAACTCTATCGCAAGCTGGTCGATTTCCTTAACGACTCCAGCGAACTCGATACCGGATCGCACCGCGGTGCGCCGCATTGCTGCAGCCTGTATTCAGGCTTGTCGAGCATGCCGCAGGATGAGCAGCGTCACTGAGCCGCCGCTCGTTACGCCTGCCTCACCTGACAACCCGGGCCGCGCCAGCGCCCGGGTTTTTCTTTGGCCCGGGGGCAACGTACTTCTCGCGCAGCGAGTTGCTGATCTTCATTGCTTTTTATCATTACGCGGTTTTTATTAAGAGTGTCATCAGGAATTTCCTGCTAATCAAGCGGCACGAGATGTAATACATTCGTGGAAGCCATGCGCGCGCTGCGGCCACGCCGGAGTGCGACGCCTTGCTGGCGGTCCAGCGAAGCAACTTCACTCAGGCTCAGATGACTCAAATCAAAAAAATCAGCGTCAGCGACTTGGCAGTGGGCATGTATTTTTCCGGATTCGATGCCCCCTGGATCGACAATCCGTTCTGGCGCACCAAGTTTCTCATCGAACACGCGGCGGACGTGACCCGCGCCCGCAACGCCGGCTTCGAATTTTGCTGGATCGACACGTCGCTGGGCCGGGATGTCAGCGTCGTCACCGATACCGGGACCGATGAAGCGGCCATCGCGCCGCCTGCACCGCCCATGCCGGAAAACGAATACCGCGAGGAATTGAACGAAGCGTTGCGCATCTACGAGAGCGCCAAGGAATCGACCCAGCAGATGTTCAAGCAAGCACGTCTGGGCAAGACCCTGGATGTGGAGCGATGCCAGGATCTGGTGGAGGAGATCGCCGCCTCGGTGACGCGCAATTCGAATGCGCTGCTTAGCATCATCCGTCTCAAGCGCGCCGATGAATATACCTATCTGCACTCCATTGCCGTATGCACCATGATGGTGGCGCTGGCCCGGACCATGGGCATGGACACCATCGCCTGCAAGGAAGCAGGCCTGGCCGGTTATCTGCATGACGTGGGCAAGGCCTTCATCCCGCTGGACGTGCTCAACAAGCCCGGCAAGCTGACCGACCAGGAATTCCGCATCATCCAGCGCCATCCCACGCTGGGCTACGAATATCTCAGTGGCTTTGCGGGCGTGCCCGATTACGTTCTCGACGTCTGCCTGCATCACCATGAAAAGATCGATGGCAGCGGTTATCCCGGGCGCCAGCAGGGCAACCAGATCGACCTGTATTCACGCATGGCGGCAGTGTGCGACGTGTATGACGCCATCACCTCGGACCGCAGCTACAAGGCCGCCTGGGACCCTGCCGAATCGCTGGCCCGGATGGCCAGCTGGACGGGCCACTTCGACCGTCCCATCTTCCTGACTTTCGTCAAGACGCTGGGCATCTATCCCATCGGCTCCATCGTCAAGCTGCGCTCGGGCCGGACGGCCCTGGTCATCCGCCAGAACCACAAGGATCTGACCAAGCCCGTGGTCAAGGCGTTTACCACCGCGCTGTCGATCGAGGCACTGGAAAGCGAGATCATCGATCTGTCTGCACCGGACCAGGATGACGTCATCATCGAACGCAGCGGGCAGGACTGGATTCGCAGCAACGGACTGGTGCTGGATTCCTTGAAGGCACTCTTGGAAGGTTTCGAAAGTGCGCCCGATCCCGGGCAATAGTCGCCACTGCCCGCCAGGATGGAAGAGGCAGGATGCGCTCTGCCGCAGCTGGCAAGAAAACTGAAGGCCGCCATTGAGGCGGCCTTCGCGTTTTGTCAGGGACCGCCTTCAGGGCGCGCCCAGGATGTGGGCGATGCGTTCGTCATTGGCCGGATGGCTGGAGAGATAGCGCGAGGCCGGGCCCTCTTTGCCTTCGCTTTCCAGCTTTTCGAACACCTGCGCCAGTTTCTGACGCGGCAGGCCATTGGCCTTGAACATGGCGATCGCGTAGTCATCGGCTTCGCGTTCGATGTCGCGCGAGTACTTCAGATCCAGCAAGACCGTGGGGATGTTGGCCAGCACCGCCGATACATCGCCGAACAGCACCGTGGCCGTGGCCGCGATGGCCGAACTCTGGATCAGCCGCCGCATCAGGTGGCGCCGGTGTACGTGACCAAGTTCATGTGCCATCACGCCCATGAGGGCGTCATCATCGTCCAGCAACTGCACGATCTCGTCGGTCACCACGATCTGGCCCGAGGGCAGCGCAAATGCATTGGGCCCGATGAGGCTCTTGCGGAACACGATCTGGTAATCCGGCGCATCGGCCAGCGGTGCCGTCAGGGCGCGAAAGCGCGCCGTGATGGCCTGAGCATGGCGTGCATCGAGCTGGCTGGGGGCCAGTACTTGCTGGTCGAGGAAGTCCAGCGTTCCTTGTCCGACCTGGCGATCCACCGCCACCGGCAGTAGCGCCGTGATGCCTTGCGCGGCCAGCGGCAGCAGATACACATAGCTCAGCACCACCACCGCCACCAGCGCCGCGCACGCTGCCAGCGCATGACGCCAGCTTTGCTGCAGCCGGACCACCCAGGAATCGCGATGGCCGGTGTCATGCAGCAGGGCGCTGAAGGCGGCGCCATCGATGATCTCCAGATAGGCGCCATCCGGAAAGCTGACCTTGCGCGCCGCCCGGTTCAGACGTTCGGAGACGCGCAACTGCGCAATCGGACAATCCCGTTCCACCTCGCCACGCACCTGCGCCACGCCGTCAGTAACGGTCAGCGTCACCTGGTGGCGCCTGGACGTCTTGCCATCGTAATAGGAAGCGGAGACCGTCATGGTTTACATCGACAGATCGAAGTCGAGCAGGTCGCCCAGGCCTTCACCAGTGGCCGAGCCGGGCGATTCGCTGGAGGCGATGAAGTCATCCAGGCTACCGGTCGGCAGCAAGGTGATTGACTCGATGCGATAGCGCATCATGCGGATCTGCGCAAAGGGGGTGAACAGGCCCAGCGTGAAGGCGATCGCCAGGACGTTGGTCAGCATGATGACCGCCGTGCGGCTCCAGCGCATGCGGCTTTGGAAGCGATGTTCGCCCAGACGGGTATTGTTCCAGACGAGGTTTTGCAGCAGGGTCACCCACAAAGGAATGATCAGGAAGGACCACACATAGAGCGCCAGCAACATCGCCACGAAGGTGAGGAGGATACGCCAGTCAAAGTGCTCCACGTGCAACAGTGCCGCACCGTCAAAGCTGAGGAAGATGATCACCAGGCCGGCGATCCAGCTGCCGATGCCGGCCAGGAAGGCCCGGTAGAAGGCGCCTACAGAACCGTGGAAGGAAAAGTGGGTCGCACCGAAGCGCGCTTCATTATGCTGGAAGCGCTTGAAGCGCTGCGCCGCCATCGGCATCAACAGGCCCACGCTGAAGCCGGAGATCATGGGCCACAGCAGGAAGTTCTTGAAGGCGCCGCCGAAGCTGCCGCGAAACCCGAAGCGAATGCCGCGGTAGCTGGTGTTGTAGAGCTTGAACTGCAGGCTGCGCCAGATCAGCCAGGGGCTGCCCAACATGAGTGCCAGCGCCGCGATCAGGCCCAGCAGAATGTTGACGTAACCGGCAAGCTGGTAGGCCACCAGCACGACGACGGCCAGGATGCGGCCCTTGAGGATGGCGACGGGATTGCCGTGATAGTCGAAGCTGGCGCCGGCCAATGAGGTGTTGTCGTAGAAGTAGCGCAGCCGCCGCACCTTGGCCCAGGCCGAATAGATGCCCAGGGTGACGATGGACAGCAGCAGGTTGACGATCCAGATGCGGAAATATTCAGAACCGCTTCCGGAAAAGGAAAACGCCTGCGGCGCGCTGTGGTCGGCCGAGTCGCGCAGGGCGGTGGCGAAACTAGCAGGCGTATTGGAAGCAGGAGGAGTCGGAACGGCGGAGTCAGGCAAGTCAGGTTGATCGTTCATGGAAGCGCTCGTGTTGGCTGTTGTAGGGAAGAGGTCTGCCGATGGGGTCGGGCAAGAATCCATTGCTCGCAAGTAAAAGTCAAGTTGCCCGGCAGCACCCTGCGTCTTGTATGGGTTTTGTAGGGGTGAGCCTCGCATTTGTTCGAGGTCCATTGGTATGACCTCCTGCAGAAATGCAGTGTTTGTGCGAACATTGCTGCCCACATGCGGTCAAGCCAAGGGCATGGCTGAGCTGAAAATGGCCTGGCACTGCCGCCCTGACCGACCGCATTGACGCCAAACACAAGTTTCCTGAACGCCGCCCGGCCTCAACGCCGGGGCGGCGTTTGCCAACCAAAGGAGCCTCCATGTCCACATCCTGGAACACCGCCGCCATCGCCGAGAAGCTCGGCATTGCGGCTTCCGATCTCGGTATCGAGACCATCGCCCACAGCGCCGATGGCATCGACTACGAAAGCGTCCTGCTCTACAACAAGGCCCATCCGCCGGTCTCGGGTGTGCTGAGCGTGCCCAACTATTTCGGTCTGCGCCAGCAGGCGCTGGAGATCGCCGCTACCACCATCGGTGCCGGTCATGCCATCCTGGTGGCCGATGTGTTCGGCAAGACCCTGCGTCCGACCAATCCGGATGAAGCGCTGGCGGCCATCATCCCGCTGAAGAAGGACCGGGCCGAACTGCGCAAGCGCATGCACGGCGCGCTGAAGGTCTTGCGCGAACAGTCCTTCGTCAGGCTCGACAGCGGCAAGCTCGGTGCCAGCGGCTTCTGCTTCGGCGGTACGGCGGCGCTGGAACTGGCGCGTGATGGCGCTGACCTGCGCGGCACGGTCTCGCTGCACGGCGCGCTCGATACCCCCGCCCCGGCCCAGAGCAAGGTCAAGGGCGCGGTGCTGGTGCTGCATGGCGTGCAGGATCCGTCGGTACCGCGCGATCAGGTCAATGGTTTCATCGACGAGATGAGCGCGCTTCAGATCGACTGGCAACTGGTCAACTATGGTCAGGCCGGCCACTCCTTCACCGACCCGGATGCCAATCATCCCGGCTTCTTCTACCACCGCCAGACGGCAGAGCGTGCGGCCGTGGCGTTGCAGGCCTTCTTCGCCGAAGTGCTGGCCTGATGTCTTCAGGCGGGGCCTTAACCTTGGCCCTGCCGATCTGTTCTCCACCCTGAGCGGCTGCGCCCGAAGGCTGCACAGGGGCAGCACCACAACAACAAGAGACGGCGCAGGTCCGGTCCGCAGGGGGAGGGTTCATCTTCGTGTGTGACCAGTCGTGTGAGCGTCCAGGTATTGCCTCGTCAAATCCCACGTCCAAAGGATACTCATGTCCCAAGATAAAGAGCCCAGGCGGCGCTTCCTGCGCCAGGTGTTGGCCATCGTCCCAGCCGCGACCACGCTAGGCGGCGCCACCACCGTAGCAGTCAGCCAACCGGCCATGGCCGACAGCAGCGAGCCGGGCAAGCCCCGCGCCTACACGCCCACCTACTTCACCGCGCCCGAATGGGCCTTCCTCAACGCCGCCGTCGATCACCTCATTCCCTCGGATCAGTATGGCGCCGGTGCGCTGGAAACCGGCGTGCCCGAGTTCATCGACCGCCAGATGGAAACCCCCTATGGCGCCGGCAAGCTGTGGTACATGCAAGGCCCCTTCCATCCGGACAGCGTGCCTGAACTGGGTTACCAGCTCTCGCTGGTGCCGCGCGACATCTATCGCCAGGGCATTGCCGCCTGCAACGACTGGTGCAGCAAGAACCACGGCAAGGTCTTCGCCGAACTCGACAAGGCCAGGCAGGTGGACGTGCTCAAGATGATGGAAGGCGGCAAGATCACTTTCGATACCGTACCGGCCAAGACCTTCTTCAGCTTCATGCTGGGCAATACCAAGGAAGGCTATTTCGCCGACCCGATGTATGGCGGCAACCAGAAGATGGGTGGCTGGAAGATGGTCGGCTTCCCCGGTGCGCGCGCCGATTTCGCCGACTGGGTGGACCAGTACAACGTCAAGTATCCATACGGCCCCGTGTCGATTCTGGGAGAGAAGGGCTGATCATGGCTATCAAAAAAGACAAAGTGGATGTAGTGATGGTGGGCCTGGGCTGGACCGGTTCCATCATGGGCATGGAGCTCACCGAAGCCGGCCTGAACGTGCTGGCGCTGGAACGCGGCGACATGCGAGACACCAATACCGATACGCCTTATCCCAAGGCGGTCGATGAACTGAAGTACTCGGTGCGCGGCGCGCTGTTCCAGGACCTCTCGCGCGAGACCGTGACGATTCGTCATACGCTCTCCGACGTAGCCGTCCCTTACCGCCAGCATGGTTCCTTCCTGCTCGGTGACGGCGTGGGCGGTGCCGGTTTCCACTGGAACGGCATGATGTACCGCAACCTGCCCGAAGAGCTGGAAATGCGCACGCACCATGAGCAGAAATACGGCAAGAAATTCATTCCCGAGGACATGACCATCCAGGATCATGGCGTGACCTACAAGGAGCTGGAGCCGTTCTACGATTTCTCGGAAAAGGTCATGGCCGTCTCCGGCAAGGCCGGCAATCTCAAGGGCAAGATCGTCCCCGGCGGCAATCCGCTGGAAGCCGAGCGCAGCGATGAATTCCCGACCCCGCCGCTGCAATACCAGTACAGCGCCTCGCTGGTGGAAAAGGCCATGCGCGACGTCGGCTATCATCCGTATCCGACACCGGCCGCCAATGCCTCGCAGCCCTTCACCAATCCGTATGGCGTGCGCATCGGTCCCTGCAACTATTGCGGCTTCTGCGAAAACTACGGCTGCTACATGTATTCCAAGGCCTCGCCGCAGACCACCATCCTGCCGGTGCTGTTGAAGCGCAAGAACTTCGAGGTACGTACCAAGGCCCAGGTCATCAAGGTCAACCTGGATGCCTCCGGCAAGCGTGCCACCGGCGTCACTTACATCGACGCGCAAGGCCGCGAAGTCGAGCAGCCCGCCGACCTGGTCCTGCTGACCGCCTTCCAGACCCACAACGTGCGTTTGCTGCTGCTCTCGGGCATCGGCAAGCCCTATGATCCGGTCTCCGGTGAAGGCGTGGTGGGCAAGAACTTCGCCTACCAGTACAACGGCGGCATCAACGTGGTCATGCCCAAAGGTACGCAGTTCAATCCCTTTATCGGCACCGGTGCCGGTGGCGTGGGCATGGACGACCTCAACGCCGACCAGTTCGACCACGGTCCGCTGGGCTTCATCGGCGGTGCCTCGATTCGTCACGTGCGTTACGGTGGCCGCCCCATCAAGCAGGCCGGCACCATGCCCGGCGAGAAGGTTCCCAACTGGGGTTCCGAATGGAAGGCCAGCGTGCAGGATGCCTACCAGCGCACGCTCACCATCGGCATGTCCGGTTCGGTGATGGCCTATCGCGATTGCTACCTGTCGCTGGACCCGACCTACAAGGATGCCAATGGTCAGCCGCTCTTGCGCCTGACCCTGAACTGGAAGGAGAACGAAGGCAAGATGCTGACCTACATCGCCGGCCAGATGGAAAAGGTCGGCCAGGCCATGAATCCGGAGAAGGTCGTCAAGGCCGTGCGCAAGACCGGTTCGTCCTGGGATACCCGGGTTTATCAGTCGACACACCTGACCGGTGGCGCCATCATGGGCACCACGCCCAGGAACAGCGTGGTCAACAAGTATCTGCAAAGCTGGGACGTGCCCAACGTGTTCGTCTACGGGGCCTGTGCCTTCCCGCAGAACATGGGTTACAACCCGACCGGGCTGGTCACGGCGCTGGCGTATCACTCCGCCCGTGCGATCCGCGAGCAGTATCTGAAAAACCCCGGCCCGCTGGTGCAGGCATAAGGATGACGACCATGATCAAGCATTATTTCATCGCCGCCTGCGCGGCAGTCATGTCGCTGTCCGCCTTCACCGCAGCAGCGCAGGGCAATCCGGCAGCGTCCCCGGTTGACCAGCAGCTGGTGCAGCGTGGCGAGTACCTGGCCAAGGCCGGGGACTGCGTGGCCTGCCACACCGCCAAGGGCGGCAAGCCTTTTGCGGGTGGCCTGCCCATTGCCACGCCCGTGGGCACGGTGTATTCCTCCAACATTACGCCGGACAAGGAAAACGGCATCGGCAGCTACAGCGAAGAGGATTTCGACAAGGCGTTGCGTCACGGCATCCGCAAGGATGGTGCGTCGCTTTATCCGGCCATGCCGTATCCCTCCTATGCCAGGGTCAAGCCGTCTGACGTGAAGGCGCTGTATGCCTACTTCATGAATGGCGTGCAGGCTGACCCCGCACCCAATCGCGGTGTGGACATCACCTGGCCGCTGTCGATGCGCTGGCCGCTGTCGATCTGGCGCAAGGTCTTCGCACCGGCGGTTGCGGTCGATGGCCCCGAGGACAACAGTCCTCTGGTCCGTGGCCAGTATCTGGTCGAGGGGCTGGGGCATTGCGGTGCCTGCCACACTCCGCGCGGCGTCGGCATGCAGGAAAAGGCGCTGTCCAACGACAGCAGCCTGTACCTCTCCGGTGGCGTCATCGATGGCTACCTCGCCAACAACCTGCGCGGCGACGCCCGCGATGGCCTGGGCAACTGGAGCGAGGCTGACATCGTGGCCTTCCTCAAGACCGGCCGCAACAGCCATTCCGCGGCCTTTGGCGGCATGGCCGATGTGGTGGCGCAGAGTACCCAGTACATGACCGAAGAAGATCTCTCGGCCATGGCCAAGTACCTGAAGTCCTTGAAGGCGGTGAAGGAGGGCACGGCCGCGCTGGCCTATGACGACAAGACCCACCAGGCCTTGCGCAAGGGAAGTGACCAGAGTCCGGGAGCGATGGCCTTCCTGAGCAACTGCGCGGCCTGCCACCGCAGCAGTGGCAAGGGCTATGACGAGACCTTCCCGACCCTGGCCTTGTCACCGACGGTCAATGCCGGGAACCCGGCGTCGCTGATCCGCATCGTGCTGGAAGGTGCCGAAATGCCCTGGACCCACAAGGCCCCGACGCAATTCGCCATGCCGGGCTTTGCCAGCCGCCTGTCGGATCAGGAAGTGGCCGATGTGGTCACCTTCATCCGCAGCAGCTGGGGCAACCAGGCGTCGTCGGTGAGTGCGTCCGATGTGGCCAAGGTGCGCAAGCAATTGCCGGAGAAGAAAGCGACGGAGGCGGGCAGTGCGCCGCTGGCCAGGCAGTAAGCCTTGAGGGACGGGCCTGTCAGCCGCTGCTCCAGGGCAGCGGCTGGCGGTCTGTGCAGCCTTGATCTCTGCGAGCCCACGTCTTCACGGACGTGGGCTTTTTTGATGGCTGTCAGAAGTTGGAGAAATCATCCAAATAATTTGAAAAACGAATCGCTGATTTTCGATTGCTGGCCGTTTTTTTCTGATCTTTTCCATGATGGCGCACGGGCCGAACAAGAATGGCGGCCCGTCATTGCACACCGCCCCCCTTCATGGATACCACCAGCCGTCTGCTCTCCCGCCTGATCCGCTTTTCTGCGGCAACGCGCTTGTACCGCCTGGATATTGCCGGTCAAACCGAGGACCGCTTCCTGGTCGAGGCCTATGCCGCTGTCGACGCCTTGCATGCGGTGGGCGCTACCGAAGTGATCGTCCTGAGCCTGGAGGCGGATGCAGCGCCGAGTTCCCTGCTGGGTCGCCGCGCCACGCTGGAGATGCGCCTGGCCGACGGCGGTGTCCGGCGAAGTACCGGGCTGATCCATGAAGTCGCCAAACTGGGTGGTGATGGCGGTTTCTGTCGCTATCGCCTGCGTCTGGCGCCCTGGCTCTGGCTGCTCACACAAGCCAGCACCAGCCGCGTCTGGCAAGACAAGAGCCTGCTGGAAGTGGTCGAAGACGTCTTCCGTGAATTCCCGCAACATGCCGACTGGCATTGGTCTGCCGATGCGCTGACGTGCCTGGGCCGCTTGCCGCTGCGCAGCTATACCGTCCAATACCGTCAGACGCATTTCGATTTCATCAGCCGCCTGCTGGCCGGTGAAGGGCTCTCATGGCGCATGGAAGAACATGCAGCCAGCCCGCAGGGACATCGCATGGTGATCTTTGCCGACAGTACTGCGCGCAGTTCCTTTCCCGAAGATGCGACCAGCGCGGCCCATCGCGGCATCCGCTTTCATGGCGCCCGGGAGCAGGAGCAACGGGACGTCATCCATGCCCTGGCCGCCTGCCGCAGCCTGCAAGCGGCCAGCTACACGCTGCTGGCCTACGACTACCAGAACAAACAAGCCATCGCCTCAAGCATCCCCACCCATCATGCATTCGGCGGCCGCGCTGCACCCTGGCTGGAAAGCTACGACAGCGCAGGCCCGTTCGCCCATGACGACGGCCACGCCGCAGACCGCCACGCACGCCTGATGATGGAAGCCGCCGAAGCCCGCAACAAGCTCTGGCGCGGACGCGGCACGGTGCGCAGCTTGCAGGCGGGATCGCGCTTCGCCTTGATGCAGGGACCGTTGGCCGGGCAGGAACGTGACTATGCCGTGCTCTCGGTGCTCGGTGTGGGCGTCAACAATCTGCCTGCGCAGACCGAAGCGGCACTGGCCGAATTGTTCGGCCCCTTGCCTGTCCTGCTGGACGAGGCCATCGCTGCCTGCCTCAAGACCACCGGGACGGCAGCGACTCTGGCCAGCGATCAGGACTTGATCGCGCTGGCGCGCCGCATGGGATACGCCAATGTGTTCGAAGCAATCCGCGCCGACATCCCCTGGCGCCCCGTGCTGGCCGATGGCACGGGCCTGGAGCGCCGGCCTCATGCATTGGCGCAGGGCAGCCAGAGCGCCATCGTGGTCGGCGACCGGGGGCAGACTCAGCCCAACGGTCCCGATGAACTCTGCTGCGACCGGCTGGGCCGCGTGCGCATCCGTTTCCACTGGCAGGGACGGCACGATGATGCGGCCGCGACCTGCTGGGTACGGGTGGGCCAGCGCTGCGCCGGACCGGGCATGGGGATGCAGTTCCTGCCGCGCATCGGGCAGGAAGTCCTCGTGCAATTCATCGAAAACGACCTGGAGCGACCGATTGTGCTCGGTGCCCTCTACAACGGCCGTGGGGAGGGCGGTGTCGCTGCAACGCCCGGTGGCGAGGTGAAGGTTTCTGCCGAAATCCAGATTTTTCAACAAGCCGGCGATACCGCCATCAGCGGCCAGGGCAATCTGGCGGGCGGTCACGCGCCGACCTGGCATGGTGCCAGTGCCGATCTCGACGGGCATCGCAATTCTGCTGCGCAATGGGGCATCCGCTCCAAGGAGTTTGGTGGCTGGGGATACAACCAGCTGCTCTTCGACGACAGCAACGACCGTGGCCGCATCCAGCTCAAGACCACCCAGGCCGGCACCGAACTGAACCTGGGTCACCTGATCCACAGCGCCGACAATTATCGCGGCAGCTTCCGTGGCACGGGCGTGGAATTGCGTACCGATGCCTATGGGGTGATACGTGCGGGACGCGGCATTCTGTTCTCCAGTTATCGGGTGGAACATCGCGCCCAGCATCGTGACCCCGCTGGAGACAACATGGGCCAGCGGGCGATGGCACGACAGGCTGCACACCTCAGCAAGACCTTCGGCGAGGCAGTCCGCACACATCGCACGGTGGGCATGGCAGAGGGACCCGATGCGATGAAGCAGGCCATTGACGGACAGGCCGAGATCGCGCAGCAGGAACTGCCTGCCACCAGCACGCCGCTGATCCAGATCGCTGCAAAGGAAGGACTGGGCGTGGTGGCCGGACAGCATCTGCAGATGGCCAATGGCGGGGGCGTCAGCCTGATCGTCGGACAGGATGCCCAGCACGTCAGTGGTCAGCAATTCCGGCTGCGCACGCAGCAGGCCATCGGATTGCTGGCCGGGGCAACTGCTGCCGGCGACCAGGGCATCGGCCTGCAGATGATCGCTGCACAGCGCGACATCGATGTGCAGGCACAGTCCGGCGGACTGGCCGTGCAGGCGCGTGATCAGTTGCGGATCGTCAGCGCCAATGCGGGCGTGAACTGGGCAGCGGCCCGCAGGATCACGCTGGCCACGGCGGGTGGGGCCAGCATCGCCATCGAGGGTGGGAACATTACGGTGTTGTGTCCGGGGAAGATCACCATCCATGCCGCGCAAAAGCTGTTTGATGGGCCGATCCGGGGCAACGTCATCTTGCCGCAGATGCCCGGTGAGGTGTGCAGGGAATGCCTCTTGAAAGCCGCCCGTCAGGGCGCACCGGGGGTGTTGAAATGAGCGAGGACATCTTTGGCCTCCTGCATTGGAGTGATTGCTGCATTGAACGTCGGCATTACGCGTATCTGCTCATCGATGGCGCGCTCAACGAGGGCCAGCATCGCAGGCTGCAAGTCATGGGTATCCGTTTCACGTCCTTGTTCGAGGGTACTGCGGAAGAACACTTGCCGGACGTGGCGCCCTGGTTGATCGAGTTGACAGGGCTTGCTCTCCCACAGCGCCAGAGGCTGATCCAATGGGCCAGCGTCCTGGCGCGCAAGCTGCCTTGTCTGAGCTGGTATGAGAGTTCCGGTGCCATCGATGATTTCGCCCGGCACCTCCGTCATTTTCACTGCGTCGGATTGAGTGACCACCAGACCATGCTGATGCGCTGGTATGACACCCGCATCCTGCCGGTCTGGATGGAGGTGCTGACCGGGCCGCAACGCGCACTGTTCACTCGTGGCATGCAGTCGGTCGCCTGTGTCGATGCGGACGGTGCTGTGCGCGATCTCTACGCCAGCCCGACAGGGCAGGCCAGCGGTGCAGCAGGGGTGCCGGACATGCCGATGCTGATGCTGGATGACCGGCAGTTCGCCCTGCTGCTCGAAGCCCGGGCGCTGGATACGCTGATTCATGAGATTGGCTTGCGTGCACCGGGCCGTTGGCATCGCATAGCACAGGCCCGCAAGCTGGATTTTGTGGCCCGTCATCGCGACGCGGCGCTATGTGCCGGCGTAAAGGATTCTGAGCGTCAACTGTATTACGTGCTGCTGGCCGTCTTCACGTCGGGAAAGGCCGCGCAGCATCCGGCCGTGATGGCGCTGATGCAAGCGCCGCCTGAAGCGCTTCCCGATTTCATCGACGCGATCCGGCAACTTCCGGGAGAGGTGTTTCTCACGGGTGAGCCGTTGTGGATGACCGAGCCGATAGAGGACGAAGCGGGAGGGATGGCATGAGCCCTGTCGTGTTGTATCGATGGAGCGCGAGGACGGCAATGCCGTCTTTGTTCGGCAGGCTCTTGCTGGTGATCGTCGCGCTGTGGCTCGCCGCTTGCGATGCTCGCGGACCTGCTGAGCGTGCGCAAGAGCATGACAGCGTGACGGTATCGACCGATGCGGTGAACTACATGCACGATTGGGGCTTGGGCTACACCTTGTTCAATCAGGCGGATAACCAGCCTGTCGGTGGCGGCATCCTTGGATTTCTGGAAGGGCCGGGCGGAAAGGGATGTTGCTTGAAACTTCCGAAGAAATGGAAGCCAGGCATGCAGGTCAGGGTGGAGTGGCAGAAGTCGGACAAGAAGATGACGGAGGAGACCATGCGGATCAAGGTCTTGGAAATTCCTGAGTACGACAAGCCGGGTGATCTGTATGTCGCCTTCTATCCGGGCGACGAGCTTGAGGTGGTGGTTTCGTGGGTTGAACCTGGACATCCAGAATGGAGAGGGCGAGAACGGGAGCTTCCATATGAAGCATGTCTATCGAAGATGCCGAAGAAGGTATGCGAAAAGGAACTTCCTAAATATCCTCCGATGTCGCATGAGCGCATGGTGTCCTCGATAAGGAAATCCTGCCAACCAGAAATGCTTATGAAATCTCCCGATCCAATTGGTTATTCGGCTAGATGCCAGACTTGGGTGCAGGAATGCAAACTTGAAGGAAATGTTGATAGAAAAATGTGCGAGCTTGATTACGTGGAGGAATAAATGAATGCAAGATTTACGGAAGTGTCGAGGGAGAATTTCTCTGACATGCATGTTCCTGAGAGGTTTGAAGAGCGCAAGAACTTGAATATTCCTCTAGAGATAGCCTGCGAAGAAGACCTCTTCCTAGGCTTCTTCTTCGACGGAACCAACAGCAATAAATACCGCGACACCCCCACCTTCGCCAGCAGCAATGTCGCCCGGCTCTACGAGGCTTGCTTCGGCCATCTAATACCACTCCAAATGCGACGCTGTGAGATGAGCGTGCTCGCTCGAATATCGCTCAATCTAAGGATTTCGGTATGAAAATAATTTATAAAGTTTTTTGTCTTCTTCTCCTTGCAGGCTGTGGTCGCGAAGAAGCCAACCTCACAAATTTAGCTGATCCGGAAAGCGTGACGGTATCGACCGACGCCGTGAACTACATGCACGACTGGGGCCTGGGCTACACCTTGTTCAATCAGGCGGATAACCAGCCTGTCGGTGGCGGCATCCTTGGATTTCTGGAAGGGCCGGGCGGGAAGGGATGTTGCTTGAAACTTCCGAAGAAATGGAAGCCAGGCATGCAGGTCAGGGTGGAGTGGCAGAAGTCGGACAAGAAGATGACGGAGGAGACCATGCGGATCAAGGTCTTGGAGATTCCTGAGTACGACAAGCCGGGTGATCTGTATGTCGCCTTTTATACGGGCGACGAGGTTGAGATCGTGGCTTCATGGGTTGAACCTGGACATCCTGAATGGAGGGGGCGAGAACGGGAGCTTCCATATGAAGCATGTCTATCGAAGATGCCGAAGAAGGTATGCGAAAAGGAACTTCCCAAATACCCACCTGGTTCAGCTGAACACGCAGCACTGAGGATGCGACGCGCATGCAAGCCTGAACGACTACAAGCCGAGGCTGATCCAGTTGATGCAGAGGCTATTTGCCAGCTATGGGTAGTGGAGTGCAAAAAAAGAAAATTCGTTGAAGAAAAAATGTGCGAGTTAGATTTTGAGGAGGAATGAAATGTATGCGCGATTTTCCGAGGTATGTCCTACGACTTGTCTTCAGCTCTCATCACGTCAAGATTATGAAAAAAATTTATCTCTCCAATTCTCTCAACTAGGGAAATGCGAAGAAGACCTCTTCCTAGGCTTCTTCTTCGACGGCACCAACAACAATAAATACCGCGACACCCCCGCCTTCGCCAGCAGCAATGTCGCCCGGCTCTACGAAGTCTTCCCCGGTCATCCCACCGTTCCCCAACTGCAACTCGGCAAGGTCGGCACCCCCACGCCCGACCTTCCACCGGCCTGGCCCACCCGTGTTTCGGCAGAGGCCCGGCCTTACTATCGCAAGACCTATGTGCCAGGCGTAGGCACGCCCTTCATCGAACTGGGCGACAGCGGAACGGGAACCGACGAAACCCTGGGCCTGGCCATGGCCGCCCACGGGCAGGCCCGCATCGACTGGGCCTTGCTGCAGGTCGGCAATCACGTTGCCGCCGCCTTGCTCGGCCATCCCATGAGTTCGCCCTTGCAAGACGACAACCTGAAGGTCATTGCGCTGACAGGCAGTGGTATGCACCGCAAGGAAGCGGCCTGGGCGCTCAGGCATGGCATCCACCAGCTGCGCGAAGAGCGACTGCGCCAGCTCATCGGGGTACGCCTGAAGAACAAGCCCACGGTACGCAAGATCCGTCTGTCCGTCTTCGGTTTCTCGCGCGGTGCTGCGGAGGCGCGCGTCTTCTGCAACTGGGTGCTGCGCTATCTCGGCAGCCACTATGCCGGGCTTGCGTTGGTGATCGATTTCCTCGGCATCTTCGATACCGTGGCGTCGGTCGGTCTGGCCCATTCCTTCCCGCTGATGGACGGGCATTTCGCCTGGGCCACCCCGGACGACCTCGCCATCCATCCCGCCATCGGGCGCTGCGTGCATCTGGTGGCAGCGCATGAGGTGCGCGGCTCCTTTCCGCTGGATGCGGCCTCGGGCGAGAACGTCAAGGAAGTGGTCTATCCCGGTGTGCACTCCGATGTCGGCGGTGGCTATCCGCCCAATGACCAGGGGCGCGCCATCGGCGAGGGCCGGGCAGGCGATGCGCGCAAGCTGTCGCAGATTCCATTGGCGCAGATGTACCGCGAAGCACTGATCGGTGGCGTGCCCTTGCTGGATGAGGCCGAGATGATCGATCTGCGCAAGCGTATGTTCCACGTCGATCCCGCCACGCTATCGGCCTTCAACGCCTACGTGGAAGCGACCCGCCAGGGGAGCGGCAAGCCCGAAGGCCCATTGTGGCTGGTGGAGACGCAGCCGCAGGAATCGCTCAAGACCATCATCCGCCGCCACTACGGCATCTACCTGCGCTGGCGCAAGAGCATGCTGGGACAGATGCACCAGTTGCCGGGGCTGACGCAATCCTTTGATCCACCCCACAAGAAAGCCCAGGACATCAACGACCAGAAGATCGTCGACGGCGATCTGCTCAAAGAGCTGGGATTGATGCAGACGATGCGTGTAAGCGGCAGGGATCAGGTCTTGCCCTATCCGGGCAAGCGCAAGGACTGGGAGGACGGCGTATCACAGGCGTGGTACGCCAATACGCCCGTCAAGCCGGCCGAGAAACTGTTGTTCGAGACCCTGGTACACGACTCGCGTGCGTGGTTCAAGCCGCTGGGCGCCGATGACAAATTGAGCAATCTGCGCAAATATCAGGCCCAGACTATGCGCGAGGTTCAGGATCATCTGGATGAAATTTCTCTGGAGATACGTGCGTTGGAAGAGAGGCAGGCCAGCCAGCGGCTGCTCCCCGCACAGGCCGGCAGGCTGGACGAGTTGAAAAAAGAAAGACAGCGCGAGCAGGATCGCCTGAGCGCCCTGCAACAGAACAAGACCTATGTCATCGCCGACGGCGGTCATGAATATCATTGGATGTGGGGCTATCTGCGCTGGCGGATGATCTATTCCGGTAATCATCCCCGATCCCGCGAACAAAAGCCGAAACCCCGTACCTCCTCCGTGAACCGCTCTGCGCGCAGTGCGACAAGCGCTTCCTCTTGATGCAGTCAGCTACCCCAAAACGAAGAGGCCGCCCGCTACTGGCGGCCGGCCTCTTCGGATGACCATCAGGTGCAACGAAGTGAGGCTTACTCCTTCACCGCCCCCGTCATCCCCGACACGTAATACTCCACAAAGAACGAATACACCACCGCCACCGGCAGCGAGCCCAAGAGCGCGCCGGCCATCAGCGCACCCCAGTGGTAGACGTCGCCTTCCACCAGTTCGGTGACGATCCCCACCGGCACGGTCTTGACCTCGGAAGAGGAAATGAAGGTCAGCGCATAGATGAATTCATTCCACGACAGCGTGAAGGCAAAGATGCCCGCCGAGATCAGTCCGGGTACCGCCAGCGGCAGGATGATCTTGACCAGGATTTCCCAGCGGGTGGCGCCGTCGATGAGCGCGCACTCTTCCAGCTCATAGGGAATCGAGCGGAAGTAACCCATCAGCAGCCAGGTGCAGAACGGGATCAGGAAGGTCGGGTAGGTCAGGATCAGCGCCCAGCGCGTATCGAACAGCCCCAGCTTGAACACGATCGCCGCCAGCGGAATGAACAGGATCGAGGGCGGGATCAGGTAGGCCAGGAAGATGCCCAGCCCGACCTGCCTGGAACCCTGAAAGCGCAGCCGTTCGATCGCATAGGCGGCAAAGACGCTGGCGGCCAGCGAGGCGAAGGTCGATACCACCGATACGATCACCGTGTTCAACAGCCAGGCCGGATACTGAGTATCGAACAGCAGCTTCTTGAAATGCGCCAGCGTCGGCGCGACCACCCAGAACGGGTTGCCGGTCTGCGAGAGCAATTCATTGTCCGGCTTGAAGGCCGTGATCACCATCCAGTAGAACGGGAACAGCAATACGAACAGGAAGATCAGCAGCGGAATGTAGATCGTCACCCACTTGCGCGGAGTCGATTGCAGGAAATCCATGCCCTGGGTTTCCTGCTGGTCGTCTTTTTTCTTGGCCATTATTTGTCACCTCCTTGTTGCCAGCCGCGACGTTGCAGGCCGAAATACGAGAACATGATCGCCGCCAGCAGGAAGGGAATCATGTAGGTTGCCAGCGCCGCGCCTTCACCCAGCGCACCGCCCGGAATGGCGCGCTGGAAGGAGAGCGTAGCCATCAGGTGCGTCGCATTGAGCGGACCGCCACGAGTGAGCACATAGATCAGCTGGAAGTCGGTGAAGGTGAACAGCACAGAGAAGGTCATCACCACGGCGATGATGGGTGTGAGCAGCGGCAGCGTCACGTGGCGGAACTGCTGCCAGGGCGTGGCACCGTCGATGGCCGCTGCTTCATAAAGCGAAGGCGAGATCGTCTGCAGGCCGGCCAGCAGCGAAATCGCCACGAAGGGAATGCCGCGCCAGACGTTGGCAAAGACTGTCGACCAGCGTGCATTCCACGGGTCGCCGAGGAAGTCGATGTAGCGGTCGATCAGGCCCATCTTGTGCAGGGCCCAGCTGATGACGGAGAACTGCGCGTCATACAGCCACCAGAAGGCCAGCGCCGACAGGGCGGTGGGCACGATCCAGGGCAACAGCACGATGGCGCGGAAGAAGGTCTTCAGCGGTACGTTCTTGTTGAGCAGGATGGCCAGCCACAGGCCAAGCGCGAATTTCAGGATGCTGGCGCTGATCGTGTAGAACACGGTATTGAACAGCGACAGCTGCGCCAGCGAATCGCCGGCCAGGTAAGTGAAGTTGTCCAGGCCGATGAAGTTGCCTTCGCCGCCGATCTTGGTATCGGTGAAGCCCAGCCAGATGCCCAGGCCCAGCGGGTAGGTCAGGAACACCACCAGCAGGATCACGGCCGGGGCCATGAACAGCATGCCCAGGACGTTACGGTTGTTCAGGAATCGGGATAGCATGATGTGCCTCGATGAAAGGGCTGCAGGCCAGGCCCGCAGCCGGTACTGGAGTAACGCTTCGCGCTGCGCCAGCGCTGCGGTACCGGGCTGGCAGGCCCTGACAACCTGCCCCTTGCCCGCTGTCCCGAGGGAACCCGGTCCGCGTTGCTGACGTTCAGACCGATGGCATCAAGTCTTGTAGTAGCGCTTGGCGCGTTCGGCGGCGCGGTCGATGGCCTGCTGCACGGTCTTGGCGCCGGAGGCCGCCTCGGCCACCATGTCCACCACCACGTAGTCCGCCATGCAGGCCGCCGAGGCTTGGCCCAGCGGGCCTTCGTGGCCATGGTCCAGCATCAGCGAGGCGGCATCGCGGTAGACCGTGGCCTTGGGATCTTCGGTCCAGACCGGGTTCTTCTCGTAGGCCTTCAGCGGTTGGCTGACATAGCCGATGGACGCCTTCACCCACGGGTTGTACTGGTCCGGCTCGAACATGAACTGCACGAAAGCCTTGGCCGCGTTGGGATACTTGGTGTGCTTGAACACCATCATCTGCGTGATCTGCATCAGCTCGGTGGGCTTGCCGACCGGGCCGATGGGGAAGTGCGCGTGCTGGGTATCCCTGGCGATGTCCTGCAGCTTGGGATCGGGCGAGTTCTTGGCGGCGTAGTACACCGAGATACCGTTGGCCGTCATGCTGATCTGGCCATCCAGATAGGCCTTGTTGTTGGATGGATCTTGCCACGACAGTGTGCCGGGTACGAAGGTGGCATAGAGCTGCTTGGCGTATTCCAGCGCGGCGCGGGTCTCGGGCGAGTTGATGGCGACCTGGCCGTTCTTGTCCACCAGCTTGCCGCCGTGCGACCACAGCAGCCAGTGCGCCCAGTTGTTGGCGTCACCGACGGCCTTGCCCAGGGCGAAGCCGACCGGCGTGTCCTTGGCCTTCAAGGCCTGGCACAGCTTGAGGAAGCCGGCCGTGTCCTTGGGAATGGTATCGAAACCGGCCGCCTTGAGCTGGCTTTCACGATAGACCAGGGCATTGCCGATCACGCCCAGCGGCAGGGCGATCCACTTGCCATCCTTGGTGCCGTACTTGCGGCAGACGTCGTACCAGCCGCCATAGCGCTTGCCCAGCGAATCGGCCAGGTCGGTCATGTCGACCAGCTTGGTCGGATACTGCTGCGGATCGTCGAACCAGCCCAGCACGATGTCCGGACCGCTGCCCACGTTGGCGGCCACGGCCGACTTGGGGCGTACGTCTTCCCAGCCTTCGCTGTCGGTACGCACGGCCACGCCGGTCAGTTCGGTGAATTTCTTGACGTTGGCGTTCCACAGGTCTTCGTCGCCCTGGACGAAACGCTTCCATCGCAGGATGCGCAGGCTCGCGCCCTGTTCGATGGGGTACTTGATGCTGTCGGCGCCGGCCGCGCCGGGGCCTGCCGCAAAGGCGTTCACGCCCATGCTGGAAGCGGCTGCGGCGGCAGCACTGGTGACCAGGAATTCGCGTCGTGTCAGCTTGCTCATGTCTCCTACTCCTTCGGTTGAAAGTCGAATGGACCGCTCTCGAACGGATGTTCTTGCGGATGGACTCTTGTTGTTGTGATGCTGCGCTACTGGTGTTGCCTGGGACTGCAGTGATGGTGCGGTGGATCAGCGGGCCGCCAGCGACTTGCCCGATTCGGCATCGAAGAGATGCGTGCGGCTGTGGTCGGGCACCAGGTGGATCACATCGCCCGCGCTGAAATCATGACGCTCGCGGAAGATCGAGGTCAGGCTGGTGTCGCCAAAGCGCGAGAACACTTCCGTATCCGCGCCGGTCGGTTCCACCACGATGACCTTGGTGGCGATGCCTTGCCCGGCCGCGCCGATGGAGAGGTGTTCGGGACGCACGCCATAGGTCACCTTCTGTCCGTCGCTGCCCTGCAAGGCGCTGCCATACGGCGCCGGCACGCGGGTGCCATCGGCGAACTCGACCTCGGCCGCACCGGCGCCCCGGCGCAGGGTGGCGGGAATGAAGTTCATCGCCGGCGAGCCGATGAAGCCGGCCACGAACAGGTTGGCCGGATGGTCGTACAGATCCAGCGGACGGCCGCGCTGTTCCACCAGGCCATCACGCATGACCACGATCTGGTCAGCCATGGTCATGGCTTCGATCTGGTCGTGGGTCACATAGATGGAGGTGGTCTTCAAGCGCTGGTGCAATTCCTTGATCTCGGTGCGCATCTGCACGCGCAGCTTGGCGTCGAGGTTGGAGAGCGGTTCGTCGAAGAGGAACACCTGCGGATCGCGCACGATGGCGCGGCCCATCGCCACACGCTGGCGCTGGCCACCCGAGAGCTGGCGCGGATAGCGGTCCAGCAGCTGGTTCAGGCCGAGGATGTCGGCGGCCTTCTTGACGCGCTCGTCGACGAAGGATTTGTCCTTCTTGGCCAGCGTCAGCGAGAAGGCCATGTTGTCGCGCACGGTCATGTGCGGATAGAGCGCGTAGTTCTGGAACACCATGGCGATGTCGCGGTCCTTGGGCTGGACGTTGTTGACCACGGTGCCGCCGATGAGGATCTCGCCGCCGGTGATTTCCTCCAGCCCGGCCAGCATGCGCAGCAGCGTCGATTTGCCGCAGCCGGACGGGCCGACCAGCACCGTGAATTCGCCATCGGCGATATCGATGTCGACGCCCCGGATGATCTGGGTGCTGCCGAACTGTTTCTTGACTGCGCGAATCTGTACTGATGCCATCAAATGCTCCTCGTCTCTATCCTCGAATCGACGCTGCGGAACCGGTTCCAGACGGAGCCGTTCGCAACGCGCTTGGTTCAGGCACGCCCTGTGGAGGGACGCACGGGAGATCCTGGTGGTCTCCCTTCTTCTGTTGTCTACATTGATGCAGCGCCGGCTGGCGGCCGGCGCGGTGCTGCGTTGGCGCCCCGTTGCCGGGGAGTGTTTTGACTTATTTGTTCTTGCCCTGGACGACCACGTAGGAGGGGCGTCCGTTGCGGTCCCAGTCGATCAGGTTCTGGGCCGCCTTGCGCCGCAGTTCGCGCGCTGCGACATCCGAGAAGAACGCCGCGTGCGGCGACAATAGCACACGTGGATGCTGCACGATAGCCGAGGCGGTCTCGGGCGGTTCCACCGGCAACACATCCAGCGCGGCACCCTTGAGCTTGCCGTTTTCCAGCGCGGTCAGCAGGTCGTCGATCCTGATCAGGCCGCCGCGTGCGGAGTTGACCAGATAGCTCTGCGGCTGCAAGAGGTTCAGCAGCGAGGCGTCGACCATGTTGCGCGTCTCGTCGTTCAAGGGCGTGTGCAGCGAGACCACGTGCGCCTGGCGGAACAGTTCTTCGCGGCCCACGCGCTCCACATAGGCGGGGAAGTCGCCATCGATGATGTAGGGATCGTAGGCAATCACGCGCTTGAAGAGATTGCGCGAGATATGCGCCATGCGCTTGCCGATGCGGCCCAGGCCGATGATGCCGATGGTGAGATCGGATGCGCGCGGAATGATGCCGGCGGTGGTGTAGTGCCATTCGCCCGCTTTCACGGCGCGGTCGTAGACGGTGATGTTGCGGATCAGGTCCAGCGCCATGGCCAGCGCATGGGTGGCGACTTCGCCCACGCCATAGTCGGGCGAGTTGGCGACCCACACGCCGTAGGCGGCGGCGTCGGCGGTGTTGATGGTGTCGAAGCCGGCACCGTAGCGGCTGGCGATGCGGATCTCAGGGCGGGCTGCAAAGACCTTGGCGTTCACCGGTGCGTACTGCACCAGCAGGCCCTGGCAACCTTCCGAGGCGGCGATCACTTCCTCTTCAGTGCGGCATTGCGCGGTCACGACTTCCACGCCGGCTTCCTTGTAGAGCGCAAGCTCCAGGTCGACGTCGGGAAAATCGTAGTCCGTAATCAGTACTTTCATTGCTCGTCTCCATGATGGTTGTCCTGGTCCACCTGATGCAACTAGAACCCATTTCATCAATAGGCGTGAGATGCGTTCTGTCCAGAAAGGGCGCTGGCAAGGCGCGCGACGCGTCGTGTGGCGGTGCCACACGCAAGGAGCGCAACGCGGCCAGCGCCCTTTCTGGACAGAACCCGCAGGGAGCGGCCCGTTTGGGCGAATTGCTGCGTTACGAATTTGGGTCAAGACGCCCAGTCTTGACCCAAATTCGCGCCTTGCACTTCATCCCAAACGGGACTCGCTCGCACTCACGCCTATTGATGAAATGGGTTCTGCTTCCTGGAACACGGCCGCCGCTTGTGTGGCTGTACCGTGGTCCCGGGGTACGACGGATGCTGGTATTAACGTGAATCTAATGCTGTTGTGATGAGCCTTAACTTTTGCTTAATGCTGCTTTTTGACGCCTGTGATGCCTGATGCGTTGCTGCAGGTGGAATTCGGTCTGACCGGTTGGCTTTAAAAAATTCTTGCTGCCCTTGCCGCAGTTGCAGGAGGCAAGGGCGGGCAGTTCAGTGATTGTCCTTGGGCACGTAAGGCCCGCTCTTGCCGACCAGGAAATCGAGGTCCGCCCCCTGGTTGGCCTGTTGCACGTGATCGACGTAGAGCTTGACCCAGCCACGCTGCATCTGCGGCGGCAACTCCGGCTTCTGCCATTGCGCACGGCGGCGCGCCAGTTCTTCGTCGGATACCTCCAGATGCAGCTTGCGCGCCTGCACATCGAGTTCGATGAAGTCGCCGTTCTGCACCAGCGCCAGCGGACCGCCCGCCGCCGCTTCCGGTGAGACGTGCAAGACCACGGTGCCATAGGCGGTACCGCTCATGCGTGCATCCGACACGCGTACCATGTCCGTGATGCCTTTGCGCAAGATCTTCGGCGGCAGCGGCATATTGCCCGCTTCGGCCATGCCGGGGTAACCCTTGGGGCCGCAATTCTTCAGGACCAGCACGCAGGTTTCATCGACGTCCAGGTCCTCGTCGTCGATGCGCTTGTGCAGGTCGTCGCTGTTCTCGAAGACCACCGCGCGGCCGCGATGCCTGAGCAGTTCCGGCGTGGCCGCCGAGGGCTTGATGACGGCGCCGTCCGGGGCCAGATTGCCCTTGAGGATGGCGATGCCGGCCGCTTCCTTGAAGGGCTGGTCGAAGCTGCGGATGACTTCCGGATTCCAGTTCGGTGCGTCCTTGCAGTTCTCCCACAGGGTCTTGCCGTTGGCGGTCAGCGCGGTCTTGTCGATCACGCTTTCCAGCTGGCGGATCACCGCCGGCAGGCCGCCTGCGTAGTAGAAATCTTCCATCAGGAATTTGCCCGAGGGCTGCAGGTCCAGCAGGCAGGGCAGTTGGTGGCCGATCTCATCCCAATCCTTCAGATCGAGCTGGATGCCGATGCGCCCGGCGATGGCCAGCAGGTGGATCACCGCATTGGTGGAGCCGCCGATGGCCGCGTTGACGCGAATCGCATTCTCGAAGGCCTGGCGCGTCAGGATCTTGGACAGCACCAGGTCTTCTTCCACCATCTGCACGATGCGTCGCCCGGCGTTGCGGGCCAGCACGTTGCGGCGCGCATCCACGGCGGGAATGGCGGCATTGTGCGGCAGGCCCACGCCCAATGCCTCGACCATGCTGGCCATGGTGGAGGCGGTCCCCATGGTCATGCAGTGGCCGTGCGAGCGGTGCATGCAGCTCTCGGCTTCAAAGAATTCTTCCTGCGTCATCTTGCCGGCGCGCACGTCTTCCGACATCTGCCACACGCCCATGCCCGAACCCAGTTCACGGCCACGGTATTTGCCCGAGAGCATCGGGCCGCCCGACACGCCGATGGTCGGCACATCAACAGACGCCGCGCCCATCAGAAGTGCCGGGGTGGTCTTGTCGCAGCCCATGAGCAGCACCACGCCATCGAGCGGATTGGCGCGGATCGATTCTTCCACGTCCATGCTGGCGAGATTGCGGTAGAGCATGGCGGTGGGGCGCAGCAGGGTCTCGCCCAGCGACATCACCGGAAATTCCAGCGGGAAGCCGCCGGCTTCCCAGATACCGATCTTGACCTGCTCGGCCAGGGCGCGGAAGTGCGAATTGCAGGGCGTGAGTTCGGAATAGGTATTGCAGATGCCGATCACCGGACGGCCATCGAACTGGTCGTGCGGGATGCCGCGGTTCTTGACCCAGGAGCGATAGATGAAGCCATCGCGGTCCTGGCGGCCGAACCAGGCCTGGCTGCGGCGGGTGGATTTCTTGGTGTCGTCGGTCATTGTCGTTCCCTGGCAGCGACGCGTGCGCAGACGCACAGCGGGCACTGCCTTTCTGATGCGATCCATGAACTGCCGGCCGGATGGGCCCGCAGTGCCGTTCAATGCTTGCTGCCTGCGCCTGCCTGGTCGTGACGATGCTCAGGCGATGTTGCGCGAGGGGACAGGATGACTGTCGCCCTGGTCAAAGAAATAGCGGGAAAAATCAATCAGCAGGAAGGCCAGCAGGGACCGGAATGCACAGCCGCGCTGCAAGGCACGGCGCGCGCGCACGCCCAAGGTCGCCGTGGCGCAGGCGGTGTGCGCCCAGCCAGTCGGTGTCCTGCGGTTCACATGCGGTGCAGTGCCTTGGTAAGCCAATGGGATGTCTCCGTTGCCTGAGGCCGCTGGCATCGACTGTCGCGGCTGGGTCTGTGCCGTCCGTTCTGCAGGCGGGCCATGCCCCGTCTCCCCGACGGTGGCAAGGCACGCTATGCGACGTGACTTGTAGGGTTGGCTGCGAGTCTATTGCAGCCGGATTTGTTTGGTCAAGTGGTAATACCAGATGGCGGGAAAGCATTTTGTCAGGAAGTGAAGAAGCTCACGCGCATGCTGCCGTCGCAGCATCCAGACAGGTCGAGGCAAAAGGCAGAAGCCAGGCGGGGCGAGGGTTTGCGGTCGATGGCTGGGCTGGCTGGAAATGCTGCGGCGCGTAAGAGGTGAAAACTTTTTCACGGTCTTTTCATCCTTGACAGCGGCGATCCGATGTGAAATTCTGGCTCAGCTGGTCTGACCACATGACCGCACTCCGCCACCCTTGCGCAGGGCGGCGCCAGAACAAAAATGACCCCGGAGACCCCAGCTCGCTGCCCGCATCGCGGTCCGTCCCGATCCGTTCCTGAAAGGATGCTTGTCCCATGGCTGCACCCGAACGCTTTTCCGCTGATGCCCTGCGTCAGTTCGCCACCACCCTGCTGCAGCGCGCCGGCCTGGAAGCCGACAAGGCCGATAGCGTCGCCGCCACCCTGGTCGATGGCGACCTGCTGGGCCACGACACGCACGGCCTGGCGCTGCTGGCGCCCTATGTGAAGGAACTGGAAAAAGGCAGCATGGCCACCTCCGGCCAGCCCGAAGTGCTCTCCGAACGGGCCGCTGCGCTGGCCTGGGATGGCCGCCGCCTGCCCGGCCCCTGGCTGGTGCATCAGGGCATCGATGCGCTCATTCCCAAGGCACGCGACTATGGCACGGCCTCGCTGACCATCCACCACAGCCATCACATCGCCTGCCTGGCCGCCTACCTGCTGCGCGCCACGCAGGAGGGCTTCATGATGATCCTGGCCAGCTCCGACCCGGCCGTGCAGAGCGTGGCGCCCTTTGGCGGTACCCGTGCGGTGTTCACGCCCAATCCCATTGCGGCCGGCATCCCGACTTCCGGCACGCCGTTCCTGGTCGATATCTCGGCGTCCATCACGACCAACGGCATGAGCAATCGCCTGCACAAGGCCGGCAAGCAGTTCGAGGAAGAATGGCTCATCGATGGCACCGGCCACCCCAGCCGCGATCCGGCCGTGCTCTCGGCCACGCCGCCGGGCACCATCCTGCCGCTGGGCGGGCTGTCAGCGGGGCACAAGGGCTTCGGGCTGGCCGTGCTGATCGAGGCGCTTACCGGCGGCCTGTCCGGCTTTGGCCGGGCCGATCCGGCGGCGGGCTGGGGGGCCACGGTGTTCATGTCGCTCTATGACCCTTCGGCCTTCGGTGGCGAAGCGGACTTCAAACGCCAGATGGACCATATCGCCCAGGCCTGCCGCAGCAATCCGCCGCGCCCCGGTGTGGGCCAGGTACGCATGCCCGGCGACCGCGGCATGCAGCGCCGTGCCGAACAACTGGCGCAAGGCGTGACCCTGCATCCGACCATTGCGCCCATGCTGCGCGAGGCCGGTGCCGCGTACGATCTGGAGTTTCCCGCCACCCTGGACTGAAGGCCGCCATGCCTATCGAAGCGATCGAACCGCAGCGCTTGTACCGGCAGATCAGCGACCAGTTGCGCAAGCTGATCGTGGACGGTGAATTCGCCGTCGGTTCGCGCCTGCCTTCCGAGCGTGATCTGGCCGTGCAACTGGGCGTGAGCCGGCCGTCGCTGCGCGAGGCCCTCATCGCACTGGAGGTGGAAGGGCATATCGAAGTGCGCATGGGCTCGGGCATCTACGTCTGTGCGCCGCCTGCACAGCGCGAGTTGCGGCATGACCTGTCCGGCGAGGAAGGGCCGCTGGAGCTGATCCGTGCGCGCGAGATGATCGAAGGGGAGGTGGCCTATGCCGCCGCTCAACTGGGCAGCAAGCAGCAGATCGCGGCGGTGGAGGAGGCCTATGCCATGATGATCGCGCATGCCCGGGCCGGCACCGATCCGCTGGAGGCGGACCGCCTGTTCCACATCCGCCTGGCCGAGGCCACCGGCAACAGTGTGCTGGTCGGGCTGGTGACGCAACTCTTCGATGCCCGTCTGGGGCCGCTGTTCGAGCGCCTGCACAGTCACTTCGACGGCACCCGCGTCTGGGAGGAAGCCATCGAGGAACACGGCCTGATCCTGCAAGCCCTGCGTGAACGCAATCCCGAGCAGGCGCGCGCGGCCATGCGGCGCCACATGGATATCGCCTTCACGCGCTACAGCGCCAATCTGATCCGGCAATACGGCAACCGCCAGCAGCAGGAAGGCGGGCCGCGCAAACGGCCGGCCCGCAAGACGGCGCTTTAGGGCCGGTTCACACAGGCCCTAGTTGAAGTAGGTGCGCGCCATTTCAAAGCGGCGCGAGAAATAAGGATTGTCCATGCGCGAGATATGCACCTTGCCATTGGTCGAGGGCGCATGCACGAAGCGGCCATCGCCCAGGTAGATGCCCACGTGCGAGAACGGACGGTTCTGGGTATTGAAGAACACCAGATCCCCCGCACGCAATTGCGAAGGATCGATCTGGCGGCCCTGGCGCGCGATGTCGGCAGCGCTGCCGCTGATACGGTAATTGGCAGCCTGGCCGAAGATGTAGCTGACCATGCCGCTGCAGTCGAGTCCGGCCGAAGGGTTCTTGCCGCCGAAGCGGTAACCGGTATCGATCAGCGAGAGCGCATAGAGCGCCACTTCATTGCCATTGTCGGTGGCTGGGAGCGCCGGTGCCTGCGATTGCGGGGCACCGGGCAGCCGCGACACGGGAGGCGCAGTCGGCGCCGTACCGCACGCCGCCAGGATCAGGGCCGCAGACAGCGCGGCCAGCGCCGACAGGGTAGAGGGAACAGCGGCCCTGCCCATCAATGCCATCCTTGCGCGCCCCGCCATGGCTTACTTCCCGATCTTGGCCAGGACGTCTTCCAGCATGGAGAACATCTGGTCGATCTCTTCCTTGGTCACGTTCAGCGCCGGCATGAAGCGCAGCAGGTTGGGACGCGGGGAGTTCAGCAGCAGGCCCACCGGTTCCAGGTTGCGCGCGGCTTCGACGATCTGCGGGCCGATGTCGCGGCCCAGTTGCAGGGCACGCAGCAGGCCTTCGCCACGCTCGCCTTCAAAGCCATACTTCTCGGAGATTTCCAGCGAACGCTGACGCAGGTACTGGCCGCGCTCGCGCACCGATTCCATGAAGCCGGGCTTCAGCAGTTCCTTGATCACGGCCACGCCCACGGCGGTCATCAGCGGGTTGCCGTTGTAGGTGCCGCCTTGTTCGCCGGCTTCGAAACAGGCGATTTCTTCACGCGCCAGCAGGGCTGCCAGCGGCACGCCGCCGCCGATGCCCTTGGCCAGGGTCATGATGTCAGGTTCGATGCCGGAGTGCTGGTAGGCGAACAGCTGGCCGGTACGGCCCATGCCGCTTTGCACTTCATCGACGATCAACAGCAGGTTCTTTTCCTTGGTCAGGCGGCGCAGGCCTTGCATGAATTCCTTGGAGGCGGGAATGACGCCGCCTTCGCCCTGCACCGGCTCCAGCATCACGGCCACGGTGTGGCTGCCGATCAGCGCTTCGACGCTGGCCAGGTCATTCAGGTTGGCTTTGGGGAAGCCCGGCACCTGCGGTGCGAACATGGTGTCCCAGCCGTCCTTGCCGCTGGCCGACATGGTGGCCAGAGTACGGCCGTGGAAGCTGTGCTTGAAGGTGATGATCTCGAAGCGGGCGCTGCCATCGGCGGCCGGGTTCTTCTTGCCCCACTTGCGGGCCAGCTTGATGGCGCCTTCGTTGGCTTCGGCACCGCTGTTGGCGAAGAACACGCGGTCGAACACCGAGTTGGCCGTCAGCAGGTTGGCCAGTTCGATGGAGGGCGCATTGTAGAAGGCCGGCGAGGGATTGATCAGCTTCTTGCTCTGCGCAGCCAGGGCGTCGGCGATGCATTGCGGGGCATGGCCCAGGGTGTTGACGGCCCAGCCTTGCAGGTAGTCGAGATAGCGCTTGCCGTTGTGATCGGTCAGCCACATCCCCTGGCCTTCGGTGAAGACCAGCTCGGGGCGGTTGGTGACGTACATCAGCTTGTTGGCGTCGGACGGGCTGTATTGCATCGATAGGCTCCTGCAAGAATAGGGTGGTTGGGAGGGTGGTGCAGACCGTTGCCCACACGAACACTAGGCGCTAGGCAGCAGGCACACGACAGACCCGGATGGCGAATAAAAAAAAGCCACAGGGTTTGCCTGTGGCTTCGCGATTCGTTTCACTTCACGCGCGCAGCAGCAAACCTTTCTCAGGTTGGCTGCGGCGTCGTAAGAATGTGGCGTTGGCGATCATGCGGTGCAGTTTATGACCTTTTGCGCAGAGCGTCAAAAAGAAATTTCCCGCCGGACCCGCCAGCGGGCGCTTGCGGCGGGCCACCGTTGCAATTTCATCGCATCTCGCCGGGCCGCGCGGCATCAGGCTTGCGCGGCATCTTCGCAAATGCGCGTGACGCCGGCATGACACCGGCGCTGCGCGCCACCGGCCGTTCAGGCGGCCGGGCTGTCCGAGACCGGTTTGGCCAGGTCGGCTTCGGAAGTGAAGGAATCGGCATAGAACTCGTCTTCCGGCAGGCCGCACTGGGCGCTGAAATCACGCTGTGCCGATTCCACCACGATGGGTGCGCCACAGGCGTAGACCTGATGGCCCGACAGGTCGGGGAAGTCTTCCATCACGGCGCGGTGGACGAAGCCGGTGCGGCCGCTCCAGTTGTCCTCGGCCTGGGCGTTGGAGACCACCGGTACGTACTTGAAGTTGGGCAGGTCCTGTTCCCACTGCCGGCACAGGGCGTTCATGTACAGATCCTGCGGGCGGCGGCCGCCCCAGTACAGGGTGACGGGGCGCCTGGATCCGGCATGTTCCAGCTGCTCGACGATGGCCTTGATGGGCGCAAAGCCGGTGCCTGAAGCCAGCAGGATGATGGGCTTGTCGGAGTCCTCGCGCAGGAAGAAGGTACCCAGCGGGCCTTCGATGCGCAGGATGTCGCGTTCCTTCAGGGTGGTGAACACCTGGTCGGTGAACAGGCCGCCCGGCAGATGACGGATGTGCAGGCTCATGTGCTCATCCTTGTGGGGGGCATTGGCCATGCTGTAGCTGCGGCGCTTGCCGTCGCGCAGCAGGAATTCCACATACTGGCCGGCCTTGTACTGCAGGCGGTCATTGGCCGGCAGCTGCAGCGACAGGATGATGACG
The DNA here is from genome assembly GCF_037076565.1 of Herbaspirillum sp. DW155. NCBI lineage: Bacteria > Pseudomonadati > Pseudomonadota > Betaproteobacteria > Burkholderiales > Oxalobacteraceae > Herbaspirillum > Herbaspirillum sp. DW155. The sequence goes on along the minus strand of NZ_AP029028.1, from coordinate 3,824,318 downwards.
TCATCGGCCACCTTCTCCAGCTTGGCCACGCGCACCGGCAGCTTGCGCACCGGGATGTCGCCCACGCCGGCCACTTCGCGCGCCTCGATGGTGACGTCGCTCTGCGGCTTGGCCACGCAGAAGAGGGCATGGCCCAGTTGCTGCTCGTGCGCCGAGAGGGCGCGTTCCTGATGCGGCCCATGCTCGACCTGGCCGGATACCAGCTTGCCCTTGCAGGAGCTGCAGGCGCCGTTCTTGCAGCCGTAAGGCAGGCCGACACCGGCGCGGATGGCGGCGGTGAGGATGGATTCGTCGGCGTCGCAGGTGAATTGGCGACCGCTAGGCTGGACTGTGACTTGGAAACTCATACAATTCTGCTTCTGGATAAATTTGGATTGAACACCGTGAAAAAACTGGGCCTGCCCCGCGTATTGATTCTGGGCTGCGGCGATGTCGGCCTGCGGCTGGTACCGCTGCTGCTGCCGCGCTACCGCGTGCTGGCCGTGACCAGCAACCCCGAGCGCCGCGCTGAACTGCGCGCTGCCGGGGCTATTCCCATCGTCGCCGACCTCGACGCGCCCCTGACGCTGGGCCGCCTGGCGCGCCTGGCACCGACCATCGTGCATCTGGCGCCGCCGCAGTCCGAGGGCCGCATCGACCGCCGGTCCCGCAATTTGGCCGCCATTTTACCCGAGGGCGCGCGCCTGGTTTACATCAGCACGACCGGTGTCTACGGAGATTGTGCCGGGGCAAGCTTCGATGAAACCCGCCGCGTGAACCCGCAGAACGCCCGCGCCGTACGCCGCGTCGACGCCGAAACGGTGTTGCGCGCCTGGGCGCGGCGTCGTCACGGCAAGCTCTCCATCCTGCGCGTGCCCGGCATCTACGCCGCCGACCGCCTGCCGCTGGAGCGTCTGCACAAGGGGCTGCCGGCGCTGATGGCACAGGAGGACGTCCATACCAACCACATCCACGCCGACGACCTGGCCCGCATCTGCCTGGCTGCGATGCGCCTGGGCGCGCCCAATCGCGTCTATCACGCGGTGGACGATACCGACCTCAAGATGGGCGACTACTTCGACGCCGTGGCCGATGCCGCCGCCCTGCCGCGCCCGCCGCGCCTGCCGCGCAGCGAGATGGAACGCAGCGTCTCGCCGATGATGCTGTCCTTCATGTCGGAATCGCGCCGCCTTCACAATGCCCGCATCAAGGATGAGCTGGGCGTGCGGCTGCGTTACCCCGATGTGCAAAGCCTGTTGGGACAATGGCAGCAGCAAAGGCTGACGAAGGGCTGACGCCTTTATGCGTTTTGCCCACCTTTATTATTCGAAATACGAATAAGCATACGATTTTTAAGTAGTTGTTTTGCATAGGCGGCATCAGTACAGTGCATGCCTGACTCAATGGGGGAGGCCCCTGTGACGCCTTTCCCGCTCCACCATCCCTTGCGCGCGGCCCGTCCGCGGACCACATGAAGCTATCTTTCAACAACGTCGCCAAGCGTTTCGGCGACCTGCACGTGATCGAGGAATTCACCCGCGAGATCGCCTCCGGTGAGCTGGTCGCGCTGGTCGGTCCTTCGGGCTGCGGCAAGTCCACCCTGCTGCACATGGCCGCCGGCCTGGAAAAGCCCAGCAGCGGCACGGTTGCGGGCGATGGCCAGGCCATCCGTGGACCGCATCCCGAGCGTACCCTGATGTTCCAGGAAAACGCCCTCTATCCCTGGCTGACCCTGCAGCAGAACGTGGCGCTGGCACTGGAATTCCAGAACATCGACAAGAAGAAATCCGCCGACCAGGCCCGCATCTGGCTGGAGAACGTCAAGCTCAAGGGTTTCGAAAACTATTATCCGCATCAGGTCTCGGGCGGCATGCGCCAGCGTGCGGCCCTGGCGCGCGCCTTCATCTCGCAGCCCAAGGCGCTGTTGCTGGACGAACCCTTCGGCGCGCTCGATGCGCTCACCCGCATGACCTTGCAGGATGCGCTGCGCGAGCTGATCCGCCAGCAGGGCCCGACCGTGGTACTGGTGACGCACGATGTAGACGAGGCGTTGTTCCTGGCTGACCGCATCTTCGTGTTCAGCCCGCGTCCGGCCAGAGTCTTGAAGGAATTCAATCTCGTGCATCACGAAAAGACGCACGACCTGTCCGAATTTGCGGCCACCCGCCGCGAAATCCTTTGCCTGCTGGGCATCCACGCCGAGCAGGACGAATTTGCAAAAAACATTGAAGGGGTTGGAGTATGAAATTCGCACGCATCCTGGCACCGGCCATCGCCGCCGCCGCCCTGGTTTTCTCCGGCAACGCGCTGGCTCTGGAAAAATTCAAGATCGGCTACCTGCGCGTCATGGACGATGCGCAAGCCATGGCCGCCTATGAAGCCGGCCTCTACAAGAAGTACGGCCTGGATGTGGAACTGATCGAATTCAAGTCCGGTACCGATCTGGTCAAGGCCATCGTCGGCGGCCAGTTGGACAGCGGCGTGTTCGGCTTCTCCAATGCCGTGGCCTGGGCCTCCAAGGGCGCGGACCTGAAGGTGGTGGGCGGCGCGCAGCTGGGCTACCACGCTTTGGTGGCGCGCGAGGACTCCGGCATCAACAAGGTCGCCGACCTCAAGGGCAAGACACTGGCCTCGCAAGCCGAAGGCAGCACCGCTGATACCGTGCTTAAGGGCGTGGTCCTGCGCGATGCCGGCATCAAGCCCGATGACGTCAACGTGATGGGCGTCTCGCCGCAGGTGGCGGTGCAGTCGCTGGTGGGCAAGCGCGTGGACGCGGCCTTCCTGTTCGAGCCGCAGGCGCGCATCGCGCAACTGATCGCGCCGGTCAAGCAGGTCTATGAAATCGGCGAAGTCTGGCCCTTCCCCTGCATGGTCGTCATCACTTCCGGCGAAACCCTGAAGAAGAAGCGCGATGCCGTCTGGAAGTCGCTAGACGCGCAACGCGACGCCATCACCCTGCTGCAGAAGAAGCCTGCCGAAGCCTCCAAGCTGATCGCCGGCTACTTCATCGCCGAGCCGACTCTGAAGACCCTGAAGCATGGCGAGATGCTGCGCGAAGACGTGATCCGCGACGCCATCAAGAGCCAGACCTTCACCCCCAAGATCAGCAAGAAGGACCAGGACCGCATGCAGGAGATCGCCGATATCCTGCAATCGCAAGGTTCGCTCAAGACCCGCGACGGCAAGCCCTTCGACGTGAATTCCATCACCGACCTGTCGTGGCAGAACGCGCGCAAGCTGTAAGCGCCGGAGCGTCTTCGATACGGCCTTCTCGGGCCTGCGCAGCCCGAACGGTTTGGGATGTCATGCCGAAGCAGTTCTCATGTTTTTTTAATCTGGCCGGCTCCTGTCCGGCCATTGTCTTTCCTGTCCTCCTGTCCTTATGAGCTCACAGCGTCGCGTTACCGGACTCCGCAAGAAACTGGCCATGGTGCTGGCCATCGTCTTCATCCTTTTGATGTGGCAGATCGCAGCCTGGTCGCTGCCGTCCTTCCTGATGCCCGGCGTGCCCGAGGTGGCCGCGCGGCTGGTGGAGGAAGTGCAGTCCGGCAATTTCCGCGCGGCGCTCTTCGGCAGTCTTTATCGCCTGGGCCTGGGCTATGGTTCTGCGCTGGTGCTGGGTATCGGTTTCGGGCTGATCGGGGCGGTGCTGTTCTTCTTCCGTGAAGTGCTGAAGTCGGCCATCGTGATCCTGCAATCGATTCCCTCGATCGCGTGGGTGCCGCTGTTCCTGATCCTGATGGGCTTCGGCAATTTGCCCATCGTGGTGGTGGTGGCCATCGCCGCTTTCTTCCCGGCTGCGCTGTCGGTGATGAATGCCACCGAGAGCGTGCAGCAGGTGCACGTCTCGGCGGCCCGCGTGATGGGGGCTTCGCGCCTGTCCATGCTGCGCCGGGTGTATCTGCCGGCGGTGATGCCGGAGCTGATCACCGGTGCCCAGCTGGCCTTCGGCAACGCATGGCGCGCGCTCATTTCCGCAGAAATGCTGGTCGGTTTCGGCAAGGGCCTGGGTCGCACGCTGGCCTATTCGGGCGAGACCGCCGACATGATCGGCGTGATGGCCAACATTCTCACCATCGCCATCCTGGCCGCGCTGATCGACCAGGTGATTCTGGAAAACCTCAAGCATCGCCTGCTGAAGTATCAGTACGTTTGAGCGGAGCGATCTCCATGCGCGCCCTGCACCGGTTCATCCTGCTCCTCCCGGTCTGCCTGCCGATGGCGGCAGCGCAGGCCGGCGTGCTCGACGACGCGCGCCGCAGCGATGCGGTGCGCATCGGGCTGGACCACGTGCCGCCACCCTACAAGGGCGGCATGAAATTCCGCACGCCCGAAAACATCGCCACCGTGCTGGCCGACGATCTCGCTGCGCAGTGGAAACTGAAGACCGAGCTTCAGCCCAACACGCCCGAGCGCGCCGCGCTCAAGGGCGTACGGCCGGATGTGATGCTCACGCGGGTCGACCCGGCCCAGGCCGACGCTACGATGATTGCCACCGGCTACAGCGCCGGCGGCATGGCCATCATGCGCACCGACACCACCATCCGCAGCTGGGACGATCTGAAGGGCCGTACCGTCTGCGTCTCCACCGGTTCGCCCTATGTCGGCAGCCTCAGCGGCCGCTACGGTGCCATCGAAAAAGTGATGCCGGCCCCGGCCGATGCGCTGCTGGCCGTGCGCACCGGCCAGTGCGACGCTGCCGTGCATGACGACACGCTCATGAAGGCGCTGCTGAAACTGCCCGAGTGGAAGAAATTCTCCGCGCAACTGGCTCCGGTCAGCCGTCAGGCGCTGGTGCTGCAGGTGCGTGGCAATGATCCCGCCGACCTGGCCAGTGCACGCCAGGCAGCGGCGCGATGGAACGATGCGTTCTGGGCCAGTGCCATCAAGAAGTGGGTCAACAACGTCGCCTTCGAGGTCTACCTCGACCAGAACGTGCCGGATTGCCACTAGAACCTGTGCCAGCGCGATAGAAGTTGCCAGGACAATATCGCCATGACGGCATTTCTTGCCAGGCCAGCAAGCCGCTCTGTATCGGCTGCGCAAAAAAGAGGCGATTTCAAGGATTTCCCTGTGGCAGAGCGCGGCAATGCGCGTAACATAGGCGGCATTCGCACCACTGTAAGGCTCATCCTGTCGCCTGCAGTCTTCATTTCTCAGCCTTCGTTTCAAAGGGAGCCCATCATGGCCATGGACATCGCCTCCGCCGTCAACGGCGTCGTCTCCGACCCCAACAACAATGCACCGACCACCGGCAAAGCCAACGATCCGGTGGCCGTGCGCCGTGCTGAAGAAGCGGCTGCGGCCCTGAAGGCCGAACAGCGCCGCCTGGAAGAAATCCAGGCCGATGAAACCCGCGCCGAAAGCGCCCGTCAGGAACGCAACCGCCGCGAGCAGGCCTCGCGCAATGCAACCGGCGAGATCATCGGCACGACCGTCAATTCGGTGGCCTGATTCCTGTTCTGCCGGCCGGTTGATCTGGCCAAATCGGATTGTTAACCTGGATTCAACAAAGCCCGCAACGCCTGCTGATCAGGCCTTGCGGGCTTTGTCGTTGGTGCCGCCGGGTGCGTCTGTGTCAGTGATGATGTCCCGAGGCATTCAGTGAACCGAGCAGCCAGGTCTCGGCCATGTCGATCTGCGTGATCAGCATCAGGAAGGTCTCGTCATTGATGCGCTGCTCGGCGCGCAGGTAGTGCACTTCCAGCCGCTCGGCGCGGATCGCTTCGAGCCGCAGTTCGCGCTCGAACTGCTTGAAGCGGTTGGCGGCGCGCTGGGTTTCCTCGGAATCGCTCTCGGCATTCATGCGCATGCGATAGGTGGCCAGCAGGCTGCCGCTGACTTCCATCAACAGGGCCAGGTCGTTTTCATCCAGGTTCACGCCGATGCGTTCCTGGGCTTCCTCGATGGTACGCACCGCCGCTTCCGACAGGCGCAGGCGCGCCATCATTTCCTCGGCGCGGCGGCGCTTGACCTCGGCATCGAGCTGCAGGTCCTTCAACAGCCACGGCAGCAGGAAGCTGCCGAACAGCAGCGAGCAGAGAATCACCCCGGTGGCCAGGAAGATCAGCAGGTCGCGCGCCGGGAAGGGCGTATGTTCGCGCAGCATGAGCGGGATCGACATCACACCGGCCAGCGTGATGGCGCCACGCACCCCGGAGAGTGCGGTGATGGTGATGAGGCGCAGGTCGAACTTGCGATTGCGCCCGCTCTGGCCGCGCACGGCCGAGGCGAAGCGGCGCATGCGCAGGTTGATCCAGACCCACACGAAGCGCAGCACGATCAGCGCCACCGTGATGGCCAGGATGTAGACGAACAGATGCCACACGGGCACGTTGCCGGCCATCTGCGCATCCAGATGGGCCAGCCCGATGATGCCCGGCAATTGCAGGCCCAGCAGCAGGAAGGACATGCCGTTGAAGATGAATTCCAGCATGATCATGATGCCGCGCCCCTGCAGCCGGGTCGCCGCCGATTCGCCGCCGGCGGTTTCCAGATACGGCATCAGCATGCCTGCGGCCACCGCCGCGAGGATGCCGGACAGGCCGAAGTGTTCGGCAAAGATGTAGGCCGTGAAGGGGATCAGCATCAGCAGCACCACCTGGATGCCGGGCTCGTCGCCGGACCACTCGATGATCTTGCGCCGGATCAGCCCGAAGCCCCAGGCCACGATCAGCCCCACGGCAATGCCGCCGGCGGCGATCAGCACGAAGGAAATGCTGGCGTCCAGCAGCGAGAAGGTGCCGGTGATGACCGCTGCAATGGCGAACTTGAAGGCCACCAGGCCGGAGGCGTCGTTCATCAGCGCCTCGCCTTCCAGCACGTGCTGCATCGAGGCTGGCAGGCGGCCCTTGCCGACGATGGAGGAAACCGCCACCGCATCGGTGGGCGAGAGCACGGCCGCCAGCGCAAAGGCCGACGGCAGCGAGATCACCGGGATCAGCCAGTGGATGAAGTAGCCCACCCCCACCACCGTGAACAACACCAGACCCAGCGCGAGCGCCAGGATGGGCCGGGCCAGTCGGAAGAACTCGCGCTTGGGCATGCGCCAGCCATCGGTAAAGAGCAGCGGCGGGATGAACAGCAGCAGGAACAGTTCCGGATCGAAGCTGATACGCAGGCCGAACATGGGCATGGCCAGCAGCGCGCCCAGGGCGATCTGGAACAGGGGCAGCGGCAGCTTGAAGGGCGCCAGCCGCGCCACCACGCCGGAGACGGCCACGGCGAGCAGCAGGATCAAAACGGTAAAGACGATTTCCATGAGGCGGCAGTTGATGCTCTTGTGACGGGGGGCGGGTGGGTCAGACCCGCAGGACTGCGGCGAGTTGCAGGGGTTTGCAAAGGCTTGCAACAGGCTTGCAAGTATACGGTACAAGCACGGTACAAGCACTGGACAAGCCTGCAGGTGCTGCATAAGGCGGGGAAAAGAAACGACGATGCCGGCGCGAGGCCGGCATCGGAGAGGTTAGGGCGAGGGCAGACTTACTTGCCGGCCTTGGCCAGATAGCTTGCGCGCCACGGCTTCAACACCATCAGCGCCAGGCAGGCGGTGAGAATGTCCAGCGTGATGGCGGTGCCGAAGACCGGATGCCAGCTGCCGGTCTTCTCATGCATCATGGCCGCCAGCGGGCCGCCGAAGATCGAGCCGATGCCTTGCGACATGTAGAGCCAGCCATAGTTGGCGGTGGCGTTGCGGGTACCGAAGGTGTCCGTCAGGGTCGAGGGGAAGAGCGAAAAAATCTCGCCCCAGCCGAAGAAGACCACACCCGACAGCAGCACGAACAGCACCGCATTCTCGTGCGTGGCCAGCCACAGCGCCATGGCCACGCCTTCCAGCGCGAAGGCGAAGAACATGGTGTTCTCGCGACCGTAGCGGTCCGACACCCAGCCGAAGAAGGGACGCGTCAGACCATTGGTGAGGCGGTCGATGGTCAGCGCCAGCGGCAGCGCCGCCAGGCCGAACACCATCACATTGGCCACGCCGAAGTCGCGCGCGAAGGTGGCCATCTGCGACGTCACCATCAGGCCCGAGGTGGACATCATGGTCATCATCACGAACATCAGCCAGAACAGCGGCGTACGCAGCATCTGGCGCGGTGCCACGTCGAGCTTGCTGGCGGCAATCGCCGGGGCCGGCATGGCAGCGGCATGGCCGGCGTCAGGCGAGCGCAGCGCCTGCGACGCCGCCACCCCGATCACCGCAAACACCAGGCCGAACTGCCACAAGGTGGTTTCCAGTCCGGCGCTGGCTAGCGACGCCGAGATCGGGAACGTGGTCAGGATCGCGCCCATGCCATAGCCGGCCGCCACCATCCCCACCGCAAAGCCACGACGGTCCGGGAACCAGCGCACCATCTGGCCCACCACACCGACGTAGACGATCCCGGTGCCCAGCCCGCCCACCAGTCCGTAGGCCAGATAGAACAGGCCGATGCTGGAGACTTGCGCGGCCAGGATCCACGACAGGCCCGACATGAAGGTGCCGATGGCAATCAGGCGGCGCGCACCGAAGCGCTCGATCAGGCTGCCCTGGAAGGGCGAGAAGAAAGTCTGCAGCACGATCAGCATCGAGAAGGTGATCTGCAGTTGCGACAGCGGCACGCCCAGCTTGGCCGTGAGCGGCTTGGTGAAGAGCGTCCAGACGTATTGCGGGCTGGAGATGGCCATCATGCAGATCAGGCCGATGCACAGCTGGAACCAGCGGTTGTGCAGCAGGCCCTGCGCGCTCGCGGGGGCGGTGTGGGTGAGGGTGGTCATGCGTTTCTCCTGTACAGAAAGCCGTGGGGGAAAGGCCAGCCCTGCCGGATCGGGCAAGGTGCCGCTTGCCGGGATTTATGTATGCATAAATCCTGCGCCCACAAAAGCAGCTTTCATGCCATTTGCCTTGTGGCAAATCCGGCACCCGGAAAATCGGTTCAATTCTTCTTCAGGAGGGGAAAAACCGGCCTGCGACCCGCAGATGACGCGCGAATCTTCACTTCGTCAGCCAAACCGCTTGCGCCGGGCCGGTGCCGGTGACGCGGCGCTGCCTTGTGCCGGTGCAGCCTGCACCGACCCGGCGCGCACCTGTTCCAGGCGGGCGATGGTCATCCGTTCGACCACGGCGTGGCTGCCTTCGATGTGGCGGCCGATGAGTTCGCCGGCCAGGTCACCGTCATTGCGGGCGATGGCATCCAGGATGGCGCGGTGCTCGGCATAGGTGTCGTCGATGCAGTCGCCATAGGCGAAATCGAGCCGGCGCATGATGCGCAGCTGGTTGGTCAGCTGGCGGTAGACGGTATCGGCCTCGGGGTTGCCCGCCGCCTGCACCAGGGCGCAGTGGAAGGCTTCGTCCAGGGCCGCCACGGCCAGCCCGTCGGGCAGACGGTCGCTGGGAGCGCAATGCCAGATCGCGCCCTGCTCGGCCACCAGTTGCTGGCGCACGGATGCGGCGATGCGCGGCGAGCAGAGCTTGCGCACCGCGTGCAACTCCAGCATCTCGCGCAATTCATAGAGGGAGGCGAAGCGTGCCAGATCGATCGGCACCACTTCCCAGCCATTGCGGAAATGACCGCGCACCAGACCTTCGCTCTGCAGGCGCATGAGCGCCTCGCGCACGGGCGTACGCGAGACTTGCAGGCGCTCGGCCACGTCGTTCTCGGCGAAGCGGTCGCCGGGCAGCAGGCGGAAGGCGTAGATGTCTTCGCGCAGGCTGGCGTAGACCGTATCGGTCAGCTTGCCGGCGCGGCGTGTGGCGAGATCGGCGGGCGCTTGGCGGGACGTCATGAGAGCAGTGGCGGGGCGGATGGACGGGGTTGGCGGCTATCTTAACGCGGGCGTGGGGGCGGATGGAAGATGGACCGGCCCTGCTTCACCGGTCTTGCGCTTTGCGCTTGCCCCGCGTACCCAACACCGTGATACGCGATTTGGGCGACGTCCCCGCCAGTTCGCGCGCAATGAAATCCACAAAGCTGCGCACCCGCGTCGACAGCTGCTGGCGCTGCGAATACACCGCGAAGATATCCGCATTGGGCGTCTGCCAGCCCGGCAGCACCTGCACCAATCGGCCTTCTTCCAGATAGCTGCGGATATCCCACTCGGCGCGCATGAGGATGCCATGCCCGTCGAGCGCCCACTTCACTGCGATCTCGCCGTCATTGGTGGTGAGGTTGCCGCGTATCTTGACGCTCTCCGTCTTGCGCGAGGCGCCGCTGCCCGAGGACAGCTTCCACACCCCATAAGCCTCGTCCCCCTGGCGGATACCCACGCAATTGTGCTTGCTCAGGTCATGCGGCGTCTGCGGCATGCCGCGCCGCTTCAGGTAGGCCGGCGAGGCGCACAGCAGGCGCGCGTTGGAGGCCAGCCGGCGTGCTACCACCCTGGTATCGGGCGGCTCGCCGAAGCGGATGCAGACATCGAAGCTGTCCTCGGTCAGCGGCGGCGGCATCACCGACAACTGCAACTGCACCGACACCTGCGGATGGCGCGTGACGAACTTCGAGATCACCGGCGCCACGTGGCTGCGTCCGAAACCCAGCGTGGCATTGATACGCAGCAGGCCTTCCGGGCGGCGCCTGGAACTGCCCAGCAGTTCGGACAATTCACTGATCTGGTCGAGGATGCGGCGCGCGTGTTCCAGATAAAGCTCACCCTCGGGCGTCAACATCATGCGGCGCGTGGTGCGGTTGACCAGCGGCACGCCCGCACGCGCTTCCATCTGCGTGAGGTGCTTGCTGACCGCCGCCGTGGTCAGCCCCAGCTCGCGTGCCGCCGCCGACAGGCTGCCGGCCATGGCCAGTACGGAAAAGAAACGCAGGTCGGCGGGAAGAACGGTGTCCTGCATGAAGACCTCATCAGAGAAAGACAGTTGATTGTTGAATTAAGGTTAAGAATGCTTTAAGTCTAGCACCGCTTCCTTTCCTCGCAGTGCGGGTAAAGTACCCCGCACGCAAAAAGGCGGCGCACGCCGTGTTTTTGCGAGACCCGCTACCGCATCTCATCAAGAAAGGCTGTCGACATGAACACCTATCGCATCGCCACCATCCCCGGCGACGGCATCGGCAAGGAAGTCATTCCCGCCGGCCGCCAGCTGCTGCAAGCTCTGGCCGCCGCCCGCGCCGACCTGGCCTTCGACTTCGAGGACTTCGACTGGGGCGGCGACTACTATCGCCAACACGGCGTGATGATGCCCGCCGATGGCCTCGATGCCCTGCGCGAGAAGGACGCCATCCTGTTCGGCTCGGCCGGTGACCCGCACATCCCCGATCACGTCACCCTGTGGGGTTTGCGCCTGAAGATCTGTCAGGGCTTCGACCAGTACGCCAACGTGCGCCCCACGCGCATCCTGCCGGGCATCGATGCGCCGCTCAAGCGCTGTCGTGCGCAAGACCTGAACTGGGTCATCGTGCGCGAGAACTCCGAAGGCGAATACGCCGGCGTCGGCGGCCGTGTCCACCAGGGCCATCCCATCGAGGCCGCTACCGATGTCTCGATCATGACCCGTGCCGGGGTCGAACGCATCATGCGCTTTGCCTTCAGGCTGGCGCAGTCGCGTCCGCGCAAGTTGTTGACGGTCGTCACCAAGAGCAATGCCCAGCGCCATGCGATGGTCATGTGGGACGAGATCGCGGTGCAGATTTCGAAGGAGTTCCCCGATGTGAAGTGGGACAAGGAACTGGTCGATGCCGCCACCGCGCGCATGGTCAACCGTCCCGCTACGCTGGACACCATCGTGGCCACCAACCTGCACGCCGACATCCTCTCCGACCTCGCCGCCGCGCTGGCCGGCAGCCTCGGTATTGCACCGACCGGCAACATCGATCCCGAGCGCCGTTATCCGTCCATGTTCGAGCCCATCCACGGTTCGGCCTTCGACATCATGGGCAAGGGTCTGGCCAATCCGGTCGGCACCTTCTGGTCGGTGGTGATGTTGCTGGAACACCTGGGCGAACACGCTGCCGCGGCCCAGGTGATGCAGGCCATCGAAGCCGTCACCGCCAATCCGGCGCTGCACACCGGCGACCTCGGCGGCAAGGCGACTACGGTGCAGGTGACCGAGGCCGTGTGTGCTTTCGTTGCCCGGGCGGCGCAGGGGTAGCACGGGGCATGGCGAGGGGATCGTGATGGCATGCCTTGTCGAAAGGGCGCTTTGGCAGCATCCTCTGCAATCACCGCAACGAACGCAGCGACAAGACCGTGCTGGTGCGCCTTGACGGGGCCCTGGTCAGCACCGGTGTCGACAAGTTCGGCGCGCTGGTGGGCGATGCTTGCCGTCTGGGCGCCAACTCGGTGATCGCGCCCGGGGCGCTTCTTGCGGCGGGAACGGTCGTGGCGCGCGCATCCTTGTGGGATGATGAGGCGCAAGCCGCTTAGCTTTCTGCCACCGCAATTCCAACGCATGACATCCCATGACGATCACTCTTCATTTTCTCGATGCCCGCGCCAGACTGACGCCTCTGCGCCCCTGGATCAGCGAAGCCCTGCTGCAGACGCATGCAAGGGCTTCGGCGCTGCTGCCCTTGCTTCCTCTGGATGTGGTCATCCAGGCCGGAAACGAAGTGGTGCCGGAAAAGGGTCTGCTGGGCCATGCATCCAGGCCGGGATTCATCCAGCTGATCGTCGATCCCGACCATCCGCAATTGTTGCTCAACCAAAACGCATCGCTACAACGCATGTTTGCGCACGAGTTGCATCATGCGGCAAGGTGGGATGGTCCCGGATATGGCAGCACGCTGGGCGAGGCGCTGGTGTCCGAAGGCATGGCGGGGCATTTTGCGCAGGAGTTGCTGGGCGGCGACCCGGAGCCTTGGGAGACCCTCGATATCAGCCGGATGACGGAGCACCTTGCGCTGGCCGCACAGCAATGGGGCCGTAGTGACTAGAACCCATTTCATAAATAGGCGTGAGATGCGTTCTGTCCAGAAAGGGCGCTGGCAAGGCGCGCGACGCGTCGTGTGGCGGTGCCACACGCAAGGAGTGCAACGCGGCCAGCGCCCTTTCTGGACAGAACCCGGAGGGAGCGGCCCGTTTGGGCGAATTGCTGCGTTACGAATTTGGGTCAAGACGCCCAGTCTTGACCCAAATTCGCGCCTTGCACTTCATCCCAAACGGGACTCGCTCGCACTCACGCCTATTTATGAAATGGGTTCTATGATCACGGCCTGTGGTTTTTCGGGACGGGGAACCTGCCGCGCTGGCTGGGCTATTCGCTGGGCTATCAGCTCGTGGCGAAGTTTTCCGAGGAGCAGGGCGGGATACGGGCGTCGGCCATGCATGGGCTGGATGCGCAATGCTTGCGCGAGACACTGTGGTGTCTTGTTGAGAATGCCGGGGTGCGCGGGCCGTCATCGGTCGGCGAGTCAGGCGGGGAACGCAAGGGGAACGCAAATTGAGCTATCTCTTTCATGGCAGGCGCAACCGCATGGATGGCGTGATGCTGGGTGGTGATGCGCTGGGACGTGAACAGGCTCCGCTGGAGGTGGCGGCGTTTCTCCAATCGGTATTCGGGCCGGGAAAATGACATCCGGTGTTGTGGTATGCCCCTATCCTGGCAAGCGGCCTGGACCGATGGGAGTCATGCCTGCAGACAGTCGACATAAGGGGGAACGCCATGAAACTCCTATCCATCAGTTTGCTGGCGATGTTGCTGGGCGCGACATTGGTCGGCCCGCATGCCGCGGAAAAAACGCAAGCGCCTGACACGATTGAAAATTCAATCGGGATGCAAATGGTGCTGATCCCTGCGGGAGAATTCCTGATGGGAACGGATGAATCTCTCGCGTCGCTGCAAAAGGCCTACCCGGATTATGAAGCGCGGCGGCTGCGCGATCTCGACGATGAGCGGCCGCGACACAAGGTGGTGATAAGCCATCCCTTCTATCTGGGGAAGCATCTGGTCACCGTTGACCAGTTCGCCCGATTCCTGGCGGAGTCCGGCTATCTCCCCGAATCCGTTCGCGATCAGACCGGCGGCTATGGTTACAACCCGAACTATGATCCCGAAAAGACTGAGCGGAAAGATGCGTTCGAAGGCCGCAACCCACAATACAGCTGGAAAAATCCGGGCTTTCCCCAGGCTGGGAATCATCCGGTGCTCAACGTCACCTGGAATGATGCACAGGCGCTGGCAGCATGGCTCAGCGAGAAAGAGAAGGCGCACTACCGTCTGCCCACTGAAGCCGAGTGGGAATACGCCTGCCGTGCTGGCACGACGACCCGCTATCCCAATGGCGATGATCCGGAGGGCTTGAGCCTGATCGCCAACACCTTCGACGCCGACGCTGCACCCTACTGGCCGCGTTTGGCTTCTCATGCGCTCAAGGGCCATGATGGATTTGCCTTTACCTCGCCGGTCGGCAGCTTCCCTGCGAATGGATTCGGACTGCATGACATGGTGGGAAACGCCTGGGAATGGACCGCAGACTGGTACGGCGAAGATACCTACGCACGCTCGCCCCTGGCAGACCCGCAAGGACCGGCCGCCGGTGAGGTCAAGGTACGACGCGGCGGCTCCTGGCATACCTGGTCATTGTATGCACGCTGCGCCTTCCGTAACTGGAACACCACCAGTACGCGCTATACCCTGGTCGGGATCAGGCTGGTCCGGGATGTGGACGTCAGGCATTGAAGAGACTGGCCTGTGAAATGAGCGTGACGCGGATGTCGCCACCCACCTCCTGGCGCAAGCCTTCCGTTATCGCTGCCACCGCGAACTTGGTCGCGCAGTAGACGGCTGCGGTCGGGCTGGCGGCATAGGCGCCAATGGACGCAATGTTGATGATCTGTCCGCTGCGCTGCTTTTGCATCAGGGGCAGCGTGGCGGCAATACGACGCATTGCAGACCATGAACATGGATGGCCCGCAGCAGCCAGGCATGCGGGCCAAGGTGTCAGCAGCTTGCTGAGTTAAACGATATAAATAATTTTCCGGCGCAAGCTGCAAAGACAGGTCAGACAGAGTTCATGCTGCTATCCCCAGCTCCTTGCCCCGCGTCTCCGGCAAGATCAGGCAGGCCACGATCACCAGGCCATAACACCCCGCCGCCATCCAGCCGATGGTCTGCCCCAGCGGCAGGCTGTTGCTGAGATAGCCCACCAGTGCCGGGCAGATCGCGCCGACTGCACGGCCGAAGTTGTAGCAGAAGCCCTGGCCGGAACCCCGCACGTCGCTGGGGAAGAGTTCCGACAGGTAAGCCCCCATCCCCGAGAAGATCCCCGACAGGAAGAAGCCCAGCACAAAGCCCAGCGCCAGCATCCATGCATCGGTGATGATGAGTTGCGTATAGCTCAGTACCAGCACGATGCCCATCGCGGCAAACAACATGAAGCAGCGACGCCGGCCAATGGTGTCGGAGAGCCAGGCGGAGGTGAGATAACCGCAGAAGGAACCGCCGATCAGCACCAGCAGGTAAGTGCTGGTGCCCAGCACCGACAGATGGCGTTCGGTCTTCAGGAAGGTCGGCAGCCAGGTGGTCACCGAGTAATACGCACCCTGCATGCCGGTGGCCAGCAGGCTCGCCAGCAGCGTGGTGCGCAACAGGTCGGGGTGGAAGATGCGCAGGAAATTGCCGCGCTGGCCGCTTTCGCGCAAGCGTGCGCGGGTCGCCAGATATACCTCGGGCTCGCTGATGGCGCGGCGGATGTAGAGCGTCAACAGGGCCGGCAGTACGCCGATCCAGAACAAGACCTTCCACGCCGTCTCCGGCGGCAGCACCGCATAGACGCCCCAGAAGGCCAGTGCGGAAGCCGCCCAGCCCACCGCCCAGCTGCTCTGCACCAGGCCCGATGCCTTGCCGCGATGGCGTGCCGAGATGGTCTCGGCAATCAGTACTGAACCGACCGCCCATTCGCCACCCATGCCGAAGCCCTGCATGGCGCGGGTAAAGAACAGCTCGGCGAAGGAAGTGGTGAAGCCCGAGAGGAAAGTGAACAAGGCAAACCACAGCACCGTCCATTGCAGCACCCGTACCCGGCCATAGCGGTCGGCCAGCACGCCGGCCGCCCAGCCACCGATGGCCGAGGTCAGCAGGGCGCCGGTGGCGATGTAGCCGGCTTCGGCCTTGCTCATGCTCCACGCAGCCAGCAGCGTGGGGATGAGGAAGGTATAGATCATGTAGTCAAAACCATCCACCGCATAGCCGGTGAAGGTCGCCGTGAGCGTGCGTCGCTCGGATGTCGTTGTCTCTTGCAGCCACATGAGGATCCCCGTATGAAGTATGTCAATCACTGACGTGCGGCATCACACGGCCAGCGGACAGCGCGGCCGGTGATGGAAAACGGTGGGACGTGCAGGCCTAGGTCTGCGCGTCGAGCAGCAGTTCGCTGTTGAGCTTGTCGGTCACCAGCATGTAGCCGGGCGCATGGGTGATGCAGAATTCGGGCCGGGCGGCGACGATGGCGGCCTGGGGCGTGACGCCGCAGGCCCAGAACACCGGCAGTTCATCGGCGCGGATGTCCACCGCTTCACCATAATCGGGCTGGCCGATATCGCTAATGCCGATCAGGGCGGGGTCGCCGATGTGGATCGGTGCACCGTGCACCTGGGGCGTGCGCGCGGTGATCTGGATGGCACGGATGGCGTCGGCAGCCTTGAGCGGGCGCATCGAGACCACCGTCGGCCCCTGGAACACGCCCACCGGCCGGGTGGCGATGTTGGTGCGATACATGGCCACGTTGCGACCTTCGCTGACATGACGCAAGGGAATGCCGGCCGCCAGCAGGGCATGCTCGAAGGAGAAGGAACAGCCCAGCGCAAAGGTGACCAGATCATCGCGCCATACCTCGCGCAGGTCGCTCACCTCAGCCACGCGCTGACCGTGGCGCCAGAGGTGATAGCGCGGCACGTCGCTGCGCACATCCAGGTCCAGACCCAGCGCGGGCAGGGCCGGCGAACCGGGTTCGGAAACGGCCAGCAAGGGACAGGGGACGGGATTGCGTTCGCAGAAGGCGAGAAAATCTTGCGCCAGTGCCGCCGGCAGAATCGCCAGGTTGACCTGCACGTGGGCGCTGGCTACGCCGCTGGTGTGGCCGGTGAAGGCGCCGCTGCGGGCGGCCAGGCGCACTTCCAGTGCGGTCGAGGCCGCTGACAGCGCAGCTGCGGTGGCGGGATGGCAGGGGGCGTCGGACAAGGCAGTGGCAGTCTCTGGCATGGCGGTCTCCTCATGGAATGGAGCCGATGTTAGGAGCGCGCCGGGAGAGCGTCCAACAAAAAATTTATATCTTTTGTTATCGATTTATTCGATGAGGACAGCGGAAAAATCACTATAGCGATTTTCGTGCCAGGGCTTCATTTTTGTGCGGCATGGCCTTTTGCTTGTGTGCGCCGTGCATGGTCCAGCGCCGAATCGAGCACCAGCTCGGCCAGGCTGGAGCTGGGGTCTTCGCGATAGCTGGCGTGAATCTGCAAGGCGGGCAGGGTGGCCTCGCTGCGCAGGATACGCAGCGGCAGGCGGCGCGTGAGTTCGCGCACCGAGGCGCGCGGCAACGTGGCGACACCGAAGCCGCCCTCCACCAGCTGCACCATGGCGGAGATGGACGAGATGGCATGCACGCGCGGATTGAGCACGCCCCATTCCTGGCACAGTTGCAGCAATCCCTGGTGCGGCTGCGAGCCGCGCTGGAAGGTGATGAGATCGTGGGCGGCCAGTTCTTCCAGCGTGTAGGAACGGGTGCCGAAGCGCTCGCGATGGCCGACGAAGACCATCTCCATGGGCGTCATCAGACGCGAGCGCACGGCGGTGTCGCTGCCGACCGTGGAGGTGAAGACCAGATCCTGGGCACCGCACCGGATTTGCTCGGTCAGCACCGGCGAGGTCTCGA
Source organism: Herbaspirillum sp. DW155 (assembly GCF_037076565.1). Lineage (NCBI taxonomy): Bacteria > Pseudomonadati > Pseudomonadota > Betaproteobacteria > Burkholderiales > Oxalobacteraceae > Herbaspirillum > Herbaspirillum sp. DW155. The sequence continues at coordinate 3,806,544 of NZ_AP029028.1, read as the reverse complement.
CGGTGAGTTCGAGGGCGAAGTCGGGATAGCGGCTGCGGATTTCCTGCAGCCAGGCCGGCAGCCAGCTATGCACCACCGATTCGATGCTGCCGATGCGCAGCGCCAGCGGGCCGGCAGGGTTGCCGCCCAGTTCCTGGCGTATCTGGCGCTGCATGTCGAGCAGCCTGACGGCCAGGCGCTGGAAGCGCTGGCCGGCCACGGTGAGGCGGAACTGTTTTTCGCGGCGGTCCAGCAGCACCACGCCCAATTCTTCTTCCAGCGAGGCGATGAGGCTGGACATGGTGGATTGCGTGATGTGGAGCTTTTCAGCGGCGCGGGTGATGCTCTTGAGCGAGGCGGCCCAGTGGAAGGCCTCGACGAATCGCAGGTTCATGAGTGCTTGGCGAAGAGGTTGGCGGCTTGGCGCTAGGCTACCTGCCGAGGGGCGATTGCGCAAATGCGGGCAGCGGACCTGAGCAACGCCCGCCCTCCGGTTCTTGCACGCCGCACCAATCTTCCCGCCGCTTGACACAATCCTCCCCGATACCTATCCTCACCCCCCATTGGTCTGACCCTTCACTGCCCGCAGATGCCGGGCTGGCGGGCCAGAGCGGCGATGCCGATAAGGCAGCGATTCACCCCTACAGGCAGGTATCCAGAGAGCATGTCCTTCGACCCCATCGTCCAGAAATCCATTTCCGAACAGGTTGCCCAGCGGCTGCTGACCATGATCCGCAGCGGCTTGCTCAAACCTGACCAGCAACTGCCGCCCGAGCGCGAACTGGCGGCCATGCTGGGGGTGGGCCGTCCTGCGGTGCGCGAGGCCATTCGCGGCCTGGCGCTCCTGGGTCTGCTGCGTATCCGCCAGGGCGAAGGCACTTTCGTCAGTTCGCTGGAGACACGCGAACTGCTGGAGCCGCTGGAGATGATCATCGATCTCAATCCCGGCACGCTGGAAGCCCTGTTCGATGCCCGCCTCATCATCGAGACCGGCGTGGCCGCGCTGGCTGCCACGCACATGGAAGAGGCCGAACTGGCGCGCCTGGCGCGCAACGTCGAGGACGAGGCCCGGCTGCTGTCGGACCCGGCGGCGTTTTCGGCGGCCGATGTGGAATTCCATGAGGCCATCATCGAGGCCTGCAACAACCCCTTCCTGCAAAGCATCGCCGGCAGCCTCTACATGCTGGGCAAGAAGAGCCGCTCCATCACCTCGCGCATCCCTTCCACGCTGGAACGCAGCCTGCAGGATCACCGCGAGATTCTCGATGCGCTCAAGGCGCGCGATCCGCAGAAGGCGTCCGAAGCCATGCGCCACCACCTGCTGCGCGTGCGCGATGCCTATCGCAGTGCCGGGCGCAGTCAGGACGAATCGGTCCACGACTAGGGCCGGTTCTGGCATGGCTCTTGCGGCTGCAAGGGCATGCATACCGATTCCTTCCTCCCCGTTCCGGCTTCTGCTGCCCTGGCCCCGCCGGGCGGCTTGCTGCGCGACAAGCTGGCGCTGCTGCTGGACTCCACCGGCGAGGGCATCTACGGCATCGATCTGGAGGGGCGCTGCACCTTCATCAACCGGGCCGGTGCCGCGATGCTGGGCTATGCGCCCGCCGAAGTTCTTGGCCGCAACATGCACGAGCTGGTGCATCACAGTCATGAGGATGGCGGCCATTACGCCGAGGCCGACTGCCCCATCCTGAAAGCCTTCCGCAAGGGCGAGTCCTGCCGGGTCGACCAGGAAGTGTTCTGGCGCGCCGATGGCAGCTGTTTTGCCACCGAGTATTCCTCTTATCAGATCGTCGATGCCGGTCAGGTGCGCGGGGCGGTGATTGCTTTCAGCGATATTTCCAAGCGGCGCCAGGCAGAGGAACAGTTGCAGCGCGCCAAGGCCGAGCTGGAAGTGCGCGTGGCCGAGCGCACCCGCGAGCTGTCGGCGGCGCTGCGCCAGGTGCGGCAATTGTCGGCGCATGCGCATTCGGTGCGCGAGGATGAGCGCACCCGCATCGCCCGCGAGATCCACGATGAACTGGGCAGCCTGCTGGTGGCCCTGAAACTGGACGTGAACTGGATGGCCAAGCGTGTGGCCCACCTCGATCCGGTGGCGCGCAAGTGCGAGGCCATGAGCCGCCTGATCGAAACCGCCGTCGACAATGTGGGACGCATCATCACCGACCTGCGCCCCAGCATCCTCGATCACCAGGGCCTGATCGCCGCGCTGGAATGGCAGGTGCAGGAATTCTCCGAAGCCACCGAACTGCCCTGCGAGGTCGAGTTCGATATCGCGCCCGAGGCCTTCGTCCCGGATGGCGCCAAGGCCACGGCGGCGTTTCGCATCTTCCAGGAAATGCTTTCCAACGTGGCGCGCCACGCCCAGGCCACGCAGGTGCGCATCGCCGTCCACCTGACCCCGGCCGAGTTGCGCATGGAAGTGGAAGACGATGGCGTGGGCACGCCCCGCGCCGCGCAGGAGGCGGCCACGTCCTATGGCGTGATGGGCATGCGCGAGCGCGCCTTGCACTTCGGTGGCGCACTGAGCATTGCTGGTGCGCGCCATGCACCAGCCGATGGCAGGCCGGGGACGCTGGTCTGCCTGCGCCTGCCCCATCACACCGGGAGGACGCTGACATGAGTGCGGCCGGCGACAACATCCGCATCCTGCTGTGCGATGACCATCGCATCGTGCGCGAGGGCCTGAAGCAGATCCTGGCCGACACGCCCGATATCGAGGTCGCCGCCGAATGCGCGAACGGGCCGGATGTCCTGCACCGCGCCCGCGTCGAGGCCATCGATCTGGTGCTGCTGGACATCGCCATCCCCCAGCAGGACGGGCTGGACGTGCTGCGCCAGATCAAGCAGGAGATGCCGCGCCTGCCGGTGCTGATGCTGTCCACCTATCCCGAGAAACACTATGCGGCGCGCTGCTACAAGCTGGGTGCGGCCGGCTATCTCAACAAGAGCGCCGATCCCGCGCAACTGGTAGAGGCCATCCGCAAGGCCGCCGGCGGCGGCCTCTACGTGAGCGCGCAGATGGCCGAGACGCTGGCCTCGGGCCTGGCCCAGCGCGCCACGGCACCGCAGCGGGCCGCGCATGAGAGCCTGTCGCACCGCGAGTATCAGGTGTTCCAGCTCATCGCCGCCGGGCGCAGCGTCAAGGAAATCGCCGACCAGCTGGAGCTGAGCCCCAACACGGTGAGCACCTACCGCAGCCGCATTCTGGAAAAGACCGGAGCGTCCAATGATGTGGGCATCGCCATGTACGCGGTGCGCCACCAGTTGCTGCCGGTCTGAGGAGGGCGGTACGGTTGTCGTCGTTTTGCAGCGTGTTTTCGTCATTCTGACGATGTATTCGACGTTGCTTGTAGTGGCAGCACTACAAGATGTCGTGAGCCCATGACGTAATGCAGCGGGCTGGCCAATCCCTTGCAGGTGGTGCAGGTGAACGCAGCAACCCTAACACTCACCAAACGGGGGGAATCATGCCGGACGCACCAGAGACCAATCTGTTCCACACCTATGACGCCGAGCGCGCCGGGCAGGGCTGTTCCTGCGGCCGCCACGGCAGCCAGCAGCAGCACGAGGCCGATGTGCTGGCCGGGCAGCAGCGCCAGCAACGCGGCTGCGATGTGGAAGCGCTGACCAATGACGTGGTGGAAGAAGCCGTGATGCGTTCGCTCTTCCCACGCGTGGCCGAGCGCCGTGATTTCCTGCGGGCGGTGGGCAGGAATGCGGCGCGGGCGGCCATTGCCAGCGTGTTGCCGCTGGGCTCGCTGCAGGCCATGGCGCAGGAAAAGAATGGCGCGCCGGAAAAGAAGGATCTGAAGATCGGCTTCATCGCCATCACCTGTGCGGCGCCGCTGATCATGGCCGATCCGCTGGGCTTCTATCGCAAGCAGGGCCTGAACGTGTCATTGAACAAGACGGCCGGCTGGGCGCTGATCCGCGACAAGATGATCAACAAGGAACACGACGCCTCGCACTTCCTTTCGCCCATGCCGATGGCCATGTCCATGGGCGTGGGCAGCAACGCCACGCAGATGCGCGTGGCCACCATCCAGAACATCAACGGCCAGGCCATCACACTGCATACCAGGCACAAGGACAAGCGCGATCCCAAACAATGGAAGGGCTTCAGGTTCGCCGTCCCCTTCGAGTATTCGATGCACAATTTCCTGCTGCGCTACTACCTGGCCGAACACGGCCTGGACCCGGACCGCGACGTGCAGATCCGCGTCACGCCGCCGCCGGAAATGGTGGCCAATCTGCGGGCGGGCAACATCGATGGCTTCCTCGGTCCGGACCCGTTCAACCAGCGCGCGGTGTATGACGAGGTGGGCTTCATCCACATCCTCTCCAAGGAAATCTGGGATGGGCACCCCTGCTGCGCCTTCGGCACTTCCGAAGAATTCATCAGGCAGAATCCCAATACCTTCGCCGCGCTGTTGCGCGCCGTGCTGACGGCAGCGGCGATGGCGCGCGATCCGGCTAACCGCTCGCTGGTGGCCAAGGTGATCTCGCCACCGGCCTACCTGAACCAGCCGGAGACGGTGGTGGAGCAGGTGCTGACCGGCCGCTTCGCCGATGGCCTGGGCAACGTCAGGAACGTACCGGGCCGCGCTGATTTCGATCCGGTGCCCTGGGATTCGATGGGAGTGTGGATTCTCACGCAGATGAAACGCTGGGGCTACATCAAGGGCGACGTCGACTACAAGGCCATCGCCGAGAAGGTGCTGCTGCTGACCGAGGCCAAGAAGCACATGAAGGAACTGGGCCAGCCGGTGCCGGACGGGGCCTACCGCAAGTATTCCATCATGGGCAAGGAGTTCGATGCCAGCAAGGCCGACGCCTACGTGAACAGCTTCGCCATCAAGAGGAGTGCATGATGCCCTCGCCGCATCTGGGCTGGCGTGCCGCGCTGATCTCGCTGCTGCTGCTGGCCGCACTGCTGATGGTGCTGGACCTGATCTTTGCGCGGCTGCAGAAGTGGGTCACCTATGTCGAATGAGGGGAGCAGCATGGACCACAATTTCCTGAGCGTGCAGGGCCTGTCCAAGCGTTATGCAGCGGGTGCGCCGCCGGTGTTCGAGCAGGTGTCCTTCGGCATCGATCGCGGCGAGTTCGTGTGCGTGATCGGGCACTCGGGCTGCGGCAAGACCACCATCCTCAACGTGCTGGCCGGGCTGGAAGCGGCCAGCGAGGGCGTGGTCATCATGGACCGGCGCGAGGTCAGGGGACCGAGCCTGGATCGCGGCGTGGTGTTCCAGAGCCATGCGCTCATGCCCTGGTTCAGCGTGCTGGGCAATGTGGTCTTCGCGGTGCGGTCGCGCTGGCCGGACTGGTCGCGTGCCAGGGCCGAGGAACATGCACGGCGTTTCATCGAAATGGTGGGGTTGAAGGGCGCAGAACACAAGAAGCCCTCCGAGCTGTCGGGCGGCATGAAGCAGCGCGTGGGCATTGCGCGCGCCTTTTCCATCGAACCCAAGATGCTGTTGATGGATGAGCCCTTCGGTGCGCTCGATGCCTTGACCCGTGGCGTGGTGCAGGACGAATTGCTGAAGATCTGCGCGGCCACGCATCAGACCGTGTTCATGATTACCCACGATGTGGATGAAGCGATCCTGCTGGCCGACAAGATCTTCCTCATGTCCAACGGCCCGCAGGCCTGCATCGCCGAGGTGGTCATCAATACGTTGCCCAAGAATCGCACGCGCGAAGGCATGCACCACGATCCGCAGTTCTATCGCATCCGCAATCACCTGGTCGATTTTCTGGTGCACCGCTCGCGCCAGATCCAGGCGGCGCAGGCCAGCGGCGCGGCGCGCCTGCCGCCCCGTATCGTCATGCCGGGGCTGGAGCAGGCGGTGGCCTGAGGCCGGGCGCGTGGATGGGGCATTTCGTCAGTTTGTATCGTCATTGTGCAGCACCGTTTCGTCAGGATCGATGACAGGGACTGCAAAGTGTCGTCGATATTCTTTTTCGTCCACCCAAGGAGAGAGCGCATGGACCGCAACCAAGTCACCCAGAAGATCGTCACCGCCAAGGTCAGCAAGAAGATGAGCTGGGCCCAGATCGCCGAGCGCATCGGCCAGAGCAAGGAGTGGACCACCGCTGCCATGCTGGGCCAGATGACCCTGACCGCCAGGCAGGCGGCCGTGGCGCAGGAGATGTTTGAACTCACCGATGAAGAGACCCTGTGGCTGCAGATCGTGCCCTACAAGGGATCGCTGCCGACTGCGGTGCCGACCGATCCGCTGATCTATCGCTGGTACGAGATCGTCAATGTCTATGGCAGCACCATCAAGGAGCTGATCCACGAAGAATTTGGCGACGGCATCATGAGCGCCATCGATTTCAAGATGGATATCCAGCGCCAGGCCGACCCCAATGGCGATCGCGTCAATGTGATGCTGTCGGGCAAGTTCCTGCCCTACAAGACCTATTGAGTCACATCGGGTTACAAGGCGGAGCGGCCAAAAGGGAGGTGGCGCGGCTAGAATAGCGCATGCCCAACGACAAGAAACTCTCCGCCTATGCGCCCTCGGCCACCCGCATCCGGGCGCGCTTCGTGGCCATCTCGTGGCGCGATCTGGCCGTCAGCTTCGGTCCCATCATCCTGCTGATCCTGATCGGCGCGTGGCTGGTGATCTGGCTGATCCGGCCGGCCCCGCCGTCTTCCATCACGATTGCCGCCGGTCCCAAGGACAGCAATTTCTGGCGCGTGGCCGAGCGCTACAAGACGCTGCTGGCGCGCGATGGCATCCGCCTTGATATCGTCGAGACCGGCGGCTCGCTGGACAACCTCAAGCGCCTGGCCGACCCGGACCAGAACGTCGACGTCGGTTTCGTGCAGGGCGGCCTGGCCAGTGCCGTGCCGGCCGAGGCACTGGAACCGCTGGTGTCGCTGGGCAGCATTTCCTACGTGCCGGTGTCGGTGTATTACCGCGTCCCGCCGCCGCGCCCGGATGGCCGCCCGGCGCCGCCGCTGCGGCAATTGTCGGAACTGGCCGGCAAGCGCATTGCCATTGGCGGGCAGGGCAGCGGTTCCAGCGTATTGGCCGCGACCCTGCTCAAAGCCAATGGCGTGGAGCCGGGCGGCAGTACCCAGCTGTTGAACATCGGCGGCGATGAAGCCGCACAGGAGCTGACCAGCGGCAAGATCGACGCGGCCTTCCTGATGGGCGATTCGGTCTCGGTGGCGACCATGGGCAAGCTGCTGCGCGCGCCCGGCATCCGGATTCTGGATTTTTCTCAGGCCGAGGCCTACGTGCGGCGCTTCCGCTATCTCAATACGCTGAAGATGCCCATGGGCGTGTTCGACCTGGCGCGCAACCTGCCGGCACGCGATACGCAACTGATCGCCCCCACGGCCGAGCTGGTGGCGCGGGACGACCTGCATCCGGCGCTCTCGGACCTGTTGATCGCAGCGGCGCGCGAGGTGCACGGCAAGGCCAACGTGATGCAGAAGGCCGGGGAATTCCCGGCGCCGCTGGAGCATGAATATCCGATCAGCGACGATGCGGCGCGCTACTACAAGTCCGGCAAGACCTTCTTCTACCGCACCTTGCCGTTCTGGATGGCCAGCCTGCTGGACCGTGCAGTGGTGATCGTGCTGCCAGTGATCCTGTTGCTGATTCCGGGGATCAGGCTGGTGCCGATGCTCTATGGCTGGCGCGTGCGCTCGCGCATCTATCGCTGGTATGGCGAACTGATCGCGCTGGAACGCGGACTCTCGCGCGAGTCGCCGCAAGAGCAGGCCGAGATGCTCAGGCGCCTGGATGAGATCGAGATTGCGGTCAATCGCATGAAGATGCCCCTGGCCTTTGCCGACCAGTTCTACGTGCTGCGGGAACATATCGGCTTCGTCCGCGCCCGCCTGGCGGCGGGTGTGGCCTGAGCGCCACGCGCCATCGGGCCGGGCGGCCGGGTTGTTGTATGCTCGCCATGGTGAATACAGTACTGTATAAAAAATACTGTGTATTCATACAGTACTGTGCTAAAGTGAAGCCTCCTATCGACAAGAAGAGGAATCGCTGCCATGACCCACTTTGATCTTGCTTCCGACGCTCGCTTCGCTGTTGCATCGTCCACCCCGTCTTCGCTGGCCATCCGCCTGGGTCGCCGCGAAATCTTCATCTGCCGTGATACCTACGTGCGCCGTTACCGGGTCAATCCGGTGATCGAGTGCAGCGCCGGCATCGAGCCCGGCCACGTGGAAATCCTGTTGCTGCGCCGCTGGCTGGTGGTGCTGTCGAAGGCGCGCGGCTGATGCGTCGCGCCTTGGACTGGCTGGTGGTGGATGCGCTGGGGAGGGCGGCCGGGGTGGATCAGGCGGTGCTGCCTGCCGCCGCCGGGGTGGTTGCCACCGTGGCGGAGGGCGCCGCCGCCAATGACGATTCCATGCTCGGAAACGTCACCAAATGCGTCACTTCCAGCCTGATTCCTATCCATTCCCCCACCGCGTGATCGTGATGCGAGGGTACCAGCGAGAGCAGTGGCTGGCCGTTCTCCAGCGCCAGGGTGTAGAGGAACTGCGCGCCCCGGAACGACTTGCGTACCACGCGCGCCTGCAATGGCGAGGCGTCGTCGTGCATCACGTCGTCAGCGCGTAGTAGCACATCGACCTGCGTCCCCCCCGCATTGATTGCGCCCTCCAGCGGCAGCCCGCGCAAGAGGCCCGCTGCGGTGCGGACTTCGATTTCCCCTTGCGGCCCGGCATCCGCCGTCGCCTGTACTTCACCCCGCAGCAACACCCCATGCCCGATGAAATCGGCCGCAAAGCGCGTGGCCGGGCGGTGATAGAGCGCGTAAGGCGTATCCCATTGCTCCAGCCGGCCCTGCCGCATTACGCCCACGACATCGGCCACGGCAAAGGCTTCCATCTGGTCGTGCGTCACCATCAAGGCCGTGGTGCCGGTGCGCTTGAGGATGTCACGCACATCGTGCGCCAGGCGTTCGCGCAATTCCACGTCGAGACTGGAAAACGGTTCATCCAGCAACAGCAGGCGCGGTTGCGGCGCCAGTGCGCGCGCCAGCGCAATGCGCTGCTGCTGTCCCCCCGACAATTGGTGCGGAAACTTGGAGGCGGCTTGGGGCAGTCCGACCAGCGCCAGCATCTGCGCCACGATCTCCTCACGCTGCGTCCGCGCCATGCCGCGCAAACCAAAGCCGATGTTGGCCGCCACGTCCAGATGCGGGAACAGCGCGAAATCCTGGAACACCATCCCGATACGCCGCTCCTCGGCCGGTACGCGCACGCCATCGCCTTCCAGCAATTCTCCGTCGAGCCGGATGCGGCCGGACTGCGCCGGCTCCAGCCCGGCCACGGCGCGCAGCAGGCTGGTCTTGCCACTGCCGGAGGGGCCGATCAGGGCGCCCAGCTCGCCCGGCTGCAGGTGCAGCGAGACGGCCTCGACGGCAGGGTGGGTAGTGCGGGGATAACGGATGCTGACGTGTTCGACTTCCAGAAACATGGGCAGGCTCGGTGAAATGGTTACAATTCGCGTTTGTCTCGGAGTGCGCAGTGTAGCGCATGGACCGCCGACTTCCCCTGGCAATTCTTTTTCTGGCCGCTTCTCCTATGCACATCATCGGTTTGCTCGCTGTCCTGATCGCCTTGCCGCTCTTCGGCATCCTCGCTGCCTGGTTCGGGCTGGATGCCGCGGGCCTCGACAATCTGCGCCAGCAGATGCAGACCGTGCTGCCCGGTTACCTCGCCACCTCGGGCTGGCTGGCGCTGATGGTGCCGCTGGGCGTGGTCATCGTCGGCGGTGCGACGGCGGTGACGGTGAGCCTGTTCGAGTTTCGCGGGCGGCGCTGGCTGTCCTGGGCCCTGTTGTTGCCGATGGCCATGCCAGCCTATGTATCGGCCTATGCCTATACCGATTTCCTGCAATACGCGGGTGCGGTGCAGAGCACGCTGCGCGGCTGGTTCCCGGGCTGGCGCATGGACGTGCGCGGCTTGGCCGGCGCGGTGTGCATGTTCGTCTTCACGCTCTATCCCTACGCTTACCTGCTGGCGCGCAATGCGCTCAGCGAGCGCGGCATGCACCTGATGGAAGCGGCGCGCATGCTGGGCACGCCCCTGTCCGAACGCATCCTGCGCGTGGCCTTGCCGCTGGCGCGGCCGGCGCTGGCGGCCGGGGCGGCACTGGCGCTGATGGAGACGCTGGCCGATTACGGGGTCTCGGCCTATTTCGGATTGACCACTTTCACTACCGGTATCTACAAGGCCTGGGTGGTGCTGGACGACCGCATCGCCGCCGCCCAGTACGCTTCGCTGCTGCTGCTCTTCGTGGCGGTGCTGCTGTGGCTGGAACGGCGCGAGCAGGGCCGCATGCGCTTTGCGGCCGCCCGTGGAGCGCGCGGCAGCGAGGGGGCCGAGGCGCGCCTGCCGCAGTTGTCGCGGGTGCAGACGCTGGCAGCGTGGATGGTGTGCGGCTTGCCGGTGGTGCTGGGATTCGTGCTGCCGGTGGCGATCCTGTTGCAGCTGTGGGCGGGGCAGCGGGGCAGCACGGATGGGGCGATGCCGGCCTTCGATCTGCTCCGTTATGCCGGCTGGGTGTGGAACAGTTTCCGCTTCGGTGGCATGGCGGCGGGAGCTGCCATCGTGCTGGCGCTGGGCCTGTGCTTTGCGCTGCGCGCCACCCACCTGCCGCGCCTGCAGGGCGCGATGCTGCGTCTGACCGCGCGGCTGGCCGGCATGGGCTATGCGATTCCCGGTTCGGTCATCGCCGTGGGCATCCTGCTGCCGGTGGCCTGGCTGCAGGCCGTGTGGCCGGCGGCCGGACTGGGCGTGCTCCTCACGGCCAGCTCGCTGGGCGTGATCTATGCCTATCTGGTACGCTTCACGGCGGTTGCGGTGCAGTCGGTGGAGTCCGGCTACACGCGCATTCCGGCCAGCCTCGATGAAGCGGCACGCACCCTGGGCAGTTCGCGCACGGTGATCGCCTGGCGCCTGCATATGCCGCTGTTGTGGCGCTCGCTGGCGGTGGCGGCGCTGATGGTGTTCGTCGATGTGGTCAAGGAACTGCCGGCCACCTTGCTGTTGCGGCCCTTCGATACCGATACCCTGGCCGTGATCGCGCACAACCTGGCGCGCGATGAGCGCCTGGGCGAGGCGGCGCTGCCGGCCTTCTCCATCGTGCTGGTGGGGCTGGCGCCGGTGCTGCTGGTGATGCGGGCGCTCGATGGCAAGCGCCGGACGGACTTGCAAAGCGGCCTTCCGCCCGCATAACGCAAGGACGCAAAGACCAACAAAGACCAACAAAGGGCGTAGCCAGGGGGCTGCGGCCACTCTCTGGAGAAACCATGAGCCAATACGATTACGACCTCTTCACCATCGGTGGCGGTTCCGGTGGCGTGCGCGCGGCGCGCTTCGCCGGCCAGGCCGGGGCCCGCGTCGGGCTGGCCGAGAAGGGCGATCTGGGCGGCACCTGCGTCAACGTCGGCTGCATTCCCAAGAAGCTGATGTCCTACAGTGCGCATTTCCATGAGGATTTCGCCGATGCCGCAGGGTATGGCTGGACCCTGCCCGGCCAGCCGAGCTTCGACTGGTCGGCCCTGATCGCCAACAAGGACCGCGAGATCGCCCACTTGAACGGCATCTACCAGCGTCTGCTGGAGGGCGCCAACGTCAGCCTGCATCGCGGCTTTGCGACGGTGGAGGATGCCCATACCGTCAACGTCGATGGCCAGCGCTTCACGGCCCGCCACATCCTGGTGGCCACGGGCGGCCATCCCGACAAGCCGCAGATTACGGGCAGTGAGCTGGGTATCACCTCCGATGATTTCTTTCACCTGAAGGGGCTGCCCAAGCGCGCAGTGGTGCTGGGCGCCGGCTATATCGCGGTGGAACTGGCGTCCATCCTCAACGGCCTGGGCAGCGAGGTGACGCTGGTGGTTCGCCGTGAGCGCCTGCTGCGCAACATGGATGCGGACCTGGGCATGCATCTGGCCGATGAAATGGGCAAGAAGGGCATCCGGCTGGTCTTCAACGCCAGCATCGATGCCATCGAGGCAGCCCACGCCGGGGAAGAAAGCGTCAAGCAGGTGCGCCTGACCAATGGCGAAACGCTGGCCGCCGAATGCGTGCTGTTTGCCACCGGACGCACACCCAATACGCGCGGCCTGGGGCTGGAGAAGGCCGGTGTGGCCCTGAAGGAAAACGGTGCCGTGGTGGTCAATGAACACTTCGAGAGCAGCGTGCCCTCGATTCTGGCCGTGGGCGACGTGATCGACCGCGTGGCGCTCACCCCCGTGGCGCTGGCCGAGGCGATGGTCGTGGTGTCGCGCCTGTTCGGCCAGGGCGAGCGCAGCATGTCCTATCGCAATATTCCGACAGCAGTGTTCAGTCATCCCAATGTCGGCACCGTGGGGCTGACCGAAGAACAGGCGCGTCGCGAGCATGGTGAAGTAAAAATATTCAGAACGGACTTCAAGCCGCTCAAGAACACCCTCTCGCGCAATACCGAACGTACCTTTATGAAGCTTGTGGTCGATTCGAAGACCGACCGGGTGCTCGGCGTGCACATGGTCGGCGGCGATGCCGGCGAGGTGATCCAGGGCTTTGCGGTGGCCCTGCAATGCGGTGCCACCAAGGCGCAGTTCGATACCACCATCGGCATCCATCCGACCTCCGCCGAGGAATTCGTGACCATGCGCACGCCGGTGACCTGAGCGGTCCTCCATCAGCGGCGCCAGAAGAAACGGGGATGCATGGCATCCCCGTTCAGATTGATGACAAAGCCCTGGCGAGAGCCAAGGCTTTGTTGTTTAATCGGTCATGCTCAAAAAACCGACAGCCGCCCAGCACGAGTTAGAGATGGTGACCATCGAGATGCTCGTGCCCAAGGACCACCTGCTGCGCAAGATCGACGCGGCGGTGGATTTCGAGTTCATCCGCGAGAAGGTGGCGCATCTGTATTGCGCCGACAATGGCCGCCCGGCACTGGACCCGGTGGTACTCTTCAAGCTCTTGTTCATCGGCTACCTCTTCGGTATCCGCAGCGAGCGCCAGCTCATCCGCGAGGTCCAGGTCAACGTGGCCTATCGCTGGTTTGCCGGATTCCGTCTGACCGACAAGGTGCCGGACTCCTCCACCTTCTCCCAGAACCGGCGCCGCCGCTTCATTGATACCACCGTCTATCAAGACATCTTCGACGAGATCGTGCGCCAGGCCATTGGACGCGGCATGGTCGATGGCCGTGTGCTCTACAGCGACAGCACCCACCTCAAGGCCAACGCCAACAAGAACAAGTTCGACTACGTTCAAGTTGCCCAGACACCCTCGGCCTATCTGGCCGAACTGGATGCGGCTGTGGATATCGACCGTGCCGAGCATGGCAAGAAGCCGCTCAAACGTGACGATGATGATGAGCCGCCCACCAAAGAGATCAAGGTTAGTCGCACCGATCCCGAGAGCGGCTACATGGTGCGCGACGACAAGCCCAAGGGCTTCTTCTACCTGGATCACCGCACCGTCGATGCCAAGCATTGCATCATTACCGATACCCATGTCACGCCCGCCTCAGTCCATGACAGTCAACCTTATCTGGCACGCCTGGATCGTCAGCGCCAGACGTTCGGATTTGATGTACAGGCCGTTGGCCTGGATGCTGGCTATTTCACACCGGCCGTCTGCCAGGGACTGGAGAATCGCGAGATCAGCGGCGTGATGGGCTACCGCACACCCAACCACAAGCCGGGGACATTCTTTAAACGGGCGTATGAGTACGATGCCTACCGTGACGAATACATCTGCCCGCAGGGCCAGTCCTTGCACTACAGCACCACCAATCGGCAGGGGTATCGGGAATACAAATCCAAGCCTGAACAATGCCGGGGCTGCAAGGTACGCGAGCAATGCACCAATAGCGCCAATGCGGTCAAGGTGGTGACGCGCCATGTGTGGGAGCGTTCCAAGGAGAAGGTGGATGATCGGCGTCGTACCGAATGGGGCAAGCGCATCTATGCCCGACGCAAGGAAACGGTAGAACGCAGCTTCGCCGACGCCAAGCAATTGCACGGACATCGCTATGCCCGCATGCGCGGCTTGCGCAAGGTCGCCGAGCAGTGCTTGTTGGCGGCGGCGGCCCAGAACATGAAGAAGATTGCCCTGCTGGTGGCGCGCTTGCGCGCGCTTTTACCGGGCTTGAACGCCTATGCCAGCGTACAAAAGTGGCTACAGAGAAAAATGAGCGCATTGCTTGGCTTCTGCGCCATCGACCATCTGCAAATTACCTGCGCCTGAAAAACAAAACCCCGTGTTCGAAAACACGGGGTTCGTCATCAACCTGAACGGGGATGCATGGCATCCCCGTTGCATTTCATGCGCCGGCCAGCGGATTCATCGCCACAGCGCGTAGCCGATGCGCAGTTGCGGGTGATCCTTCTGGTTGTAGGTCAGCAGGCTTTCTCCATAGCCATAGAAGTAGCTGGCCATCAGGTAACCCGCCGTGCCCGGCAGCAGGCGCGAGAGCGGGTAGGTGAGCTGGGTCTGGGCGCTGTACTTGCCCCCCAGCTTGCCCTTGCGCAGCAGCGTCGCCACTTCCACGCCATCGGGTTTGCCGTAGGCCAGCTTCAGGTCCAGATGGCCGCGGTAGTCGGCGATGTCCGGATTGTCGCGGGTAGGGCCGAGATAGGCATAGAGCTTGGGCGCGACCTTGAAGTGATAGTCGTTGAGATTGCCGAAGTTCAAGCTCGGCTCGATGAAAACCGTATTGATGCTGCGCGAGGCCGTGCCGTCGCGGCCATTGGATTCGTGTTCGAGGCCGGTGGCGATGCCGACCCGGCTCAAGACACTGTTCTGGATGCCCACGTCGGGCAGATAGTAATACAGGCTGGGACGATAGCTGGTATCGCGGAAGGGCGCCGAGGGCGCCGACAAGTCCCACAGCGAGAATTGCGTGTAGCCCAGGTAGAGATTGTCCAGCAGGCCGCGCGAGCGCGGATCATCCGGCACGAACAGGCGGAACTTGAAGCTGAGCTGGAAGCGCGCATTGGTATCGCCATTGTTGTGGCCCACCGTGAAATACATCGGCTCATTGAAGGACAGCCGGCGATTGTTGGAGAGGATGTCTTCGGCCGCCGGCGCACTCTCGACGGGCGAGGCATTGGCGCCGGGCGTGAACACGGTGGCCGACGGCGCCACCGGGGCCACCTTGCTGCGCGAGTCGGCCAGCGGCGTATTGATCAGGTCGGGCGACTCCGGCAAGGGTCCCAGCGAGGCATCCGGACGCACCACCGCCACCAGCACCGGCGAGGCATCGATGCCGATCGGTTCGATGCGCACCATGCCGCGCAGGCGCTCGGGCAACTCGCCCCGGTAGCGCACCTTGCGGAATTGGCCTTGCTTCAGGGTCAGGCTGTCTGCGCCATCGACGCGCTGCAGGGCGATCTGCTGCGGCGGGATCATGTCGGCCGATGCCGCCACCAGCAGGGTGGCGGGCAATTCATAGGTGCGCTCGGCCTGTTCATCCTCGGCCACCAGCAGGGTCAGTTCCAGCGGTTTGCTGGCATCGACACGCTTGGGTGGTTGCACCATCGAAATACCGGCGTGGGCCGGGGTCGCCATCCACAGTGGAACGGCCAGGCTGCACAGGGTCAGGGTAAGGCGGCGCGGGAGACGGGCGGGGAGTAGGCTTGGCATGGTTTCCTTGTTGTCGTTTTGCAGCTTGTTCCATCGCGCGCGGGCGGGAAGCGCGCTGTTGTGTGAACAGATAGCCGGCGCCCCATAAAGTTGCCGTTTCATTGACATCTTCTCCCTCCTGGGGGCGCTTCGGCGCACGCTTGTTGACCTGAAAGTATCCATGCGACATCACCCGGCACAAGGAGATGGAGTGAATCCACAAATTGGCCGTGGCATCGCCTGCTATTCCTCGGATTGCCCGGGCTCGCTTGATGCAAAGATCACGACATAGGGAAACGCAAGGCAGGACAGCGTTTCAGGCAGGCTCCTGAGGGGGAGGTTGGGGCGGACGGCTCGTATTGGCGTCCGTCCCTTTTTGTTGTGCGCGCCCGCCCGGTCTTACAGCACCTTGCCCGGATTCATCAGTTGCTGCGGATCCAGCGCCTGCTTGATGGCGCGCATCAGGCGCAGTTCCACCGGCGACTTGTAGCGCAGGATTTCCTCCCGCTTGAGTGCACCCAGGCCATGTTCGGCCGAGATCGAGCCGCCGAAGCGGCCCACGCTGTCATGCACCACGCGGTTGATGTCGGCCTGGCGTGCCAGGAAGTCGGCATCGGCCACGCCCACCGGCGGCGAAACGTTGTAGTGCAGGTTGCCATCGCCCAGGTGGCCGAAGCTGACCATGCGGCAGCCCGGTGCGGCCTGTTGCACCAGGGCATCGGTCACCTCCATGAACTCGGCGATGCGCGAGATCGGCACCGAGATGTCGTGCTTGATGTTCTTGCCTTCGTGCGCCTGCGCCATCGAGATGCTCTCGCGCAGGCGCCACAGGGCCCTGGACTGGGCCAGCGAGGCGGCGATCACGGCATCCTCGGCCAGGCCTTGCTCCAGGGCATCGCCGATCAGGGTTTCGAAGAGGGCGCGGGCGTGCTCTTCCGATTCGCTGTCCGACAGTTCCAGCAGCACGTATTGCGCATGCCCCTGGGCAAAGGGCAGGCGCTGCTCGGGGAAGTGCTTGCAGACCAGTTGCAGGCAGAAGTGCGACATCAGCTCGAAACCGGTGAGCGCCGAACCGCAGCGTGCCTGCGCCATCTGCAGCAGTTGCAGCGCCTGGGCCGGCGTGCGCAGCGCCACCAGGGCGGTCAGCTGCGCGCGCGGCTGCGGGAACAGCTTGACCACGGCGGCGGTGATGATGCCCAGCGTGCCTTCGGCACCGATGAAGAGATCGCGCAGGTCGTAGCCGGTATTGTCCTTGCGCAAGCCTTTGAGGCTGCTCATGATCTCGCCCTCGGCCGTCACCACTTCCAGCCCCAGGCACAGTTCACGGGTATTGCCATAGCGCAGCACGCCGGTGCCGCCGGCATTGGTGGAGAGATTGCCGCCGATGGTGCAGCTGCCCTCGGCTGCCAGCGACAGCGGGAACAGGCGCTGCACCGCTGCCGCCTGCTCCTGCAGGTGCTGCAGCACGCAGCCGGCTTCCACCGTCATCGTGTTGTTCAGCGGATCGACCGCGCGGATGCGGTTCAGGCGGCGCAGCGACAGCACCACGGCATTGCCCTGCTGGTCGGGCACGCTGCCCAGCACCAGGCCGGTATTGCCGCCTTGCGGCACCAGCGGCACGGCGTAGCGGGCGCACAGCCGGACCAGTGCCGCCACTTCGGCGGTATCGGCCGGGCGTAATACGGCCAGGGCGCGGCCGGTGTAGCGACCGCGCTGGTCGGTCAGGTAGCCGGCGGTGTCGCCGGCATCGGTGAGGACATGGGCCGCGCCGATGGCGGCACGGCAGGCGTCGAGGAATTCAGTCATGGAAACGGGGCGCACCACGCGGCTTGGGGGGGCGCCGTAGTCGGGCAGAGGATTACTGGGAGGCCTTCTGGATCGCCTGGCGGGCGATTTCCTTGGCGGCCTTCTTGAACGGATGCAGGTAGGCCAGCGCACAGACGAAATACAGCGTCGTCAGCCCCACTTCGACCCAGGCCAGCAGCACCGAGGCATGGGCGATGTCGCTGGTGGCGCGCACCAGGCCTTCGGCCAGGTACACCAGGATCAGCATGGAGGACCATTGCAGCGTATACACATCGCGCTTCAACACCCCGCGCAGCGGCAGCAGCAGCGGCAGCACCTTCAGCACCATCCAGGAGCCGCCCGGACGCAGCGGCGCCAGCACCAGTTCCCACGCCAGGCAGAGCAGGATCAGGGCGACCAGGCTGGAGCTGGCTCCGAGGTGGAAGTAGCGCGCACTGCTGTTCATGATGGTCTCCGTAATTTGATGGCGTTTTCTGCCAGCCGTTTGCCCAGCGCGATGGCCAGGGTACGCGAGTCGTCCGACAGCGGCCGGTTGCCGTTGACGCCCGCCCAGTGGCTGGCGCCGTAAGGCGTGCCGCCGCTGGAGGTGTTCATCAGTTCGGGATGCGAATAGGGCAGGCCGACGATGAGCATGCCGTGATGCAGCAAGGGCAGCATCATGCTCAAGAGCGTCGATTCCTGGCCGCCATGCAGGCTGCCGGTGGAGGTGAAGACGCAGGCCGGTTTGCCCGCCAGGGCGCCGGAGAGCCATTGCGGCGAGGTGCCGTCCCAGAAATACTTCATGGCCGCCGCCATGTTGCCAAAGCGCGTGGGCGAGCCCAGGGCCAGGCCGTCACACTCCGCGAGATCACTGGCTTCGACGTAGGGCGCGCCGGAGCCGGGCACGTCCGGTTCCACCGCCTCGGTCACGGTCGAGACGGCCGGCACGGTGCGCAGGCGGGCGTCGCAGCCGGGCACGCTTTCCACGCCCTGGGCGATCAGCTCGGCCAGCTTGCGGGTGGCGCCGTGGCGCGAATAGTAGAGCACCAGAATGGTGGCGTTGGGAGCAGCGTTCACGGAAGCAGTGGTGGTTGTCATGTGACTTATTATATTTCTGTTTTTTTGTGCTCAGAGAGAAGGAAAAGGTGGTGTGCACCGGCTTTTTCTTCATCTGCACCAAGAGGAAGCAGAAACTTTGTGTCCGGTATGCCCATTTGCGGGATTTTGCCGCCCGCTTCGGCGATAATCGGCACACATCGCCAATCCTGGCGTCTGGCCGCAGGCGACCCGTGCTGGCCATCTCCAACCCCGGTGGGGCTGCGCTTTGTGGTGCGCGGTCCCGATTGAAGTCGAACGGATGTCTTCTTTGCGTATTTCCTTGTCCCGTATGCGTGGTCTCACCCGTGAGCAGTTCCGCGACCTGTTGCGCTTCGCCAGCCGGCGCCTGCGCGAGGACCGCCTGCCGCAAGTGGCCGGCAGCCTGACCTTCACCACCATTCTCTCGCTGGTGCCGATGCTGACCATCGCGCTGGCGCTGTTTACGGCCTTCCCGCTGTTTTCGACCTTCCGCGCCTCGCTGGAAGCGTATTTCATCGAAAACCTCATGCCCAAGGGCGTGGCCAATACCATCCTGGGCTATCTGAACCAGTTCGCCGCCAAGTCGGCGCGCATCTCGGCCGTGGGCGGCGTGCTGCTGATCCTGACCTCGGTGCTCACCATGTCCACCATCGAGAGCGTGTTCAACCAGATCTGGCGCGTCAAGAAGTCGCGCCCGCTGGTGCAGCGGGTGCTGGTGTACTGGGCCATCATCACGCTGGGACCGCTGCTCATCGGGGTGTCCATCAGCGTGACCTCGTATCTGTCCACCGCCACCGGCGGCGCCGTCAAGAGCCTGCCGTGGCTGGGCGCGAGCTTCTATACGCTGGTCTCGCTGATGCTCTCCACGCTGGCCTACACGCTGCTCTACAGCACCGTGCCCAACCAGACCGTGGACTGGCGCGACGCTGCCGCCGGGGGGCTGTTGGCCGGTGTCGGGCTGGAGATCGCCAAGCGCCTCTTTGCCGCCTACATCCTGCAGTTCCCGACCTACACCATGGTCTATGGCACGGTGGCGGTGCTGCCGATCTTCCTGGTGTGGATCTACATGATGTGGATGATCACGCTCTTTGGCGCCCTGCTCACGGCCGCGCTGCCGGTGGTGCGCTATGAGCGCTGGTGGCACGTGCCCTCGCCGGGGGCGGAATTCATCGATGCGGTCAAGGTGTTGAAGTTCCTGCACGCCGCACGGGTGGGCGTGGAGTCGGCCGTGGTCAGCATGGAAGAGGTGCGGCGCGCCACCCGGCTGGGGCTGGGAGAGCTGCAGCAGCTGCTCGCGCGCATGAGCGAAGAAGGCTGGGTGGCCTCGGTCAAGCCCGATACGGGCAGCGCCCGGCGCGGCTGGAACCGCCGCATCACCGATGACATGGACCGGTGGACGCTGGTGGCCAACCCCTCCACCATCCAGCTGGCGCGGGTCTACCGCCTGTTCGTGTTCGACCCGGCCGTGCTGGCCCAGGCCGGGGAGGAAGAGGCCCTGGTGACGCGCGTGGAAGAAGCCATCAATGCCGTGCTGGCCCAGTCGCTGGACCAATACTGCCAGGCCGGCAGCGCGGCCCAGGAGGAAGTGGCGGCGACGGCGGCCGCCATGCCGCATGCGCCGGTCCCTTTGGAGGCGCGGCGGCGCCTGTGGGAACGCTGAGGCAACGTTGAGCCGGGTCAGGCGTTTTTGGGTCGGATATGAAGATTTCTAAAACGAGACCTGCCCGGTGAGCATTTGCCAGTACATCACCCAATCGCCCATGAAGGAATAGAGCGGATGACGGAAAGTGGCCGGCTGGTTCTTCTCCACCATGAAATGCCCGACCCAGGCAAAGCCGTAGCCGCAGAACAGGGCCACCGCCAGCCACCACCACTGATGCGTGAGCAACAGCAGCATCAGGCTCAACAGCGCCAGCGTCGATCCGAGGAAATGCAGCTGCCGGTTGACCCGGTGCGAATGTTCGCTCAGATAGGTCGGATAGAACTCGCTGAAACTGCCGTAATGGCGTTCGGGCAGGGTGGCGGACATGGGCTTCTCCCGGTGATCCTGACATCTTCAGCGTAGTCAGCGGCACGCAGGATTTCAATCCTGTGCTGACGCAAAGTTCACATGTGTAAGCAAAATGCTGTCGGGAAATACTGCGCAGCAGCGTGTTTGCCGGTTGCCCAAAGGGCGCGCTTGCCCGTACCATGTGGCTTGCATCCCGCCATGGATGGGGCAAACGGGCGGCCGCAGCGGCCAGGCGCAGGATCAGTTATCCTGTCGCCCCCATTCATTGGATTTTCCCGGCGTCATCGCCTACAGTCAAAACAGCTTCATATAACCAGGACGACATCATGAAAGTCTCTGAAATCCTCAAGGTCAAAGGCAACATCCTCTTCACCGTCACGCCGGACACCCCGATTCTGGAGGCGGTCAACGCCATGGCCGAGAAAGACATCGGCTCGCTGGTGGTGATGGAGTACGGCGATCTGGTGGGCATGCTGACCTTCCGTGAAGTGCTGCTGACGCTGCACAAGAACGGCGGCGCGCTGGGCGGCTCGACCGTGCGCAAGCACATGAACGATGCGCCCATCACCGTCACCCCCGATACCGATCTGAACGAAGTGCGTCGCATCATGCTGGAAAAGCACGCGCGCTACGTGCCGGTGATGGAAGCGCGCACCGTGCTGGGCGTGATGTCCTTCTACGACGTGGCCAAGGCGGTGCTGGATGCGCAGGGCTTCGAGAACAAGATGCTCAAGGCCTACATCCGCGACTGGCCGGCCGAGGAAGAAGAGCGCGAAGGCAACAGCTGAGCGTTTTCCGGTTCGCCACTGGCGCCTGCCTGTTCATCTCGGGCGGCGCCATCCTGACCGTTCCTGCCGGAACGGTTTTTTATTGTCCATTGGGATGGTTGCCAATGGGCTGCAGCCTGCGTAGGCTGCGCGTTTCCGTCACGACCTGATCCTGATTGCCCATGCAAAAACACAGCCAGTTCACGCTGTTCGGCCAACGGCGCTTCGCTCCCTTCTTCTGGACCCAGTTCCTCGGCGCCCTGAATGACAACGTGTTCAAGACCGCGCTGCTGACCATCCTCACCTATGATGCGCTGTCCTGGACGAGCATGGATCCGGGCCTGCTCAATAACCTCATTCCGGGTTTGTTCATCCTGCCGTTCTTCCTGTTTTCGGCGACCGCGGGCCAGCTGGCCGACAAGCTGGAAAAGGGCAGGCTGGCGCGCTTCGTCAAGCTGCTGGAAATCGTCATCATGGGTATCGCCGCCTATGGCTGGATGACCCATCACCTGGTGCTGCTCATTGCGGCCGTCATCGGCATGGGCATCCACTCGACGCTGTTCGGGCCGGTGAAATACGCCTACCTGCCACAGCAGTTGAAGCGCGAGGAACTGGTCGGCGGCAATGGCCTGATCGAGATGGGCACCTTCGTCGGCATCCTGCTGGGGGAAATCCTGGGTGCGGTGCTGGTGGTGCACAAGCCCTGGGGCCTGCACCTGGTGGCCGCTATCACCATCGGCTTTGCCGTGCTCGGCTGGCTGGCGAGCCTGCGTATTCCGCTCTCGCCGGCCCCGGTGCCGGAACTGAAGGTGAACTGGAATCCCTTCACCGAGACCGTGCGCAACATCGGTTTTTCGCGGCGCAACCGGCCGGTCTTCCTGTCACTCCTGGGCAATTCCTGGTTCTGGTTCTATGGCGCCATCATGCTGGCGCAATTCCCTGTGTACGCCAAGAATTACCTGCATGGCGACCATAGCGTCTTCGTGCTGTTGCTGGCGGTGTTCTCGGTGGGTATCGGCGTCGGTTCGCTACTGTGTGAACGGCTCTCCGGCCACAAGGTGGAGATCGGGCTGGTGCCCTTCGGTTCGATCGGCTTGTCGGTGTTCGGGCTGGAGCTGTATTTCGCCAGCCAGGCCTATGTCACGCCCTCGGCCATGCTGGACCTGGGCGGCTTCCTGGCGCAGGGCGGCAGCTGGCGCATCCTCTTCGATTGCCTCGGCATTGGCCTCTTCGGCGGGCTCTACATCGTGCCGCTGTTTGCGCTGATCCAGACACGCTGCGATCCGGCCCACGTCTCGCGCACGATTGCCGGGATGAACATCATGAATTCGCTCTTCATGGTGGTGTCGGCGCTGGTGGCGATGGTGTTGTTGAAGGCCGGGCTCACCATCCCGCAGATCTTCCTGGCCACTGCCATCATGAATGGCGTGGTGGCGGTCTACATCTTCTCGCTGGTACCGGAATTCCTGATCCGCTTCCTGGCCTGGATTCTCATTCATACCTTCTACCGCGTGCGCATCATCAATGGCCAGGCCATTCCCGACGAGGGACCGGCGGTGCTGGTGTGCAATCACGTGAGCTATGTGGATGCGATCGCCATCATGGCCGCCAGCCCGCGCCCGGTGCGCTTCGTGATGGATCACCAGATTTTCAGGATTCCGCTGATGTCCTGGCTGTTCCGCAACGTGCGGGCCATTCCGATTGCGCCGGTCAAGGAAGACCCGTGGCTGACCGAAAAGGCCTTCGTCGATATCGCACAGGCCCTGCATGAAGGGGAACTGGTGTGCATCTTCCCCGAAGGCAAGCTGACCCGCGATGGCGAGCTCAATCCCTTCAAAGGCGGCGTGCAGAAGATCATCGACCGCAGCCCGGTGCCGGTCTTGCCGATGGCGCTGCGCGGGCTGTGGGGCAGCCTGTTCTCGCGCGACCCCAGCAACCCGGTGGCGCGCACCTTCAGGCGTGGCCTGTTTTCGCGGCTGGAGCTGGCAGTGGGCGAGCCGATTGCGCCCGAAAACGTCAGCCCGGAAGGCTTGCAGGAACAGGTCAGAGCCTTGCGCGGCGACTGGAAGTAAGCAGCGCTGCCGGTGGGCGGGCCGTGTAGCCTGGCTCGTCGGCGGCGGCCGAGGCTGGTAGAATCGCGGTTTCCCCCATTTTTTGCGCGAATCCCATCATGTCCGGCAATACCTTCGGCACGCTTTTCACCGTCACCACCTTCGGCGAATCCCACGGCCCGGCCATCGGCTGCGTGGTGGATGGCTGCCCCCCGGGCATGGCGCTGTCGGAAGCCGACATCCAGCCGGAACTGGACCGCCGCCGTCCCGGCACCTCGCGCCACGTGACCCAGCGCCAGGAGCCGGATACGGTGGAGATCCTCTCCGGCGTCTATGAGGGCAAGACCACCGGCACCCCGATTGCGCTGCTGATCCGCAATCAGGACCAGCGCAGCAAGGATTACGGCAACATCCTCGATACCTTCCGTCCCGGCCACGCCGATTACACCTACTGGCACAAGTACGGCATCCGCGATCCGCGCGGCGGCGGCCGTTCCTCGGCGCGCCTGACCGCGCCGGTGGTGGGCGCGGCGGCTATCGCCAAGAAGTGGCTGTTCGAGAAATACGGCACCACCTTCAAGGGCTGCATGAGCCAGCTGGGCGAGATCGCCATTCCCTTCGAGTCCTGGGAACACGTGCCCAACAATCCCTTCTTTGCCGCCAACGCCAGCATCATCGGGCGCCTGGAAGAGTACATGGATGCCCTGCGCAAGGACGGCGACTCCATCGGCGCGCGCATCGACGTAGTGGCGCAGAACGTCCCGGTGGGCCTGGGTGAGCCGCTGTATGACAAGCTCGATGCCGAGATCGCATTTGCCCTGATGGGCATCAATGCGGTCAAGGGCGTGGAGATCGGTGCCGGTTTCCGCTCGGTGGCGCAGAAGGGTTCCGAGCACGGTGATGCGCTGACTCCGCAAGGCTTCGTCGGCAACAACGCCGGCGGCATCCTGGGCGGCATCTCGACCGGGCAGGACATCACGGCCTCCATTGCCATCAAGCCGACCTCCAGCATCCGCACCCCGCGCCCGTCCATCGACAAGAACGGCCAGCCGATCTCGGTGGAAACCTTCGGCCGCCACGATCCCTGCGTGGGCATCCGCGCCACGCCCATTGCCGAAGCCATGCTGGCGCTGGTGCTGATGGATCATGCCCTGCGCCATCGCGCACAATGCGGCGATGTGAAGGTGGAGACGCCAGCCTTGCGCTGAGCGGCTGCGCAGCCCTGCCAGCAAGCCGGCCATCGCGCATGCGGTCGCCGGTTTTTTCTTGCGTGAAACAATTTGCAAAGAGCCGGGTCGAAGCGGCTCACGGCTGGCTGGCGGCATCAAGCACGCCGGCAGACCGGCCCCGACATCAAGATCAATTATTCAATGGAGGCGGGCATGACGCTCAACCCTATCATCAAGAACAGCCTGTTGGCCGCAGCCCTGGTGGGCCTGGTGGCTTGCGAAACCGTACAGACCACGCAAGGCGGTGCCGTCGGCATCGACCGCAAGCAGCAGATGCTGGTCTCGTCCGCAGAAATGGAGGCGGCTTCCAGCAAGGAATACGCCCAGGTGCTGGCCGAGGCGCGCAGCAAGGGGCAACTCAATCGCAACGCCGCCCAGGTGCAGCGCGTGCGCGCCATTGCCAACCGCCTGATCCCGCAGACTGGCGTATTCCGTCCGGATGCGCTGAAGTGGAACTGGGAAGTCAACGTGCTGACGTCCGACGAGACCAATGCCTGGTGCATGCCGGGCGGCAAGATCGCGGTCTATACCGGCCTGATCGACAAGCTCAAGATCAGCGACGATGAACTGGCCGCCGTGATGGGTCACGAAATCGCCCACGCCCTGCGCGAGCACGCCCGCGAGCGCGCGTCGCAACAAGTGGTGGCCAATTCGGCCATTTCGCTGGGCGCCGCCCTGCTGGGCCTGGGCGATGTCGGCAAGCAGGGCGGGCAATACCTGTACATGGGCCTGATGGGCTTGCCCAATTCCCGCGCCAATGAAACCGAGGCCGACCGCATCGGTGTGGAACTGGCTGCGCGCGGTGGTTACGATCCCAAAGCCGCCGTGACGCTGTGGCAGAAGATGGCCAGCCTGGGCGGCGACGAGCCGATGAAGTTCATGTCCACCCACCCCTCCAGCAGCGAGCGCATCGCCGACCTGACGGTTTACGCCCAGCGCGTGGAGCCGCTGTACCAGCAGACCCGCAAGCGCTGAGCTGCACCCGCCCGGCCGGCAACGCACCGGCATTTCTTCTGGCCCCGGAAGAAATGCCGGTTTTTTCATGGGCGCCGCACTTGCTGCGCTTTTTCTGCTGCCTTGCAGCATTATTCCCTGTTGTTGCAACGCGGCGGAAAACACGGCAGGGAGGTCAGACCTCTCGCTTTATGGCATAATCAAATGCTATTTTTCCCGTTCAGCATCCCTTTTTCGATTCCGCCGGACCGCAACATGCTCAAGACGCTTTACGACAAACTCTGGGAGTCGCACGTCGTTCATACGGAAGATGACGGTACCGCCATCCTGTATATCGACCGCCACCTGCTCCATGAAGTGACCAGCCCGCAAGCCTTCGAAGGCCTCAAGCTAGCCGGTCGCCAACCCTGGCGGAACTCGGCCAACCTGATGGTGGCCGACCACAACGTTCCCACCACCGACCGCGCCCAGGGCATCGCTGACCCGATCTCGCGCCTGCAGGTCGAAACGCTGGACGGCAATGCAAAAGAATTCAGCCTGACGTACTTCGGCATGAACGACAAGCGTCAAGGCATCGTGCACGTGATCGGCCCTGAGCAGGGCGCCACGCTGCCCGGCATGACGGTGGTCTGCGGCGACTCGCATACCTCCACCCACGGCGCCTTTGCCGCGCTGGCGCATGGCATCGGTACTTCCGAAGTCGAACACGTGCTGGCCACGCAGACCCTGCTGGCGCGCAAGTCCAAGGCCATGCTGGTGCAGGTCGACGGCGCGCTGCCGGCCGGCGTCACCGCCAAGGACATCGTGCTGGCCGTGATCGGCAAGATCGGTACCGCAGGCGGCACCGGATACGCCATCGAATTTGCCGGGTCCACCATCCGCTCGCTGTCCATGGAAGGCCGCATGACGGTCTGCAACATGGCCATCGAAGCAGGCGCCCGCGCCGGCATGGTGGCCTTCGACGACGTGACGCTGGAATACCTGAAGGGCCGTCCCTTCTCGCCCTCCGGTCCGCACTGGGAGCGTGCCGTGTCGTACTGGCGCACCCTGCATTCGGACCCGGGTTCCAAGTTCGACATGGTGGTGACCCTGAACGCCGCCGAGATCAAGCCGCAAGTCACCTGGGGCACATCGCCCGAGATGGTGGTGTCCATCGACGCCCGCGTCCCCGATCCCGACAAGGAAAAGGATCCGACCAAGCGTGACGGCATGGAAAAGGCGCTGGCCTACATGGCCCTGAAGCCCAATACGCCCATCGAAGACATCCGCATCGACAAGGTGTTCATCGGTTCCTGCACCAACTCCCGCATCGAAGACCTGCGCGAAGCTGCCAAGGTGGTGCGCGGCAAGTTCCGCGCCTCCAACGTCAAGCTGGCGATGGTGGTGCCGGGTTCGGGCCTGGTCAAGGAACAGGCCGAACGCGAAGGCCTGGACAAGATCTTCCGCGACGCCGGCTTCGAATGGCGTGAACCGGGCTGCTCCATGTGCCTGGCCATGAATGCCGACCGCCTGGAACCGGGCGAGCGTTGCGCCTCGACTTCGAACCGCAACTTCGAAGGCCGCCAGGGTGCCGGTGGTCGTACCCACCTGGTGAGCCCGGCCATGGCTGCGGCGGCCGGTATCGCCGGCCACTTCGTGGATGTGCGTTCGCTCTGAGCGCTTGCTTGTGAATCTTTTCGAGAGAAAACAACCATGAAAAAAATCTCCGCTCTGGTTCTGCTGGCCGTCACCCTGGGTGCGCTGGCTGGTTGCAATACCGTCAATGGCTTCGGCAAGGATGTCGAAAAGGTCGGCGAAAAGATGCAGGACGCCAGCAAGAAATAAGAAGAAATCAGCAGGATCAGACAGTGCAAGGCTGCGGCCAGCGTGCCGCAGCTTCAGTTTTTGAACAGGAAACAGGAAGGGTAGGGCAGAGCAATCGCCCCACCGACCCGAGGTCAAGCTCATGAATAAATTTATCGTGCATGAAGGACTGGTGGCGCCGCTGGATCGCGCCAACGTCGATACCGATGCGATCATCCCCAAGCAGTTCCTGAAGTCGATCAAGCGCAGCGGCTTCGGCCCCAACCTGTTCGACGAATGGCGCTACCTGGACCACGGCGAGCCGGGCATGGACAACAGCAAGCGCCCGCTGAACCCGGATTTCGTGCTCAACCAGGAGCGCTATCAGGGTTCCTCCATCCTGCTCTCGCGCAAGAACTTCGGCTGCGGCTCCTCGCGCGAGCACGCACCGTGGGCGCTGGATCAGTACGGTTTCCGTGCCGTGATCGCGCCCAGCTTTGCCGACATCTTCTTCAACAACTGCTACAAGAATGGTCTGCTGCCCATCGTCCTGAGCGAACAACAGGTCGATCACCTGTTCAATGAAGTGAAGGCCTTCCCGGGTTACCGCCTGGTCATCGATCTGGAAAAGCAGGTCGTCAGCAACACCAGTGGCAGCGAAGTCTATCCGTTCGACATCAGCGAGTTCCGCAAGTACTGCCTGTTGAACGGTTTCGACGACATTGGCCTGACCCTACGCAAAGCCGACATCATTCGTGCCTACGAAGAGAAACACCTGCACGAACAGCCCTGGCTGAGCAACACGATCTGAAGCGATCGTTGACACAACAGCAAAGGGCGGTCCGATGGCCGCCCTTGTCGTTACTATTTTCCAAGAACGCTGGAAACACTGAGAAAGAGAAGCCATGAAGATTGCTATCCTGCCGGGTGACGGCATCGGTCCCGAGATCGTTGACGAAGCCGTCCGCGTGCTCAACGCCCTGGACGAGAAGTTCGAGATGGAAACCGCCCCGGTCGGCGGCGCCGGCTATGAAGCCCACGGCCACCCGCTGCCGGAGGGCACCCTGAAGCTGGCCAAGGAAGCCGATGCCATCCTCTTCGGTGCCGTCGGCGACTGGAAGTACGACAAGCTGGAACGCGCCCTGCGCCCCGAGCAAGCCATCCTGGGCCTGCGCAAGCACCTGCAGCTGTTTGCCAACTTCCGCCCGGCGATCTGCTATCCGGAACTGACCGGTGCGTCTTCGTTGAAGCCCGAGCTGGTGGCCAACCTGGACATCCTGATCGTGCGCGAACTGAACGGCGACATCTATTTCGGCCAGCCGCGCGGCATGCGCGAGGCGCCGGACGGTCCTTTCAAGGGCGCACGTGAAGGTTTTGATACCATGCGCTATTCGGAACCGGAAATCCGCCGCATCGCCCACGTCGCCTTCCAGGCCGCAGCCAAGCGCGGCAAGCGCCTGTGCAGCGTGGACAAGGCCAACGTGCTGGAAACCTTCCAGTTCTGGAAGGATATCGTCACCGAAGTGGGCAAGGAGTATCCGGACGTCGAGCTGTCGCACATGTACGTGGACAACGCCGCCATGCAGCTGGTGAAGGCACCGAAGAACTTCGACGTCATCGTCACCGGCAACATGTTCGGCGACATCCTCTCGGACGCCGCCGCCATGCTGACCGGTTCGATCGGCATGCTGCCCTCGGCCTCGCTGGATGCCAACAACAAGGGCCTGTATGAACCTTCGCACGGTTCGGCACCCGACATCGCCGGCAAGGGTATCGCCAATCCGCTGGCGACCATCCTGTCGGCGGCGATGATGCTGCGCTTCTCGCTGAACAAGGCCGAGCAGGCCGACCGCATCGAGAACGCAGTGAAGAAAGTGCTTGCGCAAGGTTTGCGCACCGCCGATATTTATGAAGAAGGCTGCACCAAGGTCAACACCCAGCAGATGGGGCAAGCCGTGGTCAAGGCCCTCGCCTGAGATCAACGTCGCCTGGCCGCGCCCCGAGCGGCGCGGCCGGGCGCTTGAAATGCCGGATGGTCCGGCGCAATTGTGTTCAATCTGATTTGTTCACCATGGAAGTTCTAAATAGGGAAAGATGATGAAACTGGTTGGTTTGGTTGGCTGGCGTGGAATGGTGGGTTCGGTCCTGATGCAACGCATGCAGGATGAAGGTGATTTCGATCACATCGAACCGGTGTTTTTCTCGACTTCGAATGCAGGCGGCAAGGCGCCGTCGTTTGCCAAAAAGGAAACGACGCTCAAAGATGCCAACAGCATTGACGAGCTGAAGAAATGCGACATCATCATCACCGCACAAGGCGGCGACTACACCAATGAGATCTTCCCCAAGCTGCGCGCCGCTGGTTGGGATGGCTACTGGATCGACGCTGCTTCCTCGCTGCGCATGAAGGATGACGCCGTGATCGTGCTCGATCCGGTGAACAACAACGTCATCAAGGATGCACTGGCCAAGGGTGTGAAGAACTACATCGGCGGCAACTGCACCAACTCCATCCTGTTGATGGGCGTGGGCGGTCTGTTCAAGGAAGGCCTGGTCGAGTGGGTCAGCTCCATGACCTACCAGGCCGCCTCTGGCGGTGGCGCCAACCACATGCGCGAACTGTTGAAGGGCATGGGCGTCATCAACGCGGCCGTGGCCGACGAGCTGGCAACGCCGTCCTCGGCCATTCTGGATATCGACCGCAAGGTCGCCAAGACCATCCGTGAAGACGTGCCGACCGAATTCTTCGGCGCGCCCCTGGCCGGCGGTCTGATCCCCTGGATCGACGCCCAGCTGGAGAATGGCCAGTCCAAGGAAGAGTGGAAGGGCCAGGCCGAAGTCAACAAGATCCTGGGCAACCAGCAGATCATCCCGGTGGACGGACTGTGCGTGCGTATCGGCGCGATGCGCTGCCACAGCCTGGCGCTGACCATCAAGTTGAAGCGCGACCTGCCCCTGGCCGAGATCGAGTCCATCATCCGTGCCGGCAACCAGTGGGTGAAGTGGGTGCCGAACGACCGTGCCATCACGGTCAAGGAGCTGACCCCGGCGTCCATCACCGGTGGTCTGGAAATCGGCGTGGGCCGCGTGCGCAAGCTGAACCAGGGTCCGGAGTATATCTCCGCCTTCGTCATCGGCGACCAGCTGCTGTGGGGCGCGGCCGAGCCGCTGCGCCGCATGCTGCGCATCATCCTGGGCAACCTGGAGTGATGCCGGTGGCCGGGAAACCCCCGGCCAGTCAGTCTGTTGCAATATGGCAATGCTGCAATGCGATTAAGACTTGCCTTACGCGTTGTCAGTCTGCAACAATAGCCCGCCAGCTTCCACTCGTGTGGAGGCTGGCGGGTTTTTCTCATCTTGAGAAAGTAAGTACACTTGCGGGTGTAAGTACTTGATGATAAGTTGAAAAGCCAATTCATTTCATGAAAGCCAACATGTGGCAGCGTCCTGGTCGGGCGCCTGCTGGATTTGATGAAATGGATCTGCTCCGAGCCGCTGGCCTGCAAGAAAAGGCGACAACAGCAAGCCAGCGCGGACCGGAGTGGCGCAGGCCGTTTGCACAGGCCGCGCGGCACCAGCCCCATTCACGGATCTGTACGGCATTCCCAGGCCAGCACCAGGTGGAACGCCAGCGTGACGGGTTTGACGCGGAACGTTTCTCTAAGCCAAATAAAACATGCCTGTAAATACCAACAAGAAGCTTCCCCGGTCCCAGATGAAGACCCTGAGCGCGGCCATCGCGCTGGCCATGGCCTTGCCGCTGGGCGCGCAGGCTGCCGCACTGGGCAAGCTGACCGTGTTGTCGGCGCTGGGCCAGCCGCTGCGGGCCGAGATCGAGGTCACTGCCGTCGGTGCCGACGAGGCAGGCAAGCTCAGCGCCCGTCTGGCGCCGGCCGAGGCCTTCCGCCGCGCCAACATCGACTACAACCCGGTGCTCAGTTCCTTGTCCATCGTGCTGGAACAGCGCCAGGGTCGCCATTTCATCCGCATCAGTTCCTCCCAGCCGGTCAGCGATCCCTTCGTCGACCTGCTGCTGGAACTGGGTAGCGGCGAATCGCGCCAGCTGCGCGAATACACCTTCCTGCTCGATCCGGCCGACAGCAAGGCCCCGCGCAATCCACAGGTGGCGCCGCTGACACCGGGCAATGCGCCGGAACCGGCTGCGGCTGCTCCTGCTGCTGCTCCGGCAGCAACCGCCGCTGCAGCACCCGCTGCGCCGGCGCCTGCCGCCACTGCAGCGCCGGTCGCACCGGCCGCCGCGGCTGCACCGGCGCCCGCCAGCGCGCCGATTCCGGTCAGCAGCGAAGAGCCGTCGGCCAGCATCGTGCAGCGTCCGGCGCCGTCGGCCCTGGCGGAAGAACTGATCCGCCGCCAGCAGGCCTCTCCTGACAATACCCCGGCTTCGGCCAGCCCGCAGAGCATGGCAGCGGCCGCGCCTGCTGCAACAGGTGCCTCGCCATCGGCCGCAGCACCTGCCGCTCCCGGCAAGACGGGCGATTACCGCGTCAAGCCGGGTGACACGCTGTCCGGCATCGCCACGCGCAACCAGCAGGCCAATGTCTCGCTGGACCAGATGCTCATTGCGCTGTACCGCGCCAATCCGGATGCCTTCCAGGGTAACAACATCAACCGCCTGCGCGCTGGCAAGATCCTGGCCATCCCCGACCAGCCGACCGCCGCCGCAGTGGATCGCGATGAAGCGCGCAGCATGGTGGTGGCGCAAGCCCAGGACTTCAACGCCTATCGCAACAAGCTGGCCGGCCAGGTCGCCAACGCGCCTGCCGGCAAGGCCGGCAGCAACCGCCAGAGCGGCGGCGGCAAGATCACGGCGCGGGTGGAAGAGCGTTCCGGCACCCAGGGTGCGCGCGACCGCCTGGAGCTCTCGCGTGCCAACAAGGGCCGCGGCAAGACCGGCAACGCCGGTGCTGCCGAGGACAAGGCCGCCAGCGAACGCGCATTGGCCGATGCCAATGACCGCGTGAAAGACCTCGAAAAGAACGTCGACAACCTCCAGAAACTGCTGGAGCTGAAGAACAAGACCATCGCCGAACTGACCGCCCAGCAGCAGAAGGAAGCCGAAGCCGCCAAGCCGGCAACACCCGGCGCTACGCCTGCTGCCGACAAGCCCGAGGGCGAGGCCGCTCCTGCCCCTGCTGCCGCACCGGCAACGCCGACACCAGCGCCGGCACCCGCAGCGGCCAAGCCTGCCAAGGCCGAGGGCAGCTTCGTCGACAAGATCAAGGAAAATCCCTACATTCTTGCGGGTGCGGGCGTGCTGGTGGCGCTGCTGGCCGCTGGCGGCGGTGTGTTGGCCATGCGTCGCCGCAAGAAGAAATCCGAGGACGGCCCGGTCGAGCCGGCCAGCGAGCCTGAGCCTGCGCTTTCACCTGAGCCCGTCATGGCGGCCCCGGCCGCCCCACCTGAACCTGAGCCCGCAGCCGCTCCCGAGCCTGCCGTGGAAGCCGCAGCCGCAGCCGCACCGGTGGCGGCTGCAGTGGAAGAGGCCCCGGTCGATCCCATCGCCGAGGCCGACATGTACATCGCCTATGGCCGCGACGAACAGGCCGAGGACATCCTCAAGCTGGCCCTGCAGACCCAGCCCGAGCGGCAGGCCCTGCACGCCAAGCTGCTGGAGATCTATGCCAAGCGTGGCGACGTGGCCGCTTTCAGCCGCGTGGCCCAGAACCTGCATGCCTTGAGCGGCGGCCTCAACGAAACCTGGGTCAAGGCGGCAGCGCTGGGCCTGAGCATCGATCCGACCAATCCGCTCTACGGCGGCACGCCGGCCGAGCCGGAGGAAGCGCCGGCCATGGAGTTCGACCTGTCCGACTTCAAGGCAGCCGAGGTGCAGCCGGACGCCAATCCGGTGCCTGCCCCGGCGGCGGCGCCCATGGACCTGGGCAAGGACATCGATTTCGACCTCGATCTGGAAAACGGCGCCAAGCCGGATGCCGACGAGCCCATCCTGCCGGTCTCCAGCGGGGCGACGTCGGCCTCGGTGCTGCTCGACAGCATCGATGATGCGCCGGCTGCCACCAGCCTGGCCGACCTGGACCTGAGCCTGCCGGAAGAAAACGTCGCGCCCTCGGCCACCAACCTGCTGGAAGAGGACGAGGAATCGGCCTTCGAGCAGGAAATGACCACCAAGCTCGACCTGGCCGCCGCCTATGAAGAAATCGGCGACAAGGAAGGCGCCCGCGAATTGCTGGAAGAAGTGATGCGTGGCGGCAACGACGCCCAGGTGGCGCGCGCCAGGCAAATGATGGCCGCCTTGGGCTGAGCGCTGCGGGCGGTCCTCCTGGCCATTACAATAGCGTCATCTCGCGGGCAGCTCGCATGGGCTGCCCGTTCGTTTTTATCGTGCCGCCAGATGGCGGTGTGCGGCCTGTATGAAGATTCCTGCACACCTCTGCCGGAGAACGGGCCGTTGCGGCAGGCAGTGAACATCCATGACAGAACTTTCTTCCCCAACTGAGGGCCTGCGCCGCGTCGTGCTGGGCGTGCAATACGATGGCGCCAGCTGGCAGGGCTGGCAGACCCAGCCGCACCGCCAGACCGTGCAGGACCAGCTGGAAGCCGCTTTGCAGCGCTTCAGCACGACCACCATTGCCACCACCTGCGCCGGCCGCACGGATTCGGGCGTGCATGCGCTGGAACAGGTCGTCCATTTCGACACGCCCATCGCCCGCGATACCTTTTCCTGGGTGCGCGGCACCAACGCCTTCCTGCCGCCGACCATCGCGGTACGCTGGGCGTGCGAGCTGCCCTGGGTGGATGATGTCGCCATTGCCGGTGCGCACGCCGCCGAGCTGCACGGGGCCGACCGCGAAGGGGCCGAAAGCCTGGCCCGGTTCGGTTTCCACGCGCGCTTTTCGGCCATCGCCCGCACCTATCATTACGTGCTCTACAACCACGCGGTGCGTTCGCCGCTGCTGGCGGGCAAGGCCGGCTGGACGTTCCGCCCGCTGGACGCAGATCGCATGCACCAGGGCGCGCAATACCTGATCGGTGAACATGACTTCACCAGTTTTCGCGCCGTCGAATGCCAGGCCAAGTCCCCCGTGCGCAAGATGGAAAGCATCGCCGTGCGCCGCCACGGCGATATGATCGTTTTTACCCTCAAGGCCAATGCCTTCCTGCATCACATGGTGCGCAACATCGTCGGTTCGCTGATTGTGGTGGGCAGCGGCAAGCAGGGGCCGGAATGGATGGGCCAGGTGCTGGCCCTGCGCGACCGCAGTCGCGCTGCGCCTACCTTCATGCCTGATGGCCTGTATCTGGCGCGGGTCGACTATCCGGATAGCTGGGCGTTGCCGCAGGAGGCGCGCTCCTGGCCCTGGCTGTAAGTGCGTCAGCAGGCAGAGCAGTAGAATTTTTCACCCATGAGGCAATCTCCATGAGCTTTCGTACCCGCATCAAAATTTGCGGCCTGACCCGTGAAGAAGACGTCCGTGCCACCGTGGCCGCCGGCGCCGATGCGCTGGGCCTGGTGTTCTATCCCAAGAGCCCGCGCTACGTGACGCCGCAGCGCGCCGGTGAGCTGGCGCGTGCGGTGCCGCCGTTCGTGAGCATCGTCGGCCTGTTCGTCAATCCGAGTCTGGAAGAGGTCCAGCAGGTGCTGGCGCAGGCGCCGCTGACGGTGCTGCAGTTCCACGGCGACGAAACGCCCGGGCAGTGCGCCGCCATCGCCGCCGCCGTTGTCAGACCCTTCATACGCGCGGCCAGAATAGGAAGTTCGACGCAGCCCGCGGATTTGTTAGAATACGAGCAGGCATATCGCTCTGCCAGTCCGTTATTCACCGGACTGCTGCTCGACACCCTGGTCGAGGAGTATGGCGGCAGCGGAAAGGTTTTCGATTGGTCTCTCATTCCAAAAGAACTCGCGCCTCGGGCCGTTTTGAGTGGTGGCTTGAGCGTACACAACGTCACTGAGGCGGTGGTCGGCGTTCGCCCCTACGCGGTCGACATCAGCAGTGGCGTCGAAGCCGCCAAGGGCATCAAGGATGCCGCCAGGATAGAGGCCTTCATCCAGGCCGTGCGTCTGGCGGATGCTACCGCCGCGTAGCACCCTCCCAACGAGTTTCAGAGGAACACCATGAAAGAATTGAATCCCCTCGGCAGCTTCGCCGAGCGTCAAGCCATTCCCGCCGCCGCCCTGCACCAGACGGCCCATTACAACCTGCCCGACGCCCGTGGCCACTTCGGTCCCTACGGCGGCAGTTTCGTCTCCGAGACGCTGACCCTGGCGTTGAACGAGCTGCGTGACGCCTATGCGCAATACCAGCACGATGAACAATTCCTCGCCGAATTCCATACCGAACTGAAGCATTTCGTCGGCCGCCCCAGCCCCGTGTATCACGCCAAGCGCTGGTCCGAGATCACCGGTGGCGCGCAGATCTACTTCAAGCGCGAAGACCTGAACCACACCGGTGCCCACAAGATCAACAACGTGATCGGCCAGGCGCTCTTGGCCCGCCGCATGGGCAAGAAGCGCATCATCGCCGAGACTGGCGCCGGCCAGCACGGCGTGGCCACGGCCACCATCTGCGCGCGCTTCGGCATGGAATGCATCGTCTACATGGGCAGCGAAGACGTGAAGCGCCAGCTGCAGAACGTCTATCGCATGAACCTGCTGGGCGCCAAGGTGGTGCCGGTGGAGTCCGGCTCCAAGACCCTGAAGGATGCGCTCAATGAAGCCATGCGCGATTGGGTCACCAATGTGGAGACCACCTTCTACATCATCGGCACCGTGGCTGGTCCGCACCCCTATCCGATGATGGTGCGCGACTTCCAGTCGGTGATCGGCAACGAGTGCATCCAGCAGATGCCGGAAATCGCCTCGCGCCAGCCGGACTACGTGGTGGCGGCGGTCGGTGGCGGCTCCAATGCCATGGGCATCTTCTATCCCTATATCGATTACCCGGAGGTCAAGCTGGTCGGCGTGGAAGCCGCGGGCGATGGCCTGGACACCGGCCGCCACTCGGCCTCGCTGACCCTGGGCTCGCCCGGTGTGCTGCACGGTAACCGCACCTACCTGCTGCAGGATGCCAACGGCCAGATCATCGAGACCCATTCGGTCTCGGCCGGACTGGATTATCCGGGCGTAGGCCCGGAACACGCCTGGCTGAAGGATAGCGGCCGTGCCAGCTATGCCTGCATCACCGATGACGAGGCGCTGGAGGCCTTCAACACCTGCTGCCGCATCGAAGGCATCATCCCGGCGCTGGAGTCCAGCCATGCCCTGGCCCATGCGGCCAAGCTGGCGGCCACCTTGCCCCGGGACCAGATCGTCCTGGTCAACCTGTCCGGCCGTGGGGACAAGGACATGCATACCGTGCAACAGCGCCAGGGCTGATCCCCGGCCTGTCCCGCAGGTGCCGGCTGGTCTTGAGAGCCAGCCGGCTGATTCGACAAAAAACTTCACCTCATCATGTCCAGAATCCAGACCACCTTTTCCCAACTGGCCGAGCAGAAGCGCAAGGCGCTCATTACCTTCATTACCGCCGGCGACCCGGCTCCCGAGCTGACCGTGCCGCTGCTGCACGCGCTGGTGGCCGGCGGCGTCGACATCCTCGAGCTGGGCGTGCCGTTCTCCGACCCCATGGCCGAAGGCCCGGTGATCCAGCGCGCCTGCGAGCGCGCCCTGAAATTCGGCATCAGCACCCACGACGTGCTGGGCTACGTGCGTGAATTCCGCAAGACCAACAGCCATACCCCCATCGTGCTGATGGGCTATGCCAACCCCATCGAACGCTTCGGCGTCGATGCCTTCATCGCGGCGGCCAGCGAAGCCGGCGTGGATGGCACCATCGTGGTGGACTATCCGCCCGAGGAATGTGAAGAATTCTCCCAAAAGATGCAGGCCAGGGGCATGGACCCGATCTTCCTGCTGGCCCCGACCTCCTCGGAAGAGCGTATCCGCCAGGTGGCTGCCGTCAGCAGCGGCTTCTGCTATTACGTTTCGTTGAAGGGGGTCACCGGTGCCGGCCACATCGATACGGCCGAGGTCGCCGAGCGCATCGCCGCCATCCGCCAGCATGTGAAGCTGCCCATCGCGGTGGGCTTCGGCATCCGTGATGGCGCCACCGCCCGTACTGTGGGCAGCGTGGCCGATGCGGTGGTGATCGGCAGCCGCATCATCGCCGAACTGGAAAACACCCCGCACGACAAGGCCTGCGAAGCGGTGCAAGCCTTCGTCACCGACATCCGTCAGGCGCTGGACGCCTGATCCCCGGCCGACAGGGCAGGGGAGCCGACAGCCTCCGGCACGCGCCGGGGGCTTTGTTTTTTGAGATGGCGCAAGCGGGTAGAAGGTGTTTTCTTGCCCCGTAGAAAGCATGACCGTGCTTTACGTCTGTCGCCGGTGGGCTCTGGTACAATGCGCGCCACCGGAAAAATCTATGAGGTCTCTATGAGCTGGCTTGAGAAGTTATTGCCACCCCAGATTCAACGCGGTTCCACCAGCCGCAAAGCCATCCCGGAAGGTTTGTGGGTCAAGTGCCCCTCCTGCGAAGCGGTGCTCTACCGTACCGACCTGGAATCCAATCTGCATGTCTGCCCCAAGTGCAGCCATCACATGCGCATCCGCGCCCGCGCTCGTCTCGATGCCCTGCTCGACGAAGGCGGCCGCTATGAGATCGGCCAGGAAGCCCTGCCGGTCGATACCCTGAAGTTCAAGGACAGCAAGAAGTACCCCGACCGTCTCAAGGACGCCATGGAATCCACCGGTGAAACCGACGCCATGGTGGTCATGGGCGGCGCCATCATGACCCTGCCGGTCGTGGTGGCCTGCTTCGAGTTCGAATTCATGGGCGGTTCCATGGGCTCGGTGGTCGGCGAGCGCTTCGTGCGCGGTGCCCAGGCGGCGCTGGAACAGAAGGTTCCCTTCATCTGCATCACCGCCACCGGCGGTGCGCGCATGCAGGAAGGCCTGCTGTCGCTGATGCAGATGGCCAAGACCACCGCCATGCTGACCAAGCTGTCGGAAAAGAAGCTGCCTTTCATCAGCGTGCTGACCGACCCGACCATGGGCGGCGTGTCGGCCTCGTTTGCCTTCATGGGCGACGTGGTGATGGCCGAACCCAAGGCCCTGATCGGCTTTGCCGGCCCGCGCGTGATCGAGAACACGGTGCGCGAGAAGCTGCCCGAAGGCTTCCAGCGCGCTGAATTCCTGGTCACCAAGGGCGCCATCGACATGATCGTCGACCGCCGCAAGATGCGCGAGGAAATCGCCCGTCTGCTGGCCCTGCTGCAGAATCAGGCCGCCGAAACGGTTTCCTGATTAGCCGCTATACTTCAGGCCCGGATTTGCAGAAGTGCAAATCCGGGCTTTGTCTTTTCGACATTCGCAAGCCGTAATCCGTAATCCGTAATCCGTTTTTCGAGCAGCCGCTTCACCGACCGAGACGCGCCATGACTTCCCAAGCCTCCCCGACTCCCGCCACCTTGAACGAATGGCTGGCCCTGCTGGAACAACGCCACTTCAAGCAGATCGACATGGGCCTGGACCGGGTGCTGGCCGTGAAGGAAAAGCTCGACATCCGCTTCGACTGCCCCGTCATCATGGTGGCCGGCACCAATGGCAAGGGTTCCACCTGCGCCATGCTGGAATCGATCCTGTTGCGCGCCGGTTACCGCGTGGGCCTGTACATCAAGCCGCATTTCCTGCATTTCAATGAGCGCGCCCGCCTGTCCGGCGACATGGCCAGCGACGCCCAGCTGATCGCCGCCTTCGAGGCCGTGGAAGCCCAGCGCGGCGACATCTCGCTGACCTATTTCGAATTCACCACCCTGGCCATCATGAAACTGCTGGCTGACGCCAGGCAGGATGTAGTGATCCTGGAAGTCGGCCTGGGTGGCCGTCTGGATGCGGTCAACGTGATCGATGCCGATGTGGCCATCGTCACCAGCATCGACATCGACCATACCGAATACCTGGGCGAGACCCGCGAAGAGATCGGTTTCGAGAAGGCCGGCATCTTCCGCCCCGGCAAGGTGGCCGTGTGCGGCGACCCGGTGCCGCCCAAGTCGCTCATCGCCCACGCCGAGAAGATCGGCGCCGACCTGTGGCTGATGGGCCGCGATTTCAACTACCAGGGCGACAAGCAGCAATGGGCCTACGGCGGGCGCGGCATGCGCCGCAATTCGCTGGCCTATCCCAGCCTGCGCGGCGCCAACCAGCTGCTGAATGCTTCAGCCGCGCTGGCCGCGCTCGAAGCCCTGCGCGAAGTGCTGCCGGTCGGTGCCCAGGAAGTGCGCACGGGCCTGGCCACGGTGGAGCTGCCGGGCCGCTTCCAGGTGCTGCCGGGCCAGCCGCTGGTGATTCTGGATGTGGCGCACAATCCGCATGCGGCGGCCACGCTGGCCCAGAACCTGGACAACATGGGCTTTCATCCCTACACCTATGCGGTCTTCGGTTCCATGCTGGACAAGGACATCGAAGGCGTGATCAGTCACCTCAAGGACAAGATCGACCACTGGTGCGTGACCGATCTGCCGCTGCCGCGCGCGGCCAGCGCGCAACAGCTCAAGGAAGCCCTGCTGGGGGCCGGCGTGCAGCCGGAATTCAGGCGGGACGCGGCACGCAGCATCGAAACCTTCACTTCGCCGGCAGAGGCATATGCAAATGCATTAAGCAGAGCGGGGGAGAATGATAGAATTGTGGTTTTCGGGTCCTTCCTGACCGTAGCCGGCGTGATGCAGGCGCGCCGTCCCGGTCTGCACTGATCCTGACCGCGTTGCGGAGCCGGCCGCCCTGCCCGGCGCCAGGGCCTGAGTGGCCAGGCAGGTTTTCCACGATTTCCAGTTCAATTCAAGACGACTCCGCATGGGCTTGTTCTCGTTTTTCCGTAAAAACAAGCAGGACTCTGCTTCTGACCAAGGGTCTTTCCGTTCGCGTTCCGAGGAGCAATCCGCCGTCATTCGCAGCCGCAGCAGCCGCAGTGCCGCCAATGGCAGCGCCGCCGGCCCACGTAGCAGCCGCAGCAAGGCCGGCAAGGATGCCGCCGCTGATCCGCTGTTGCCGGAAAAGAAACGCGCCCGCCGCCGCCTGATCGGGGCGGTCGCCCTGGCGCTGGCCGTGGTGATCGTATTGCCGATGATCCTCGACTCCGAGCCCAAGCCGCTCAACGACGACATCGCCATCCAGATCCCCTCCAAGGATGAGCCGGCTGCCGCCGTGGCCCAGCCGGGTGCGGCCGCTGGCAAGCAGGCTGCGCTGGACCAGAAGGAAGAAATCGTCGAACCCTCCAGCATCGCCCCCGAGCCCGCCAGTCCGCCGGCGGCCCCGGCCGAGCCGGTGACCCCGCCAGTGGCGGCGGTGGCCCCCAGGGTCGTGGAAAAACCGGCCGAAAAGCCGGTTGAGAAGTCGCCTGAAAAGCCGGTAGAGCGGCACTTAGAGAAAGCACCCGAAAAGCCCGCCCCCAAGGCCGAAGACAAGAAACCCGCCGTGGCCGAGCACAAGGAAGAAGCGAAGAAGGAAGCTGCAAAGCCCAAGGCTGCCGCCGATGACGATGCCGCGCGTGCGCTGGCGATCCTGGAAGGCAAGCCCGGCGCAACCGCAGCCCCGGCACCGGAAAAGAAGCCCGCCGCAGCCGGTGGCAGGTTCGTCATCCAGGTGGCTGCGCTGGCGACTCAGGACAAGGTGACTGAATTGCGCAACAAGCTGAGCGCCGCCGGCATCCATTCGTACACGCAAAAGATTGCAACCGAGGCAGGTGAACGCACGCGCATTCGCGTCGGCCCCTTTGCCAGCCGTGAGGAAGCCGAGCGCATGAGCGGCCGAATCAAGAAGCTGGGCCTGAATGCCACCCTTGTTCCTGCTTGAATTTGGCTACAGATAGCCGCATATTGTTGTCATCGTGACGATATTTGACTACCTGGTGCTGCTGATCCTGGTCTGCTCGGTGATCATCGGCACCCTGCGCGGACTGGTGCGCGAGGTGTTGTCGCTGGCCGGCTGGATTGTGGCGCTGGTGGTGGCCAATACCTATGGCGAGGCGCTCTCGGCGATGTTGCCGGAGGTGGTGCCGGGCGAACTGACGCGGCTGATCGTGGCCTTCATTGCGCTGTTCATCGGCACACGGCTGTTGATGGCACTGGTGGCCAAGACGCTGGGCGAGCTGGTCAAGGCGACCGGTCTGGGTTTCCTGGATCGCACGCTGGGCAGTGTCTTCGGGGTGGCGCGCGGGGTGTTGCTGGTGATCGCGGTGGCCTTGCTGTGCGGTACCACGGCCATTCCGCAGCAGGATTTCTGGAAGCAGGCGCGCTTCAGTCCCTGGGTCGAGCAGGCTGCCGAAGCGGTGCTGCCCTACCTGCCGGGCAAGCTGGCCGAGCATGTGAGTTTTTCCACCCCGGTCTGACACCAGGCTCCGTGGCGGAGTGCATCAGATCGTTTGGACCGGGTTGCAGTCGTGGTTCATTTTCGTTTTCGTTTTTCGTTAGGAGTCCACCATGTGTGGCATCGTCGGTATCGTCTCTCATAGTCCCGTCAACCAGATGCTGTATGACGCGCTGCTGCTGCTGCAGCACCGCGGCCAGGATGCGGCGGGGATCGCAACCAATCACGCCAACGGTTTCTCGATGCACAAGGCCAACGGCCTGGTGCGCGACGTCTTCCGTACCCGTAATATGCGTTCGCTGCCGGGCAACACCGGCATCGGCCAGGTGCGCTATCCCACTGCAGGCAGCTCTTCTTCGGAAGAAGAAGCGCAGCCGTTCTACGTCAATGCCCCCTTCGGCATCATCCTGGCGCACAACGGCAACCTGACCAATGCGGAACAGTTGAAGATCGAGATGTTCAAGAACGATCGCCGCCACATCAACACCGATTCCGATACCGAAGTGCTCCTGAACGTGCTGGCCCACGAGATCCAGCAGGCTACCACCGGCTACTCGCTGGACCCGGCCGCGCTCTTCAAGGCCGTGGCCATGGTGCACAAGCGCGTGCGCGGCTCCTACGCCGTGGTGGCGCAGATCGCCGGTTACGGTCTCCTGGGCTTCCGCGATCCGTACGGCATCCGTCCGATGTGCCTGGGCTTCAACGAGAGCGACAAGGGCATCGAATACATGATGGCCAGCGAATCGGTGGCCCTGGAAGGCATGGGCTTCCGCTTCCTGCGCGACGTCAATCCGGGTGAAGCGATCTTCATCGACAACGACGGCAAGCTGTACAACCAGCAATGCGCCGAGAACCCGACCCTGAACCCCTGCGCCTTCGAATACGTCTACCTGGCCCGTCCGGATTCGATCATCGATGGCGCCTCGGTCTATGCCACTCGCCTCAAGATGGGTGAGTTCCTGGCCGACAAGATCCGCAGCCAGTTCAAGCACGGCGAGATCGATGTGGTCATGCCGATCCCCGACTCCTCGCGTCCGGCCGCCATGGAACTGGCGTTGAAGCTGGGCATCGAGTACCGCGAAGGCTTCATCAAGAACCGCTACATCGGCCGCACCTTCATCATGCCGGGCCAGGCGCTGCGCAAGAAGTCGGTGCGCCAGAAGCTCAACGCCATCGGCAGCGAATTCAAGGGCAAGAACGTGTTGCTGGTGGATGACTCCATCGTGCGCGGCACTACCAGCCGTGAAATCGTGCAGATGGCCCGCGAGTCGGGTGCCAAGAATGTGATCTTCGCGTCGGCGGCACCGCCGGTGAAGTATCCCAACGTCTACGGCATCGACATGCCGACCCGTGACGAACTGATCGCCTTCGGCCGCAGCGATGAAGAAGTCTGCCGCGAGATCACCGCCGATGCCCTGGTGTATCAGGATGTGGAAGCCCTGAAGCGCGCCATCTCCGAGGCCAACCCGGCCCTCAAGCAATTCGAGGCCTCCTGCTTCGACGGTCACTACATCACCGGCGACATCACCCAGGAATACCTGGACCGCATCGAATACGCCCGCAAGAACCCCAAGCCGGCGCTGGAAGATGTGGTGCGTTCGCAGCTGAACCTGAATCTGGCACGGGTGGACTGATCCCCGCTGCCTGACCAGAGGCTGGAACAGTACGCCGGTGGCCGCATTTGCGGCACCGGCGTTTTTCATGGACCCGTCCGGCGGGAATCTGGCTTATCATTTTGCCTTTGGCCGCGCGCTGGCCATGCCTCTCACTTCTGCCTTTCCGATCACGCGATGAACGATAAAAAAACCTACGGCTTCACCACCACCATCCTCCACAGCGACCGCCAGAAGGGCATCGAGCACGGCTCCCTGCACAAGCCCATCCACACTTCCGTGACCTTCGGTTATGAAGATGCACGCCAGCTGGCCGAAGTGTTCCAGGGCAAGCAGCCGGGCTATCGCTATGGCCGCCAGGGCAACCCCACGGTGTCGGCGCTGGAAGACAAGATCACCCGGATGGAAGACGGCAAGTCCACCATCTGCTTCGCCACCGGCATGGCCGCCATCGGCGCCATCGT
Organism: Herbaspirillum sp. DW155; assembly: GCF_037076565.1. Lineage (NCBI taxonomy): Bacteria > Pseudomonadati > Pseudomonadota > Betaproteobacteria > Burkholderiales > Oxalobacteraceae > Herbaspirillum > Herbaspirillum sp. DW155. The sequence continues at coordinate 3,762,878 of NZ_AP029028.1, read as the reverse complement.
CCAGGGCTTGCTGCGCGAGGGCGATCATGTGGTGTCCTCGGCTTTCCTGTTCGGCAATACCAACAGCCTCTGGATGACGGTGGGCGCGCAGGGGGCCAAGGTGTCGATGGTCGATGCCACCGATGTGAAGAACGTGGAAGCGGCCATCACGCCGCAGACCCGCCTGGTCTTCGTGGAAACCATCGCCAACCCGCGCACCCAGGTGGCGGATTTGAAGCGCATCGGCGAACTGTGCCGCGAGCGTGGCATCCTCTACGTGGTGGACAACACCATGACTTCGCCTTACCTGTTCCGTCCCAGGACGGTCGGCGCCGGTCTGGTGGTCAATTCCCTGACCAAATCCATCGGCGGCCACGGCAATGCGCTGGGCGGGGCGCTCACCGATACCGGTGAATACGACTGGACCCGCTACCCGCACATCGCCGACGCCTACAAGAAGAACCCGCCTGCGCAGTGGGGCATGGCGCAGATCCGTGCCAAGGCGCTGCGCGACTTCGGCGCCACGCTGGGTCCGGAAGCGGCGCACCACATCGCCGTCGGTGCCGAGACCATGGCGCTGCGCCAGGAACGTGAATGCAAGAATGCCCTGGCGCTGGCGCAGATGCTGGAGGCCGATCCGCGCGTGGCAGCGGTGCACTATCCGGGGCTGGAGTCGCATCCGCAACATGCCTTGAGCAAGGAGCTGTTCCGTTGCTTCGGCAGCCTGATGTCCTTTGAGCTGAAGGACAGCATCGACTGCTTCGATTACCTCAACCGCCTCAATCTTGCCGTGGCCGCCAGCAATCTGGGTGACACCCGCACCCTGGTGATCCCGGTGGCCCATACCATCTTCTACGAGATGGGCGCGCAACGCCGTGCCAGCATGGGCATTGCCGAGTCGCTCATCCGCGTCTCGGTGGGGCTGGAAGATACCGACGATCTGGTGGCGGATTTCCGCCAGGCCCTGGAGGCCTGACGCCCGCTCCCCTGGCGGTTCCAGGCCGAAGTGAAGAAAAAAACACGCCCGTCGCCTCGCAAGAGGGACGGGCGTTGTCTTTGATGGAAGCGAGATGAAGGAATCTGTAAAAATTCGGGAAATCGCTTCCGCTGGAAACCGAGCCCGGGGGGGCTCAGGGCTCAGGGCACCAGGTTGGCCACCGCCTCGCGGTCGGCCCACTTGGTCTTGTAGGTCGGCTTGAAGTTCTGGAAGCGCTCGATCAGCTTGGCCGGGTCGGCTTCATGCATCATCAGCCCCGACTGGTCGGTGCTCACGAAGCGCTGCGACACCAGATGATCGACGAAGGCGATCAGGTTGTCATAGAAGCCTTCCACGTTGTACAGGCAGATCGGCTTGTAGTGGAAGCCCAGCTGCGCCCAGGTCAGCACCTCGAACAGTTCTTCCAGGGTGCCCATGCCGCCGGGCATGGCGATGAAACCATCGGCCAGCTCGGCCATCATGGCCTTGCGTTCGTGCATGTCTTTGACGATGTGCAGGCGGGTCAGGCCGTCGTGGCCCAGTTCCTTGTCCAGCAAGGCCTTGGGGATGACGCCGGTGGCTTCTCCGCCCAGCCGCATGACTTCACTGGCGATGATGCCCATCAGGCCCACATTGCCGCCGCCGTAGACCAGGGCGATGTTGTTCTTCACCATCTCCTGGGCCAGCTTGCGCGCCGCCTCGGCATAGGCCGGGGAAGCGCCGGGGGAAGAACCGCAATATACGCAAATCGATTTCATGTGTCCTCTGCTGTGTCCGTCATTCGCTCGTTACAATGTCTGGGCAGGTACGCAAGATGTTGCCTGTTGGCATACAAATGCCACTCCAACGGGCCGTCTTGCCTTCCTTTTTCTGTTATACCATGATCGTGCAGTGCAGCATAAGCTTATGTGCTGACGCGGGCGTGACAGCCATTTTGGCCGGCAGGCCCTGTCGATGCGACCGAACGAAAAGGACATCATGTCGAACAAGATCGTCAGTCTGGCCCTGCAGGGTGGGGGCTCGCATGGCGCCTTCACCTGGGGCGTGCTGGACCGCCTGCTGGAGGATGGGCGGCTGGACCTGGAAGGCATCAGCGGCGCCTCGGCCGGGGCCATGAATGCCGCCGTGATGGCGCAAGGCTACGTGCAGGATGGCCGCGATGGCGCGCGCGCGGCGCTGGAGCGGTTCTGGACGGCGCTTTCCACCGGCGCGCCGCTGGATTATCTCAATGCCGAAGGCGCGCCGGTTGTCGCCAATCCGGCGCCCATGCCGGGCATGCAGGCGCTGCTGGCGATGACGCGCTTCTTCTCGCCCACGCAATTGAATCCGCTGGATATCAACCCGCTGCGCGACATCCTGGTGGAGCAGGTGGATTTCGAACGCCTGCGCCGCCAGCGCGCGCTGAAATTGTTCATCGCCGCCACCCAGGTCAGCACCGGCACGCTGAAGATCTTCCGCAATGCCGACCTGTCGGTGGAGGTGCTGCTGGCTTCGGCCTGCCTGCCTTCGCTGCACCGGCCCATCGAAATCGATGGCGAAGCCTACTGGGATGGCGGGCTCACGGCCAATCCGCCGATATTCCCGCTGCTGCACGCCTGCGCCGCGCGCGATGTGATGGTGGTGCTGCTGCATCCCAGCCGCCGTGCCGGTACGCCCACCACGAGCCACGACATCGGCCAGCGACTCTCGGAAATCAGTTTCAGTTCGGCCTTCTTCACCGAGCTGAGCGGGCTGGCCCTGGCCAAGCGCGAGGCCGAGAATTCGACGCTGGCCTTCGGTTCGCTGGAGCGGCGGCTGCGCCAGCTCAATGTGCACATGATCGATGCCAATGAACTGATGGAGCAGCTGACCAATCTCTCCAAGCTCAATACCCAGGCCAGTTTCATCGGCAGCCTGTTCCAGCAGGGCCGCGAACGCGCCTCGGAATGGCTGGAGCAGAACTTCGCCCAGATCGGCCATACCTCCACCTTCGACCTTGGGCGCTTCCTGCCCTGAAACCCCGGCTTCGCGCACGATCGTTCTCTTTTGTCTATACTTGGCTGTTAGATTCTTCACAGCAGATACAACAACGACAACGACATGCGCTCAATCATCGCCAAGAAAACTTCCCGCTCCGAATTCCTCGACGTGCGCGGCCTGCGCTATCACGTACGCCACTGGGGCGACCCGCAGGCGCCCAAGATCTTCATGATGCATGGCTGGATGGATATGTCGGCGTCCTTCCAGTTCATGGTCGATGCCATGCAAGGGGAATGGCACGTCATCGCTCCGGACTGGCGCGGTTTCGGGCTGACCCAGCGCAGCCCGGCGCAGTCCTACTGGTTCCCCGACTATCTGGCCGATCTCGATGCCATCCTCGACCACTATGCCGGTGACGAGGCCATCAACCTGCTGGGTCACAGTATGGGCGGCAATGCCGTGACGCTCTATGCCGGCGTGCGTCCCCAGCGCATCCAGCGCCTCATCAACCTGGAAGGCATCGGCCTGCCCACGGCCAAGGCGGAGCAGGCGCCGGGACGCTTCACGCAATGGCTGGACGAGATGAAGAATCGTCCCGTGCTGCGCGGCTATGCGACGCTGGACGAAGTAGCGGCGCGGCTGCAGAAGAACAATGCGCGCCTGTCGGACGAGCGCGCCGGTTTCCTGGCCCGGCACTGGGCGCAGCAGGATGAGAGCGGCCTGTGGCAGATTCTGGGCGACCCGGCGCACAAGCAGGTCAGTCCCATCCTGTACCGGGTCGACGAGATGATGGCCTGCTGGAGCCGCATCACCGCGCCGGTGCTGTGGATCGAAGCCATCGACAGCGACATCTGGCGCTTCTTCGGTCCGGCCTCGCTCAAACGTGAAGAAATCGACCGCCGTATCGCCTGCATTCCCAACACGCAGGTGGAAATGATCGCCGACGCCGGCCACATGCTGCACCACGACCAGCCCGAACGGCTGGCGCAGCTGATCGAGGCCTTCCTGCAGCAGCCGGCCTGAAGTGGCCCGCGCCGTGCGGGAGTGGCGCCAAGCGCGTAAAATGGACGCATTCCAATCCCTCAAGCATGGCCTGACCGGCGGCAGCCACAAGCGATCTGCCCGGTGAGTTGCTGTCATTGCGCATTTTTATGTCTGAACTCAAGTTCGATCTGCATTGCCACTCCAACGTCTCCGACGGCCTGTTGTCGCCGGAAGAGGTGGCCGCGCGCGCCAGGGCTAACGGCGTGGGCGTATGGGCGCTGACCGATCACGATGAAGTCGGTGGCGTGGCCCGCGCGCGTGCGGCGGCCCGTGCGCTGGGCATGGAGCATGTGGCGGGGGTGGAGATTTCGGTCACCTGGGCCGGGCATACGGTGCACATCGTGGGTTTGCGCATCGACGAGAACGACCAGACCCTGATCGACGGCCTGGCCGCTACCCGCAACGGCCGCGAGCGCCGCGCCCGCGAGATTGCCGAGGCGCTGGAGCGGCACGGCATCTGCGGCGCCTACGAGGGCGCGTTGAAGCACGTGGGCAACCCCGACCTGATCTCGCGCACGCACTTTGCGCGCTATCTCGTCGAATGCGGCACCTGCTGCGATACCAAGGAAGTCTTCGCCAACTACCTCACCGAAGGCAAGCCCGGCTACGTGCCGCACCGCTGGGCCACGCTGGAAGAGTCGGTGCGCTGGATCCGCGGGGCCGGCGGGGTGGCGGTGATCGCCCATCCGGGCCGCTACAAGTACACGCCGACCCAGTTCGGCGCGCTCTTCGATGAGTTCAAGCAGCTGGGCGGAGTGGCCATCGAAGTCAATACCGGCAGCCATACGCCGGAGCAGTACCAGGAATATGCCCAGGTGGCCCGCCGCTATGGTTTCCTGGCATCGATGGGCTCGGACTTCCACGGTCCGGGCGAGTCGCGCATGGACCTGGGCGCGTTGCCGCCGCTGCCCTCCGGGGTCAAGCCGGTGTGGCACGACTGGGGGCTGTAAGGGGCAGCCCCGGGCTTGAGGCTCTTGAATTCAGCAGGCCGGTTCCTATCTAATGACCACTTTTCCGATAGGAGTTTTCCCCATGAAACGCATCCTGCTGTTTATCGCCACCAACATCGCCGTGCTGGTGGTGATGAGCGTCATCCTGTCGCTCCTGGGTGTGGACCGCTTCCTCACCCGCGCCGGCCTGAATCTGCCGATGCTGCTGGTGTTCTCGCTGGTGGTCGGTTTCACGGGATCGATCATCTCCTTGCTGATGAGCAAGAGCATGGCCAAGTGGTCCACCGGCGCGCGCGTGATCGAGACCCCCATGAACGGCACCGAAGCCTGGCTGCTGCAGACCGTGGGCAAGCTGGCCCAGCGCGCCGGCATCGGCATGCCCGAAGTGGCGGTCTATGACGGCGAACCCAATGCCTTCGCTACGGGCGCGTTCCGGGATTCGGCCCTGGTGGCGGTGTCCACCGGGCTGTTGCAGGGCATGACGCAGGAAGAAGTGGAAGCCGTACTCGGCCACGAGGTGGCGCACATCGCCAATGGCGACATGGTGACCATGACATTGATCCAGGGCGTGGTGAATACCTTCGTGGTGTTCCTGTCGCGGGTGGTGGGCTATTTCGTCGATTCGGCCTTGCGCCGCAACAACGATGAGTCCGGTCCCGGCATCGGATACATGGTGACGGTGATGGTGTGCCAGATCGTCTTCGGTATCGGCGCCTCGATGATCGTGGCCTGGTTCTCGCGCCATCGCGAGTTCCGTGCCGATGCCGGCGCGGCGCGCCTGTTGGGCACGCCTCAGCCGATGATCAATGCCCTGGCGCGGCTGGGCGGATTTTCGCCGGAAGGCCTGCCGCAGAACATGGCGGCCCTGGGCATCAGCGACAAGCCCGGCATGATGGAACTGTTCTCGACGCACCCACCGCTGGAACAGCGCATCGCGGCCCTGCGTGGCCAGCGCTAAGCCCGGCGGGCAGCGACAACGGCGGTGGCGACACCGCCGTTGTGCTTTTTACGATTTGGAATTGGAATTGGATTTGGAAACGGAAACCGCATCATGAGCCAGTTTTTCGAGATTCACCCCGACAACCCGCAACTGCGCCTGATCAAGCAAGCCGCGCAGATCATCCACAAGGGCGGCCTGGTGGCCCTGCCCACCGACTCCTGTTACGCGCTGGTCTGCCAGCTGGACAACAAGGAGGCGGTCGAGCGCGTGCGCCGCATCCGTGGCGTCGATGAAAAGCACCACCTGACGCTGCTGTGCCGCGACCTCTCCGAGATCGCCCAGTATGCCAAGGTCGACAACCGCCAGTACCGGCTGCTCAAGGCCGCCACGCCCGGTGCCTATACCTTCATCCTGGAAGCCACCAAGGAAGTGCCGCGCCGGCTCTCGCACCCCTCGCGCAAGACCATCGGCCTGCGCGTGCCGGAGAATCGCATCGCCCACATGCTGCTCGAAGAACTGGGCCAGCCGCTGCTGGGCACGACCCTGATCCTGCCGGATGAAGAACTGCCGCTGACTAGCGCCGACGACATTCGCAGCCATCTGGAAAAACAGATCGAGCTGGTCATCGACAGCGGCGCCTGCAGCCTGGAACCGACCACCGTGATCGACCTCACCGACGACAATGAACCGGTGCTGGTGCGCCAGGGCAGGGGGGATGCAAGTCTGTTCGGTTTGCAGGCCGCCTGAGTGAAATTGATGCAACCAGGCCCGATCAGACGCTCAGGCCCGGTCCGATTCCGGGGCAGTGTATTGTCCCTCTGCTAAAATCCCTGCCCATGAACGAACTTATCCAGACTGTCGCGGTATACGCGCTGCCCGTGCTCTTCGCCATTACCCTGCACGAGGCGGCCCACGCCTATGCGGCCAAGTTTTTCGGAGATACCACGGCCTATTCGATGGGGCGCATGAGCCTCAACCCGGTCAAGCACATCGATCCCTTCGGCACCATCCTCATCCCCATCCTGCTGTACTTCGCCACCGGCGGCAATTTTCTGTTCGGCTACGCCAAGCCGGTGCCGATCAATTTCGGCCAGCTGCGCAAGCCCAAGCGCGACATGGCCTGGGTCGCGCTGGCCGGTCCGGCTGCCAATTTCTTCATGGCACTGCTGTGGACGCTGGCCATCTATGCGCTGGTGTTGGGCGGGGTACAAGAAGAATTCTTCATGCTCATGGCCAAGGCCGGGGTGCTGACCAATCTGGTGATGTTCGCCTTCAACCTGTTCCCGATCCCGCCGCTGGACGGCGGACGCATCCTGACCAGCCTGTTGCCGCACAAAGCTGCGTATAAATTCGCCCGGATCGAGCCCTATGGCTTCTTCATCGTCATGGCGCTGGTGCTGCTCAAGGTCATCTACACCTGGTGGATGGCGCCGGTGATGTATGTGGCCAGCAAGTTGCTGCAGTTGATTACCTTGCCCATTACCCTGCTGTTCTGATCGTTCATATCGTTGCTATCGTCCATGTTGAACCGCCAACCGCCAACCATCGCCCAACGCCATGTATCCTGATCGCGTCGTCTCCGGCATGCGCCCCACGGGCGCGCTGCACCTGGGCCACTATCACGGTGCCCTGAAGAACTGGGTCAAGCTGCAGTCCGAATTGCCCTGCCTGTTCTTCGTGGCTGACTGGCATGCACTGACCACCCATTACGACGATCCGTCCGTGATCGAGACCAGCACCTGGGAAATGGTGGTCGACTGGCTCGCCGCCGGGGTCGATCCTGCCCAGGCGACGCTGTTCATCCAGTCGCGCGTGCCCGAGCATGCCGAACTGCATCTGCTGCTGTCCATGGCCACGCCGCTGGGCTGGTTGGAACGCGTGCCGACCTACAAGGACCAGCAGGAAAAGCTGGCCGACCGCGACCTGGCCACCTATGGCTTCCTCGGCTATCCGCTGCTGCAGGCGGCCGACGTGCTGATCTACCGCGCCAGCCAGGTGCCGGTGGGTGAAGACCAGGTGCCGCACATCGAGATCATGCGCGAGATCGCGCGCCGCTTTAATCACCTCTACGGCAAGGAAAAAGGCTTCGAAGAGAAGGCCCTGGCCGCCACCAAGAAGCTGGGCAGCAAGCGCGCCAAGCTGTACCTGGAACTGCGCACCCAATTCCAGGAAAAGGGCGATGATGAAGCGTTGGAACAGGCCAAGGCCATGCTGGACGATGCCCAGAACCTGTCGATGATCGACCGTGAACGTCTGTTCGGCTATCTCGAAGGCAGCCGCAAGTTGATCCTCACCGAGCCGCAGGCCATGTTGACCGAGGCCTCGCGCCTGCCGGGGCTGGATGGCGCCAAGATGTCCAAGAGCTACGGCAATGCCATCGCCCTGCGCGAGGACGCGGCCTCGGTCACCAAGAAGGTCAAGACCATGCCGACCGACCCGCAGCGCGTGCGCCGCAGCGATCCGGGCGATCCGGACAAATGCCCGGTCTGGCAGTTCCACCAGGTGTATTCGAACGCGGAAGTGAAGGATTGGGCCGCCAAGGGCTGCCGTTCGGCCGGGATCGGCTGCCTGGAGTGCAAGCAGCCGGTGATCGATGCCATCCTGCAGGAGCAGCAGCCGATGCTGGAGCGGGCCCAGCCGTACCTGGACGATCCCTCGCTGGTGCGGGCCATCGTCGCCGATGGCTGCGACAAGGCCCGCAAGCTGGCCCAGGACACCATGCGCGACGTGCGCGAGGCCATGGGGCTGGGATATTGATCCATGGCAAGCGGCGACGAGGCGCTCGCCATGTGCTTGCATGGCCCGCGGGGGCGGGTTCGCAGGCTTTTTTACGTCCGCTTTCAACTGTAGCAGCCGCAAATTGACCTGATGAGGCGTCTATCCGCTACAATCAGGCCTTTATTTTGACCATCACTAAAGCACGCACACCATGATCAAGGGTAGCATTGTTGCAATCGTCACTCCCATGCATCCGGACGGCAGCCTCGACTACGATGGCCTGCGCAAGCTGATCGACTGGCATATCGCCGAGGGAACTGACAGCATCGTCATCGTCGGCACCACCGGCGAATCGCCCACCGTCTCGATGGAAGAGCACTGCGAACTGATCAAGGTCGCGGTCGAGCATACGGCCAAACGCATTCCCATCATCGCTGGCACCGGCGGCAATTCCACTTCCGAAGCCATCGAACTGACCGCCTTCGCCAAGAAGGTCGGCGCCGACGCCTCCCTGCAAGTGGTGCCTTACTACAACCGCCCGACCCAGGAAGGCATGTATCTGCACTTCAAGACCATCGCCGAGGCGGTGGATCTGCCGGTGATCCTGTACAACGTCCCCGGCCGCACCGTGGCCGACATGAGCAACGAGACCATCCTGCGCCTGGCCCAGGTCAAGGGCATCGTGGGCGTCAAGGACGCCACCGGCAATATTGCCCGTGGCACCGACCTGATCCGCCTGGCCCCCAAGAGCTTCGCGGTCTATTCGGGTGACGACGCCACGGCGATTGCGCTGATGTTCTACGGCGGCGCCGGTAACATCTCGGTGACTGCCAACGTCGCCCCGCGCGCCATGCACGAGCTGTGCGTGGCCGCCATGAGCGGCAACATCGCCCGTGCCGTGGAACTGAACAACCAGTTGCTGCCGCTGCACAACAAGCTCTTCGTCGAGCCCAACCCGGTACCGGTCAAGTGGGCCATGCAGGAGATGGGCCTGATCCCGTCGGGCATGCGTCTGCCGCTGGCACCGCTGGGCGCGGCGTACCACGACACCGTGCGCGCGGCCCTGCGCGAGTCCGGTGTCTTAAACTGATCGGCTTGGCCGCTTTGGCGCAGGTCTCCTGAAATCCGATTCCGCTTTCAATAGTAACGATATGACTAATAGCAAGAACGTTCGTCCGGTCTCCCGCTCCGCGTACACACTTACCCAACGCAGCATCGTCGTCGCACTGGCGCTGGCCGGACTGGCAGGATGCTCGTCCGTCGGCAGCTTGCTCGAAGGCGACCGTATCGATTACAAGAGCGCTGAAAAGGCCCGTGGCCCGCGTCTGGAAGTGCCGCCCGACCTGACTCAGCTGCAGCGCGACAACCGCTACGCCATTCCCGAAGCCAACAAGGGCGTGGCCACCGCTTCCGGCTATCAGCTGGAGCAGCAGACCAAGCCGACCGCCGAGGTGAGCACCGTGGCACCCGCCAAGCAGGGTGATGCGGTGCGTATCGAGCGCGATGGCTCGCAGCGCTGGCTGGTGGTCAAGCAGACCCCGGAACAACTGTGGCCGCAGATCAAGGACTTCTGGCAGGACAACGGTTTCCTCATCAACATCGAGTCGCCTGATACCGGCGTGATGGAAACCGACTGGGCCGAAAACCGCGCCAAGATCCCGCAGGACTTCGTCCGCAATACCCTGGGCAAGGTGTTTGATTCGCTGTATTCCACCGGTGAGCGCGACAAGTTCCGTACCCGCCTGGAGCGCGGCCCCAACGGCACCACCGAGATCTTCATCAGCCATCGCGGCGCCGAAGAAGTGCTGACCGGTTCGGCCAAGGAAACCTCGGTGTGGACCGCGCGTCCCTCCGATCCGGGCCTGGAGGCCGAATTCCTGTCGCGTCTGATGGTGCGCCTGGGTGCCGAAGAAACCAAGGCCAAGGCTGCCGTGGCCAATGCACCGTCGCTGCAGGCCCGTTCGCGCCTGCAGAAGACCGCCACCGGCACCAGTGTGCAAGTGGATGAAGGCTTCGACCGCGCATGGCGCCGTGTCGGCCTGGCGCTGGATCGCGTGGGCTTCACCGTGGAAGACCGCGACCGCAGCCAGGGCATCTACTACGTGCGCTACGTGGACCAGGACCAGGATGCCAAGGACAAGAAGGATGACGGTTTCTTCTCGCGCATCTTCAGCTCCAAGGACAAGGACAAGAAGGCCGCCAAGTACCGCATCGTGGTCAAGGGCGCCGGTTCCGACAGCAGCAACATCGTGGTCCAGAACGGCGAGGGTGGTCCGGATACCTCGGGTATCTCCGACAAGATCCTCGGTCTGCTCAACGACCAGCTGAAGTAAGCAGGACCCGGGGCTCAGATGAAGTTCGCGAGCCTCGGCAGCGGCAGCGAAGGCAATGCGCTGCTGATCTCGGCCGCAGCCGGCGACCAGCGTCCCTCATCGGGGACCACGGTCATGCTGGACTGCGGCTTTACTTTGCGCGAGGCCGAAAAGCGCATGCTGCGTCTCGGTCTCGATCCCTCCGACGTGTCGGCCATCGTGGTCACGCACGAGCATTCGGATCACGTCAGCGGCGTCTTCAAGTTTGCACGGCGCTATCGCATCCCGGTCTGGCTCAGCTACGGCACCTGGCAGGCGGTGGCCGAACAGGCCGCTGACGTTGACGTGCGTTTCTGCGCCGATGGTCAGAAGATCGCCATCGGTGATCTTGAACTCTCTCCCTATACCGTTCCGCACGACGCCCGCGAGCCCATCCAGTATGTGGCCGGCGATGGCGACCGCCGTCTTGGCGTGCTCACCGATGCCGGACAGCCGACCGCCCATCTGGTGCAGTCCCTCGGTGCCTGCGATGCGCTGCTGCTGGAATGCAATCACGACCGCGAGATGCTGGACCGCTCGCCCTATCCCGCCTTCCTCAAGCGCCGCATCGGCGGCGATTACGGCCACCTGGCCAATGACGCCAGCGCCGAGATCCTGCGCCTGCTTGACAAGAGCCGCCTCAAACGCGTCATCGGCGCCCATCTCAGTCAACAGAACAACACCCCCGAACTCGCGCGTGCCGCCATCGAAAGCGTGCTGGGAAGCACCTTTGGTGATATCGGCATCGCTTGCCAGGAGGAAGGTTTTTCCTGGCTGGAAGTGTGATCGCCAAATGCGAGTGGTCAGCGCTTTGTCAGGCTCGTTCAGGCGCATTAGCAGTAGCGTGCGTTGCGTCAGAAACAATTTGTTTCTCTTTTTATTCAGCTTGCATGACCGTGTTTTCCGATGCCGGCAGGCATAGGTGGTACTCGCTGGCGATATTGTGTCTTCGATAATGAATACGGCCTTTGGTGGCCTGTCAGGCCGCTGTCAGTAGGGGAGTAGGGGCACGACGAGGAAGACTTGCCTTGATGCGTTTCTGGCGCGTCCTGATGCATTTACGCCAGATCAAAAAGCCAGGTGAGGATGGAAAGTCGTGATGCGGGTGCGGGCACGCGGCGACATGAAGGAAAAGGTCACGGCAAAGAAAATGCGGGCGAAAAAAAACCGGTCTTGCGACCGGTTTTTTCGAAAATAATCCGAAGATTACTTGGCCGGAGCTTCAGCCGGCTTTGCATCAGCGGCCGGAGCAGCGTCAGCAGGCTTTGCGTCAGCAGCCGGAGCGGCGTCAGCCGGCTTGGCAGCGTCAGCAGCCGGAGCGGCGTCAGCCGGCTTTGCATCAGCAGCCGGAGCAGCAGCGGCCGGAGCTTCAGCAGCAGGAGCAGCTGCGGGTGCCGGAGCTTCTTCCTTCTTGCCGCAAGCAGCCAGAGCAACAGCCAACAACGAAGCGATCAACAGAGTCTTTTTCATGAATATTCCTTCAATATTTAAAAATTGTGCGATGAATAATTACCGGTAATTATCGCTCTACTGGGAGGCTTTCGCCGCGGGGTAAGACCTCACGGTCGGGCTTCGGTTCTTGCTTCTTTTTGCTGCCGAAACAACGCCTGACAACGAAAACTTTCCAGCCCATCATTATAGCTATTTTTTCCCGAAATCGCACCGCCGCAACGCCGATTCGTAAGAATTTGTAAGAACTTACATCAATGACACTATGGCCGGAATGCCTTGACGGAAGCGACTTCCCGAGACTTTCTCAAGTAATTTCGAGCATCCTCAGCCATAATTTTTCACTGATCGCGAACAATCTCGAGCCAGCCACTTTCATGCCATTGATGCAAGGCTTCCAGCAGATCCTCGGAGGCCTGGTCGAAGTCGGATTTCTCCAGTACACGCGAGTCGGCCAGCCGGGCCAGGATCGCCTTGTCCGTGCGTCCGACCTGGAAGGATTCACCATTGATGAAAACGTGCGAGCCGCGGTACAGCATGCGCGTCTTGCGATGCAATGCCAGACCTCGCTTCTTGGCGCTCTGGAAAAAGCGAGCAAAGGACATTTCCTGCGGCCCTGCCTGGAAGAACACGCTGGGTTTGGGCTCCGACAGATGCTGGCCGAGGAAGATGGTGATGTCGTCATCGGTGAAGCGGATCTTGTTGAGCTCGTCGCGGATGCGCGCCACCATGTCCAGCGGCAATTCGGCGGGCCTGGTCGTGGCCTTCAGGTCGGGATCTTCATAGCGGCCGGGCAGGTCGATGGTATCCATCATGAATTCCAGGAAGGATTCCCCCAGTTCCTGGTAGGCCGGCGAGCGGAAACCGATCGAATAGGTCATGCATTCGCCGATGGCCACACCGTCATGCGCATACTGCGGCGGCAGGTAGAGCATGTCGCCCGGTTCCAGCACGAATTCCTGCTCGGCCTCGAAGTGGCTGAGGATCTTCAGCGGTACGCCTTCTTCCAGCGTCAGGTCATCCTGGGCGCTGATGCGCCAGCGGCGCTGGCCGTGCGCCTGCAGCAGGAAGACGTCGTAGGAATCGAAGTGCGGACCGACGCCGCCGCCATCGGTGGCATAGCTGATCATCAGGTCGTCCAGGCGCGCATCGGGCACGAAGCGGAACTGGCGCAGCAGGGCGTCGGCGGCCGGATGGTGCAGGTTCACGCCCTGCACCAGCAGGGTCCAGGCCTTTTGCTTCAAGGGCGGCAACTTGCTGAAGGGGCCGTGTTCCATGTCCCAGCCGCCGGGGCGATGGGTGATGAGGCGCGATTCGACGTCTTCCAGGCGGGCCAGTTCGAACAGCTCCTGGCGCGGCAGCGGCGCGGTGAAACCGGGGATGGCGTTGCGGATGAGGAGGGGCTTCTTATGCCAGTAGTCACGCAGGAATTGGGCGGGCGTGATGCCGCCGAGCAGATCGAGTTTTTTCATGGTCGCCATTATAGGCGGGCTGGCGCGGCAGCAAGCCATTGGCGGCGATCAAGTTTGATGCAGGTATAATCGCGCAGTCGAGAAACCGTTTTTGAAAGCGTCCTTGCCTCGCGGGAATGGCAAGGGGATGGTTCTTAGGCCCCAACCCGGGTGGCAGGCGTCCCGCGCGACCGCTCCGCAGCGTCTGCCGCTCCCGCACCACTATCGATACAAAGGACCCTTACGATGAAGATCGCGAAGAATACCGTCGTTTCCGTCAACTACAAGCTGTCGGATGCCCAGAACAACCTGATCGAGCAAAGCAGCGAGCCGATGGTCTACCTGCACGGCGGCTACCACAACACCCTGCCCAAGATCGAAGAAGCGCTGGACGGCAAGGAAACCGGCTACAGCACCACCATCCAGGTCGAGCCGGAAGATGCCTTCGGCGAATACGATTCCGAGCTGGTCAAGATCGAGCCGGTCGAGCGCCTGCCGCAACCGCTGGAAGTGGGCATGCAGTTCGAAGGTTCGCCCGACGATGACAGCGAAGAGTCGGTCATCTTCACCGTCACCGAAGTGGCGGACGGCAAGGCCGTGCTCGATGGCAACCACCCGCTGGCCGGCATCGCGCTGCGCTTTGAACTGGCCGTTACCGAAGTGCGCGCCGCCTCCGAAGAAGAAGTGGCCCACGGTCACGTCCACGGTGCCCACGGCCACCACCATCATCACGATGATGAAGATGAAGGCGAAGCCGGCGACCACTTCCGCAGCCAGCCGCTGAACTGATCGCACCCCGCCGCTGGAAAATCCTGAAAATCGGGAAATTCCTTCCGGCGACGTCAAAAAAAACGCCCGCAGATGCGCTCTGCGGGCGTTTTTGTTCATATACACGGAAAAAGGCCCTCAACCAGCCTGTCGGCTGGCCTAACGCCGCTCTCCATCCGCATCGGCCACCGCAAACAGCTGCGGCAGATGGTCATCCACGACGATCTTGAGCCAGCGCTCGCCGACGCCGACATTGCCGAGGTTTGCGCCGGTCCAGAGGATGTGGGCGGGCGTCTTGTTCTTGCCGCCCTGGCCGTGCACCACCAGCACGCGTCCGGGGAATTTGGCGGCCAGCTCGGTGAAGAGCTTGCGCGTCTCCGCAAAGCCGTCGCGCTGGGTGCGGAAGAAGGAATGCCGGGGCGGCGGACCGAAGGGATTGCCATCGCTGAAGAAGACGATGGCCGCGCTCTTCTTCAGCGCGGCGAAGGCGAACAGGTGCTGCAGCCAGTTGCGGTTGGCGATGAGGCGGTCCTCGAACTCGTTGTTGCGTCCACCGTCGAGCAGGAAGTGATTGTTGGCCGCCGGCAGGTTGACGGTGGCAAAGAGCAGGTTGCCCACTTCCCAGCGGGTGTTCTCGGCATAGCTGCGGAATTTGGGGGTGAGTGACTGGCGCAGCATCGGCAGCCTGCTCGCCCCCAGCGAAAATTCACCGGCATAGAAGATCTCACGCATGCGGGCCAGGCGTTCGATGGCGTCGGAGCGGTTTTCGCGGTCGCGGCAGGTGATCCAGTCGCTGCCGGCCAGCGAGACGAAGATGCCGTTCTGCGCCTGTGCGAGCAGGTCACGCCGTTCGGCATAGAGGGCGTCGTCGCAGCTTTCAGAAGGCGACTTGATGCCGTTGACCACCACGAAGGCAAGGTTGTCGGCATCGGTCTCGGCCAGCGCCTGGCGCAGCGCCTCGTCGCCCTTGACACCGGCGGCGGCGTGGTTGATCACGCCAAACGAGAAATCCTGCGCACCGGCCCAGGCCGTACCGGTACCGGCGGCCAACAGGGCTGCTGCGGTGAGGCAGGTACACAGCAGGATGCGTCGGATCGGCAGGATCGGCATGCAGTCTCTCTGCGGGTCAAAGGGGGCCAAAGGGGGCCAAGGGGGCAGCTTGCCGTGGTCTCGTTATTGTCCCCGGCTCAGGGCCTTGAGCTGGTACAGCGCTTCCAGCGCCTGGCGCGGCGTGAGGGCATCCGGATCGATGCCGTCCAGCGAGTGCAGCAGCGCCTGGGCCAGCGGATCGGGTTCGACCGCGCTCGCGGGGTTGCGTTCATCGTGCGTTTCTTCAGGTTCCGCTGCCGGTTCCGTGAAGGATGCGGAGCTGAACAGGTCGAACTGCGGGGTCGCTTGCATGGACTGGCTTTCCAGCGCCGACAGATGCTTGCGCGCGGCCCGGATGACCGGCGCCGGCACCCCGGCCAGCTGTGCCACCTGCAGCCCGTAGCTCTGCGAAGCGGGGCCGCTCTGCACCGCGTGCAGGAAGACGATGCTGTCCTTGTGCTCCACCGCCGAGAGATGCACGTTGGCTGCGGTCGGGTGGATATCTGGCAACTGCGTCAGTTCGAAGTAGTGGGTCGCAAAGAGGGTGAAGCTGCGCGTCACATCGATGAGGTGCTTGGCAATCGCCCAGGCCAGCGCCAGCCCGTCGAACGTCGAGGTGCCGCGCCCGACCTCATCCATCAGCACCAGCGAATGTTCGGTGGCGTTGTTGAGGATGGAGGCCGATTCGGTCATCTCCACCATGAAGGTGGAGCGCCCCCCGGCCAGGTCATCGGCCGCGCCGATCCGGGTGAAGATGCGGTCGATCGGCCCGATCACGGCGCTGGTGGCGGGCACGAAGCTGCCCACGTAGGCCAGCAGCGTGATCAGCGCCACCTGGCGCATGAAGGTCGACTTACCGCCCATGTTGGGGCCGGTGATCAGGAGCAGCTTGCGTTCGGCGGCGAGCTGGCAATCGTTGGCGATGAAGCGCTCGATCTGGTTTTCCACCACCGGATGGCGGCCTTGCTCGATCTGGATGCAGGGCTCGGCCACCAGTTGCGGCGCGCACCAGTTGTTGCGCACGGCATGGTCGGCCAGGGCGACCAGGGTATCGAGCTGGGCCAGGGCATGGGCGATGGCTTGCAGGCGCACGATATGAACGCCCATGTCATTGAGAAGCTGCTCATAGAGGAACTTCTCGCGCGACAGTGAACGTTCCTGCGCGGAGAGCGCCTTGTCCTCGAAGGCCTTCAGTTCGGGGATGATGTAGCGTTCGGCGTTCTTGAGGGTCTGGCGGCGGCGATAGTCTTCCGGCACCTTGTCGGTCTGGCCGTGGGTGACTTCGATGTAGAAGCCGTGGACCTTGTTGTATTCCACCCGCAGGTTGGCGATGCCGGTGCGTTCACGCTCGCGCGCTTCCAGTTCCAGCAGGTACTGGCCGGCGTTTTCCGAGAGGCCGCGCAGTTCATCCAGCTCGGCATCATAGCCGCGCGCGATCACGCCGCCGTCGCGCACCATGGCGGCGGGTTCCAGCATGATGGCGCGTTCCAGCAGGTCAAGGCATTCCACGGGCGTGGCCAGGTCTTCGTGCAGCTGGCCCAGCAGCGGCGCTTCGGCGTCGCGGGCGCACATCTCCACGTAGGCACGCAATGAACCCAACTGCTGCAGGCCGCTACGCAATCCCGCCAGATCGCGCGGACGCGCCGACAGCAGGGCGATGCGGGTAGTGATGCGTTCGATGTCGGGCACGGCCGCCAGCGTAGCCGACAGGCCCGAGCAGGCGTCCGTGCGCATGAGCGCATTGATGGCGGCGTGGCGTGCGCGCGCCACCTGCTGGTCGCGCAGGGCGTGATGCAGCCAGTGGCGCAGCAGGCGCGAACCCATCGCGGTACGGCAGTGGTCCAGCGTGGAGAAGAGCGTGGGGGCCAGCGCATTGGCATCCTGCGCGCGGATGGTTTCGGTCAATTCCAGGTTGCGTCGGGTGGCGGCGTCCAGGCCGATGAATTCGTTCTCGGATTCGACCGTGAGCGTGCGCACGTGCTGCAGGCCGCGTCCCTGGGTCGATTGCGCATAGCGCAGCAGGGCGCCGGCGGCGCAGATGGCCGGGCCCAGGCCGTCGGCACCGAAGCCGTGCAGGGTGGCTACGCCCAGCTGATCGAGCAGGGCCTTCTCGCTGCTGGGCTGGTCGAAATGCCAGTCCGGCACCGTCACGGCGCGGTTCGGCAGCAGTGGCTCGCACTGCTCCAGCTGGCCATCGGCCACCAGCACCTCGGCGGCGGAGATGCGTTCCAGTTCCTGTTTGACGCGGCCATCCAGCAAATGCGCCTCGACCGTGAATTCCATCATCTTCAGCGCGCCGCTGGCCATGGACAGCCAGGCCAGGCCGACCTGCATCTGCTTGCGCGACTTGGAGGGCAGCAGTTGCATGGCCAGCAGGCAGCGCTCGGCCTTTTCGGGCAAGAGGTCGGAATCGGTCAGGGTGCCGGGCGTGACCACCCGCACCACCTTGCGCTCGACCGGCCCCTTGCTGGTGGCCGGGTCGCCGATCTGTTCGCAGATCGCCACCGACTCGCCCAGCTTGATCAGGCGCGCCAGGTATTGCTCCACCGAGTGGAAGGGCACGCCCGCCATCTTGATCGGGTTGCCGTTGGAGGAGCCGCGCTGGGTGAGGGTCACGCCCATCAGGCGCGAGGCCTTTTCGGCATCCTCGAAAAACAGTTCGTAGAAATCGCCCATGCGGTAGAACACCAGCGTGTTGGGGTGGTCCGCTTTGATGCGCAGATACTGCTGCATCATCGGCGTGTGGGCGGCGAGGTCTTTGGTCATGGGTCCGGGTGGCGATGCACAGATCGCTTCTTGCAAGTTCGGGAATGCACTGCCGCGCGGGCTGGCCTGGATCTGCGTGGAGGCCACGGGTTCATCAGGCCACGGCCGGCGGCGGGAAGTCAGCCTGGCGGCCCGACGGGCGGGTCGCCATAAATCAAAAATGCGGACCGTGGTCCGCATGCTTGAGCCGGGATTGTACGCGCATTGTCCCGGTGCAGCCAAGGGTGCGGCATGGTGCTGGCCTGAAGCGGGCAAAGCAGCGGGACAATTTCAAGAAAGTTCGGAAGCCCGGCCATCAGAAAATCCTGCGGCCCCAAAAAAACAGGCGGCCACCGAAGTGGCCGCCTGCCCAGTCCGCAGGGGGAGGACGGACTGTGGGGGAGAAGAGAAGGCGAATCAGTGCGCTGCTGTCGTATCGGCCACCCGGGTCGGCTTGGGCGCCAGCCATACCGCTATGGCCGCCAGCGAGAAGGACACCGCCGCCATCAGGAAGATATGGTTGGTCGACAGCATCACGGCCTGGTTCTGCACCGTTTGGGCCAGCGAGGAGGTGGCCTGTTCGGCGCTCATGCCCGAGGCCATCATGGCCTTGAGCGCATCGCCGCTGCGATCGACCAGGCCGGACAGTTCCGCGTGGTAATAGGTGGCGTCGTTTTCCCAGCTGGTGTTGACGATGGAGGTGGCAATGGCACCGGACATGGTGCGGCAGAAGCTCATCAGGCCGGCTGCCGATGCGGTTTCTTCCTCGTTCACGCTGGACAGCGCCAGCCCGGTCAGCGGCACGAAGAACAGCGGCAAGCCGATGCCCTGCAGGAACATGGGCCAGCCGATCTGGAAGAACGTCATGTCGGTATTGCTGAAGCCGCGCAGGGCGGTGATCAGGCCCAGCCAGGTCACCCCGAAGCAGACCAGCTTGCGCGCATCCACTGTGGTGGAGGCCTTGGCTACCATGGGCGCGGCGACCACTGCCAGGATGCCGCTGAGCGCCGAGATGCAGCCCGACCAGGTGGCCGTATAACCCATGTAGCCCTGCAGCCAGAGCGGCGTCAACACCACCGAGCCGAAGAAGGCGCCGAAGGCCAGACAGATGGTGACCACGCTGGCCGTGAAGCCGCGATGGCGGAACACCCGCAGGTCGACGATGGGCGTGTGCTCGGTCAGCTCCCAGATCAGGAAGGCGATGAAGAACACTACCGCCGTGATGGCCAGCAGCACGATCTCGGTGGAGGCGAACCAGTCCTTTTCCTTGCCTTCATCGAGCATCAGTTGCAGGGCGGCGACCCAGACCACCATCAGGATCAGGCCCACGCGGTCGATGGGCAGCTTGCTGGTCCTGGTCTCGAAACGCTTGAGCATGCGCCAGCCGAGGTAGCCGCAGATCAGTGCCACCGGCACGTTGATCCAGAAGATATAGGGCCAGCTGTACTGGTCGCACAGCACCCCGCCCAGGATCGGGCCGGCAATCGGCGCCACCAGCGTGGTCATGGCCCACAGGCCCACCGCGGCAGGCGCCTTCTCCTTGGGGAAGATGCGCAGCAGCAGGGTTTGCGACAGCGGCATCAGCGGACCCCCGGCCAGGCCCTGCATGACGCGGAAGGCGATCAGCATGCCCAGCGAATTGGCCAGGCCGCACAGCGCCGAGAACAGGCCGAACATGATCATCGAGAGGATGAACACGCGCACCGTGCCGAAGCGATTGGCCAGCCAGCCGGTCAACGGCACGGTGATGGCCTCGGCCACCGCATAGGAGGTGATGACGTAGGTGCCCTGGCTGGTCGATGCGCCCAGGGCGCCCGAGATGGTCGACACGGAGACGTTGGCGATGGTGGTGTCGAGCACCGCGATGAAGTTGGCCGCCGCCAGCAGGATGCCGGCGCCCACCAACTGGCCGCCGCTCAGCGGCGCCTCCAGAGGCCCAGGCTGGGGGGCTGGCAGATCGCCGGCCTCTGCACTCAATGTGGATGACATGATGAAGTTCTCTCTGTCGTGGCCGCCGGCTTACAGCGCGGCAGCCTTGGTATCGGTGTTCTGGGCCGACTTGGCCTGCACGTTACCGGTCTGGACCGGGCCGCGGGTATCGATCTCCACCACCATCGACAGGCCCACCGACAGCGGATGCTGGGCCAGCTCCTTGGGGTCCAGCGAGATGCGCACCGGCAGGCGCTGCACCACCTTGATCCAGTTGCCGGTGGCGTTTTGCGCCGGGATCACGGCAAAGGCCGAACCGGTGCCGCCTGAGAGGCCCGTGACCACGCCGTGGTATTGCACCGAGCCGCCATAGAGGTCGGAGGTCATCGTCACCGGCTGGCCGATGCGTACCTTGGTCAGCTGGCCTTCCTTGAAATTGGCATCCACGTGCATCTCTTGCATCGGCACCACCGACAGCAGGCTGGCGCCGCTTTGCACGTGCTGGCCGACCTGTACCTGGCGGCGGGCGATGACGCCATCGACCGGCGCGCGCAGCACGGTGCGCTCCAGGTCCAGCCTGGCTTGATTGAGCTTGGCGCGGGCCAGGACTACTTCCGGGTTGTCGTCCACCGTGGTGCGGGCGGTCAGCACGGTGCTGGCCATTTCTGCACCTTGGGTGGCCTTGATGTTGGCGCGGGACTGTACTTCGGCGGCTTCGGCGGCCTTCAGATTGGCCTGCGCGGTCAGCAGGGCGGTGCGGGCATTGGTCAGTTCTTCACCGGAGACCGAACCCGACCTGGCCAGCGCTTCGCGGCGCTGCAGGTCGATCTGAGCGCGCTGCAGATCGGCCTGGGCCGACAGCAGCTGGGCGCTGGCGCGCTTCTGGTCCGCTTCGCGGGCCAGCACCTGGGCCGCCAGGCCGGCATCGTTGGCGAAGTAACCGCGGACCTTGCGCTCGGTACGGTCCAGGTCGGCGGCGGCCTGGTCCACGGCCAGTCTGGCGTCGGCATCATCGATGCGTACCAGTACGTCGCCCTTCTTGACGGCTTGGGTATCGACCACATCGACAGCCGAAACAATGCCGTTGACGGCCGGGGTGACGGTGGCCACTTCGGCGCCGGTATAGGCGTTGTCGGTCTCGACATAGCGCGAACCGATCAGGTACCAGTAGGCGCCGTAGCCGACGGCGACGATGGCGATCACGCCGCCGAAGATGGAAAAGAGCTTCTTGCGCTTTTGCGCGGCGGCCGCGCGGGCGGCGGCTTCATTGCGTTGCTGGGTGTCTTCGGCCAGGGTGTGGGCCGCTTGGGAATCACTGTGGGACATGATGTTCAACCTTTCGCTTGCGTGTCGGTGTGGGGCGCGGTGGCGCTGTCTTGGCTGTTGCCGTCATCGGCGGCACGGTAGCCGCCGCCCAGAGCGCGCACCAGCGCGACATCCAGGGTGAACAGGCGCGAGCGCAGATCGGAGAGCTGGCGCAGATTGCTGATGAGCGTGTCCTGCGCATTGAGTACGTCGAGGTAAGTGTTCAGACCGCCCGCGTAGCGGTTGCTGGCGATGCGATAAGCCTCTTCGGCGGCATCGGCGGCGGCCTGCATGTCGTGCAGGCGTCCGGCCAGGGCTTTCTCGCTCACGCCCACGTCGGCCACGTCCTGCAGGGCCTGGGTGACGGCCTGGTCATAGTTGGCTACGGCTTCGTCATAGCTGGCGCTGGCCGAGCGGAACTGTCCGCGCAGACGGCCGCCATTGAAGATGGGCAGCGAGATCGCCGGACCGATGCTGCCGATGTCCGAACCGTTGCGGCTGAGCATGCTCAGGCCCAGCGACTGGAAACCGATATAGGCCGACAGGTTGACGTTGGGGTAGAAGGCAGCCCGCGCCACCTTGATCTGCTTGCCCGCCGCCTCGGCACGCAGGCGCGCGGCCACGATGTCGGGACGGCGGCCCAGCAGTTCCACCGGCAGTTGCGCCGGCAGGCCGAAGGGCTTGGTCATGTCGATCTGCGGACGCGTCAGTTGCAGGCCGCGATCCGGACCGGCGCCGGCCAGTGCAGCCAGCTTGTTGCGTTGCAGGCCGATGGATTCGTCGGTGGCTTTCAGCTCAGCCTGGGCCAGGGCACGACGCGCTTCCATCTGCTTGACCGAGCCGCGCGTTTCCAGGCCGTTGGCCAAACGCTGCTGGAACAGGTCCAGCGTTTCTTCACGCACCTTCAGGGCCGCTTCGTTGGTGTCGCGCTGGGTGTAGAGCTGCGCCAGTTCGGCATAGGCCGAGGCAATCGAGGTGGCCAGGGTGATGCGCGCCTGGGCGGCGTCGGCGCGGCTGGCTTCCAGTTCCGAGGTGGCAGCGGCCAGGGCCGCGCGGTTCTTGCCCCAGAAGTCGATTTCATAGCTGAAATCCAGGGTGGTGCGGGTTTCGTTGTTGTAGCCGTGCGGTACCAGCGCGGGCGGGAAGCCGTTGTTATAGGACTGCTTCATGTGGTCCAGCGAGGCATTGCCGCTCACTTCCGGCAGCAGCGCCGCCCCTTTCTGCTGGGCCGTGCCTTCGGCATTCATCAGGCGTGCCTTGGCCACGGCCATGGAGGGCGCGTTTTGCAGGGCTTCGTCGATGAGGGCGTTCAATTGCGCATCGCCGTACACCTTCCACCATTGATCGCGCGGCCAGGCGGCCTGCACGGCATCGGCGGCCAGGGTCTGGCTGCTCTGGTAGTGGTCGATGGACTTGGGCTCGGCGCGCGGGCCCAAGTCCGTGAAGGAGGCACACCCGGCGGTGAGTGCTGCCGCCAGCACGGCCGCCGAGACCGACGCGGCCCGCCGCCACGGCAGGGTGCGCCGCTGCGGCCGCAGCGCCGGATGAGGCGCGCGCTGGGCGGGGAGGAATGAGTTGTTGTTCATTTGCGTAGATGGTGGAGTGAACGACTGAATCAGAAAATCCAATGTTTTATAACTGTACAGTTCAGTATAGTATTCGGTTTTATGAAGTGTCAAGGCTCGTTGCGAGAAATTACTCGTCTTTCTGCGGCAACGCCGCAACAGTGATTTTTTGCGCGTATTTGATGGTGATCAGGCGGCTTTCGACGGTATCGTCGCCTATAATTCGGGATTGGCCGGCTTTCCGGCCGGCATCACGGGACAACCATGCGCAAGAAGAGTGAGGAACGGCGCCAGCAGATGATCGACATCGCGGCCGAGGTATTCAAGGAAATCGGTTTCGAGGGCGCCTCGATGGCCGAAATCTCGGCCCGTATCGGCGGTTCCAAGGCCACGCTGTACAACTATTTCAGCTCCAAGGAAGAGATCTTCGTGGAGGTGATGATCAAGCAGGTGGGGTGCCAGTTCGAAGAAATGTTCATGTCCTTGCGCAATGAAGACGAACTGCGCAGCGGTTTATTGCGTCTGGCCGAGCATTATCTTGCCGTGGTGTTCCGGCCGGAGATTGTCGCCGTCAAGCGGCTGGCGATGTATTACGCGGGCAGGTCCGAACTGGGGCCGATGCTCTATGAGCGAGGCCCCAAGCGGGGCTGGACGCGCATTGCCGAGTTCATCGAGGTCAAGATGAAGGCCGGCCAGTTGCAGCCGGACGACCCCTGGATCGCGAGCATGCAGTTGCGCGCGCTGATGGAAGCGGAATGGATGGAAATGCGCATGCTCGACGTGGTTACCGATATCCCTGCGGCCAAGCTCAAGGCCTCGGCGCAACGGGCGGTGGATGCGTTCATCTGTCTGTATCAGCCGCGCTGAGCCGCTTCAGAAGCTCAATGCCGCCGCATGGCGGTAGTCGATCAGGGCAGCCATGGGCGTCTGGATCCAGGCCTGCTCGCGGTGGGAGGCCTCTGATATCTCGTTGGCACCCATCTCGGCAAAGCGCTTCTTGATGGCGAGCAGGAGCGCCAGTTCTTCCTCGTCGAAGACGTTGCGATCCGCAGCCCGCAAGGGCCGCACCTGCGTACCTTCGGCGCTGCCCACCTGCACTTCCACCTGCTCGATCACGCCGCGCTGCTCCAGCAAGCAAAACAGCAGCCGGAAAGCCGAGGGGACCGGCCCGTAGGGCAGGCGCTCATAAGCCAGGCCCGAGAGACTGCGGCCATGCTGCTGATAGTGCTTGAAGTCGCTGTAGAACAGCAGCTTGTTGAGTTTGGTGACGAAGACTCCTTCGCCTTCACCCAGCAGCAGCACCAGTTGTTCCAGCTTCTCCAGCCGGATGGTTTCGCCCGGCGCGCTACGTGCGCTGCTGGTGAAGGCCTTCTCCAGGGCCGCCGAGCCGGCCCTTTTTTCCAGTTCGGCCATCAGCCGGGTGCGCACCTGGGCGGGCAGCCCCCGGGCACTGCGGACCAGTTCGATCAGGGTGTCGGCAGAGCGCATGGCCATGCGCATGGACTTGTCGTGGGCGTCCGATTGCAGCTTGCCGTTTTCATAGCGGCTCACCGTGGCTACGCCCCAGCCCAGCACGGCCGCCAGTTCGGCTTGCGACAGCCCGAGCGATTTGCGCCAGGCGGTCAGCTGCTCCGGCCTGACCATGCCGTGCCGGGTGCGATACAGTTCGCGCGCCCTCACCAGGCTGTCTTCCATGTCCAGGGTCTGGAAGCTTTCGCCGCAGCGCTGGCAGGCGAAATAGTCCACCGGGACTTCGAAGTCCTCCTTGTTCACGGTACGGGTTTCCGTGGTGCTGACGAGTTGCACCGTGCCTTCGCCGGCACAGTTCGGACAGATTTCAAAAGGTTTGACCGGCATCACACACTCCATTGCACAGGGGGCTTCTGGTAAGGAAATCTCATCGCTTGTTCGGGCCGGTGGAAGGACATGCACGTGCTCCGGCGTCCCTCGCGCGTGACGGCAAGACAGAGCTTGATGTACACGCGATGGGCCAGCTCCGTCTTGTTCACGCACTGCACCACCGTCTTGCCGAAGTGCCAGACCCAGCCTGTTCCCCAGTCGTTCTGGTTCGGCCCGTAGCTGTAGTCCTCGATCCGGAGCTGTCTCAACTCACGTACCACATCGATCATCTCGTAATCGATCTCTGCCATGAAATCCAGGGTTTTGCGCTGGCGCGACAGGAGGATGTCGCCGGGGTGCAAGGCGGCGAGCTGGTTCAGGAAGTGCTGCACCTGCAATCTGGTCGCTGACATGGCAGAGGCTCCGATATTAAATCAATTGATAAATTCGTCGACATAAAATATCAATTGATGTTGCTTGAGGGATACATCGACACGCGATGTTCGCTCAAGCGGCTGCCCGGCAGTGACGAAAAGATTGGATAAACGCTCACAGAATGACGGCCACAAAAAAGCCAGGCTCACCCCAATGGCGGGCCCGGCTTTCCATCCTAGGGAGCCGATATGAAAGGTTCTTCAGCGCTGGTGTACCCGCACCCCCGCTGAATAGGTCGCGGCGATGGCCCGGTCATCGCCGAGGATGGCCAAGGCGAACAATTGTTCCTCCAGGCTACCGGTGGTGGCGCTGCGGCGTGCCAGCAAGGGCGTGGCCTGCGGATCGAGGACGATGAAGTCGGCCTCGCAGCCGGGCGTGAAGCTGCCAATGCGGCCTTCCAGCTGCAAGGCGCGCGCGCCGCCCAGCGTGGCCAGGTAGAACATGCGCTGCGCCGGCAGATAGGTGCCGCCCATGCGCGCCACCTTGTAGAGCTCGTTCATGGTCTGCAGCATCGAGAAGCTGGTGCCGCCGCCCACGTCAGTGGCCAGGGACAAGGGCACGCGCGCCGCATCGGCACGGGCGAAATCGAACAGGCCGCTGCCCAGGAACAGGTTGGAGGTCGGGCACAGGGTCGCTGCCGATTGCGTGGCCGCCATGCGGGCGCGGTCCTGGTCGTCCAGCCAGATACAGTGGGCATACAGCGCGCGCTGGCGCATGAGGCCATAGCCGTCATACACGTCGAGGTAGCTGCGCGCATCGGGATAGAGTTCCTTGACCCATTGCACTTCATCGGTGTTTTCGGCCACGTGGGTCTGGATGTAGGCGTCCGGATACTGTGCCGCCAGCTCACCGGCCAGCTTCATCTGTTCAGGCGTGGAGGTCGGTGCGAAACGCACGGTGATGGCGTAATGCTGGCGCCCCTTGTTGTGCCAGCGGGCGATCAGTTCCTCGCTCTCGCGCACGCCCGATTCGGCGGTATCACACAGGAAATCCGGTGCATTGCGGTCCATCAGGCACTTGCCGGCCACCATGCGCAGGTTGCGGGCATGGCTGGCGGCAAAGAAGGCATCCACCGACTGCGGATGCACCGTGCAATAGACGGCCGCGCTGGTGGTGCCGTTGCGCAGCAGTTCGGTCAGGAAGAAGTCGGCCACTTGTGCCGCGTGTTCCGGCTGCTGGAAGCGGCGCTCGGCGGGGAAGGTGTAATTGTCCAGCCAGGGCAGGAGACCCGGCGCGGGCGAGCCGATGATGTCGGTCTGCGGATAGTGGACGTGGGTATCGATGAAGCCGGGGCAGAGGATCTTGCCGCGCAGGTCTTCGACGACGGTGCCGGGCGGCAGGCTGGCTGCAAGTCGGGCATGGTCGCCGGCCGCCTGTATCTTGCCGTCTTGCACCAGCAGCAGGCCATCGCTGTGCCATTGGGTGGCGTGTTCGTCGAAGGCCGGATCGTTGGTGAAATACAGCAGGCTGGCGCGGTAGGCTTGCAGGGATGGAGTCATGGTGTTTTCTCGGGGCGCGCGGCGCCGCCCGGGGGCGGGCCGTTGATTCAAAGTTCATCATACTGGAAGGCAGCGACGTGACGCTGCTTTCCGTGAGGGCAGAAGGTGGAATCGCAGGGGAATCAGGCCGGTCGGGCCGATTCCCGGAGGGTGACGGCAGGGTGTTCCTTCAGCCTCTGCCGTCCAGAGCGTGTGTGACCAGACTCAGTGGCCATGCCTTGGGTTTGGGTGGGGTAAAGCGCAATTCCCACAGCTGCATCAGTTGCGCTACCACCGCGATGGCGATGCTGGCGGGTTCCTTGCCATAGATGCCGGGAATGCCGATGGGGCAAGTGATGCGTTCCAGCAGGGCCGCCGAGAAGCCGCGTTCGGCGAGACGATGCTCGAACTGCCTGCGCTTGGTCTGCGAGCCGATCAGGCCGAACCAGGCGGCATCTTCGCGCTTCAAGATGCGTTCGCTCAGTTGCTGGTCGAGGGCGTGGCTGTGGGTCATCACGAGATAGTACGCGCCGGGCTCGGCCAGGTCGACCGCGGCATTGGGCACGTCGGTGGCCTCGATGCGGATCTGTGGCGGCAAGCCTGCGAGGAACATGTCTTCCCGCTCATCCACCCACAACACCCGGCAGGGCAGGGTGGACAAGACCTTCACGATGGCCGTCCCGACATGGCCGGCACCGAACAGCACCACCTGCGGCTGGTGCGCCCGGCACAGGTCGAGCAGCCAGCGGCGGCCTTGATGGTCGCGCACCAGCCGGGTCTGGCGCGACTGCTTCAGGGCCTCCAGCGGCAGGCCGTAGTCTTGCGCATTGCTGTCCAGCAAGCGCAGGGGATCGGCATGATCCAGCGGCAGCGCGCGCCAGCGGTCGGTGCCGCTGGCCCAGGCTTGCTCCAGTGCCTGCCAGGTCTGCAAAGCGGCTTCATCGGCGGTAATCCGCTCGAAGCAGAGAAACACCACCCCCCCGCAGCACTGCCCCAGGCTGGGGCCCAGCGCGATGCGTTCAAGTCGCCGCGAATCGCTCAGCCCTTCGGAGCCGCCCGCCAGCATGGCGCGCGCGATCTGTGCCGCGCGCCATTCCAGATGGCCGCCGCCGATGGTGTCGAACTGGCTGTCGGCGGTATAGAGCATGCGCGCCCCCGGCTCGCGCGGTGTCGAACCCTGGATCTCTGCCACCGTCACCAGCACGGCCGGGACCGTCTTCTGCTGCATCTGGCGCAAGGCCGTCAACCATGTCGTCATGATGGTTCTCCGTTGCGGCTTTACTGGGTGAGCATGGCCGCGCGCACGGCATCGATCGCATCGAGGATGGCTTCGCTGGTGGCCGGCGCACGCAGCGGCGGACTGACACGATGTGCCCCCACCGACGAGATCGCATCGCGGATCGCCAGGAATACCGAAAACGGCAACAACAGCGGCGGCTCACCGACCGCCTTGGAGCGGTGGATGGTGTCCGAGACATTGCTGTTGGCATACAGCGCGGTGCGGAAGGCTTCCGGGCAATCCGAGATGGCCGGGATCTTGTAGGTGGAAGGCGCATGCGTCATCAGTTTGCCGTCCTTGTTCCACCACAGCTCCTCGGTGGTCAGCCAGCCCATGCCCTGAATGAAGCCGCCTTCCACCTGGCCGATGTCGAGCGCCGGGTTCAGGCTTTCTCCCGCGTCATACAGCAGGTCGGCCTGCAATAGTTTCCATTCGCCGGTGAGGGTGTCGATCACCACTTCCGACACCGCCGCCGCATAGGCGAAATAGAAGAAGGGGTGACCATGCATGCGCTTGGCATCCCAATGCACCTTGGGCGTGGAATAGAAACCATCGGACCACAGCTGCACCCGTTGCAGATAAGCCTTCATCACCAGTTCGACGAAAGGCAGCGACTGCTTGCCTGCCAGCACCAGGCCATCGGCAAAGCGCACTTCCGAAGCTGCCACGCCGAAATGCCCGGCCGCCACCTCGGCCAGGCGCGCGCGGATCTGCAGGGCGGCATCCTGCGCCGCCTTGCCGTTGAGGTCGCTGCCGGTGGAGGCCGCCGTGGCCGAGGTGTTGGCGATCTTGCTGGTGTCGGTGGCGGTGCAGCGCACCTTCTCCAGCGGCACGCCCAGCGCATTGGCCACCACCTGCGCCACCTTGGTGTTCAAGCCTTGTCCCATCTCGGTGCCACCGTGATTGACCAGCACCGAGCCATCGGTATAGACGTGCACCAGCGAGCCGGCCTGGTTCAGGTGCGGCACGTTGAAGGAAATGCCGAACTTCACGGGCGTAAGCGCCAACCCCTTCTTGAGTACCGTATTGGCGGCATTGAAGTCGGCCACGGCGCGGCGGCGTTCCTGATAGCGGCTGCTGCGTTCGAGCTGGTCCACCAGGCCGTGGATCACGTTGTCTTCCACCTTCTGGCCGTAGTGCGTGACGTTGCGCGCCTCCGGTCCTTCGGCGTCGCTGGGGCCATAGAAATTGTTGCGGCGGATTTCCAGCGGGTCGCGTCCGAGATGGCGGGCGATGTCGTCGAGGATGTATTCGATGGCCAGTGCCCCTTGCGGGCCGCCGAAGCCACGGAAGGCGGTATTGGACTGCGTGTTGGTCTTGCCGCACAGGGCGCGGATGTCCACGTCCGAGAGATAGTAGGCATTGTCGAAGTGGCAGACCGCCCGCGTGGCCACCGGCCCGGACAGGTCGGCCGAGAAACCGGCGCGCAAGATCATGTCGATCTTTGCCGCGACGATGCGGCCATCGTCGTCATAGCCGATCTCGTAGTCATAGGCAAAGCAGTGACGCTTGCCGGTGACCATCATGTCGTCATCGCGGTCGGCACGCAGCTTGACCGGCCGCCGCAGGCGCGCCGCCGCCACCGCCGCGGCGCAGGCCCACAGGGCCGACTGCGATTCCTTGCCGCCGAAGCCGCCACCCATGCGCCGGCATTCCACCAGCACGTCGTGCGACGCGATCTTCAGGACGGTGGCGATGTGATGCTGCATCTCGCTGGGATGCTGGGTCGAGCAATACACGTGCATGCCACGCCCCTCCTTGGGGATGGCATAGGAGATCTGCCCTTCCAGATAGAACTGTTCCTGCCCGCCCACATCGAACTGCCCGCGCAGCTTGTGCGGTGCCTGCGCCAGCGCGGTGGCCGGGTCGCCGCGCCTCAGGTGCATGGGCGGCAGGACGTAGGACTGCGCGGCATGGGCCTCACGCGGCGTCAGGATCGGGGGCAGTTCTTCGTAGTCGATCACCGCCAGGCGCGCGGCACGGCGGGCCTGGTCATGGCTGTCGGCCACCACGATGAAGACCGGCTGGCCCACGTATTGCACCAGGCCATCGGCCAGCACCGGATCGTCATGGATGATGGCACCGCATTCGTTCTCGCCCGGAATGTCTTCAGCGGTGAAGACGGCGCGCACGCCGGGCGCGGCCTTGACCTGCTCCAGGTCGATGGCGCGCACGCGTGCGTGGGCCTTTTGCGACAGCCCGAGCGCCGCATGCAGCGTGCCGTGCAGCTCGGCGATGTCATCGGTGTAGGTGGCCTCGCCGGTCACGTGCAGGATCGCCGATTCATGCGGATGCGGCTTGCCCACGGTGCTCCAGTCCCTGGGCGGCTGCGCCAGGGTCGTGAGGAATTGTTCGGTTTGCTTGTTCATGCTGTTCTCCTGCGGATGCTGTCCAGGGGCTTCACGCGGCGCTGACCGCGAAGGCGCGCACATCCTGGCGCGCCAGTGGCGCCTCGGTGCGGGTTTCCAGCCAATAGCGATAGAGCAGGTTGCGCGCAGTGCGCAGGCGATAGCCGGCGGTGGCGCGCATGTCCGACAGCGGCGCGTAATCCTGCGCCAATGCCGCCATGGCGGCCTGTACCTGCGCCTCGCTCCAGGGGCCGCCCTGCAGCAGCGCTTCGGCGTGCGCCGCGCGCTTGGGCGTGGCGGCCATGCCGCCGTAGGCGATGCGGGCCTCGACGATGGTGTCGCCATCCATGCGCAGCGCAAAGGCCGCACACACCGCAGAGATATCCTGATCAAAGCGCTTGGAGAGCTTGTAGACGCGCAAACGCACATCCTTGCGCGGCAAGGGAATGCGCACGGCCTGCACCACTTCATCGGGCTGCAGCGCCGACTTCTGGTAGGCCAGATAGAAATCCTCCAGCGGCATCACCCGCTGGCCGCGCACACTGTAGAGCACGATCTGCGCGCCCAGCGCAATCAGCCACGGCATCGAGTCGCCGATGGGCGAACCATTGGCGACGTTGCCGCCCAGCGTGCCGGCATTGCGCACCGGCAGCGAAGCAAAGCGCTGCCACAGTTCCGACAGTTCTTCCGGATAATGGCGCGTGGCTTCGGCATAGGCTTCTTCCAGCGAGACCCCGGCGCCGATCTCCAGCATGCCGTCCTGCACCCGCATGGCGCGTAGTTCTTCGACGCGGCCGATGTAGAGGATGTCGCCCAGCGCGCGCATCTGCTTGGTCACCCACAGGCCCACGTCGGTGGAGCCGGCCAGGATGCGCGCCTGTGGCAGGTCCGCGCGCAGCTGGGCCAGTTGCGCCAGCGTGCGCGGCGCGTGGAAGGTCTGGCCGGCGTGCGTGACAGCCAGCGGCGTTTGGCTATCGATGCTGCGCAGGGCGGCCTTGACGGCTTCGCGGTCGAACTCCGCCCTGGGCAGTTCGCCCATGCGGCGCGCCGCATCGATGATGGGACGATAGCCGGTGCAGCGGCACAGGTTGCCGGAGAGGGCGTCGTCGATTTCGCGCTTGGCGGGCGTGATGCCATCCTTGTCGTGCTTGAGGTACAGGCCCCACAGCGACATCACGAAGCCCGGCGTGCAGAAGCCGCATTGCGAGCCGTGGCATTCCACCATGGCCTGCTGCACCGGATGCAGGCAGCCGTCGGCCTGTTTGAGGTCTTCCACGGTGAAGAGCGCGCGGCCGTCCAGCGTGGGCAGGAATTGAATGCAGGCATTGACCGTTTTCAGTTCCAGCCGGTCATCGCGCAATTCACCCACGACCACGGTGCAGGCACCGCAATCGCCCTCGGCACAGCCTTCCTTGGTGCCGGTGCAGTGCAGATCCTCGCGCAGATGCTGCAGAACGGTGCGGGTCGTCGGGGTAGCTGCTACTTCGTGGGTCTGGCCGCGAAAGTAGAACTGGATGGGGCGGGTTGTCTCTGGCATTTGGCTTTACTCGAATATGGATTGTCTACAAAACAGACTGCTTTATGGCGCGCTCCAGGGCGTATCGTGGGGCGTGCTTCTTATTGTTGGATCTGCTTTCAGGCGGGTCAGGGCGCATGGGGCGCGGCCTGCCTGTGGAGTCTCCCGTGGCCAGATGGCATTCAAGAAACGTGCCGGGGTCGTCAAAAGAGGAAACGGATTGTCTGCGCAATATTGTTGCAGACGATTGTCGGATTTGCTCCGGGGGTTTCCTCTTTTGACAATCCCGAGGAGGCAGCCCGCGCTGGCGGGACCGCCTCCGGAATTTTACAAATCACTTCATCTCATTGATGCGCCGCTCACTCGCCACCCAGGTAGATGAGCTTGAACAGGAACACGGCGGCGATGATCCAGATTACCACTGAAACATCCTTCATACGGCCTGTAAGCAGCTTCAAACCGGCATAGCTGATGAAGCCCAGCGCCAGACCGTTGGCGATGGAGTAGGTGAAGGGCATCACCAGCGCCGTGATGACGGCCGGCACGCATTCGGTGGTGTCTTCCCAGTCGATGTGCACCAGCTCGCGCAGCATCAGGCAGGCCACGAAGAACAGCGCCGGTGCCGTCGCATAGGCGGGGACCACGCCGGCCAGCGGGGCGATGAACAGGCACAGCAGGAACAGCACGGCGATGGCCACGGCAGTGAGGCCGGTGCGGCCGCCGGCCTGCACGCCGGCAGCGCTCTCGATGTAGGCGGTGGTGGAGGAAGTCCCCAGCAGGGAACCGGCGACGATGGCGGTGCTGTCGGCCATCAGGGCTTTGTTGAGTCGCTCCATCTTGCCGTCCTTCATCAGTCCTGCGCGGGTGGCCACGCCCATCAGGGTGCCGGTGGCGTCGAACAGTTCCACCAGGAAGAACACCAGCACCACGTTCAGCAAGCCCGTGGAGAGGGCGCCCTTGATATCCAGTTGCAGGAAGGTCGGGGCAATCGAGGGCGGGGCGGCGAAGATGCCGCTGAAGTGGTTGTCGCCGAAGACGAAGGACAGCAGCGTCACCAGCAGGATGCCGATCAGCAAGGCGCCGCGCACCTTCAGGCGGTCCAGCGCGACGATCACCAGAAAGCCGGTGATGGCCATCACCGCCGCCGGCTGGTGCAGGTCGCCGAGGGTGACGAAGGTGGCCGGACTGGCGGCGACGATGCCGGCGCTTTTGAGCGAGATGATGGCCAGGAACAGCCCGATGCCGGCCGGGATGGCCGTGCGCAGCGAGGCCGGGATGCTCTTGATGATCAGCTCGCGCACCCGCAGTACGCTCACCAGCAGGAACAGGCAACCCGAGATCAGCACCGCGCCCAGCGCCGCCTGCCACGGGAAGCCCATGCCCTTGACGACCGCATAGGCGAAGTAAGCGTTCAGGCCCATGCCGGGCGCCAGGCCAATCGGATAGTTGGCGTACAGGCCCATGATGAGCGTGCCCACCGCCGCGGCCACGCAGGTGGCGACGAAGACGGCATCCTTGGGCATGCCGGCGTCACCGAGGATGCTGGGGTTGACGAAGATGATGTAGGCCATCGTCAGAAAGGTGGTCAGGCCGGCCAGCAGTTCGGTGCGTACGGTGGTGCCGTTTTCTTCCAGGCGGAAGAATGTGTTGAGGGCTTTCATTGTGGGGTGTCTCCGTTGTGGGGCGGGCAATCGGTGGACGGTGCTGATGGAGTGGCTTTTTGCATTGTTTTGGCAGCGTTGCTAATGTCGTTGAAATTCATGGGGGGTATGTATGCGCCAGGAAATAGACATTATTAACCTGGAGTTATAAGTGGCTTGGTCGGGCGCAAACGGGCGTGGATGCTGGTTTGTTGATGAGTATTGTTGACAGGCCGGGTGACCATCTTCTTGTGTCAGGGCGAGATTTTGCCAGTTTTGTCGGGTGGGGGCTTGGTCGGGGCTGCTTTGTTGCTGCAGGTTAATTCCTGATTTTGGGTGGCCTGCCCGGATTGCCGTGCTGCGCTCGGGCTTCGCCCGTCCGTGTTGCACGATGTAAAGGGGCTAAAGTGTTGGCGCAGCTGCGCCGTTATACGAAGAGCATCAAAAGGGGGATGTCATGAATTTCACACAGTTCAAAGTCCAGACGCGCCTGTACATAGGCTTCGGCATTGTCCTGGGGACTCTGGCCGCCGTCGTCATCGTGGCTTTGTTCAAGCTCAGCGGGCTCAATGACGTGCTGACCCAGAATGGCGACTATGGCACGCAGGAAATCAGCGCGGTCGCCAGCGGCATCGGCAAAGCGCAGGGTGCGGCCATCGGTCTTCAGCGGCTGCTGGGCACGGATGATCCGGCGCCAGCTCGGCGGTGAGCCCGGCGATGTCGCTGCCATTGCCTCACGCATTGCCGCAGGAGAACTGGCCGTCGAGGTCGCGCTCAAACATGGCGATCGCTCCAGTCTGTTGTATTCGGTGGCGCAGATGCGCGAGCAACTGGCGATGATCGTCGGAAAGATTCGTACGGCCACTGACAGCATCACCAACGGTGCCAATGAAATCGCCCGGGGCAACTCGGACTTGTCGGCACGCACGGAAGAGCAGGCCGGGTCCATCGAAGAGACGGCTTCGGCGATGGAGCAGCTGACGTCCACCGTCAAGCAGAATGCCGATAATGCGCGCCAGGCCAACAAGCTCGCCGAATCGGCCTCAGGTATCGCCATCGAAGGCGGGCAGGTGGTCGGCAAGGTGGTGGAGACGATGGATTCCATCAACGAATCGTCCAAGCGCATCGTCGATATCATCAGCGTCATCGATGGCATCGCCTTCCAGACCAACATCCTGGCGCTGAACGCGGCGGTGGAAGCCGCCCGTGCCGGCGAGCAGGGGCGTGGCTTTGCCGTGGTCGCCTCGGAGGTGCGCGGTCTGGCGCAGCGCTCTGCGGCGGCGGCCAAGGAAATCAAGGTGCTGATCAATGATTCGGTGGCCAAGGTCGATGCCGGCAGCGAGCTGGTGGGGCAGGCCGGAACGACCATCGGTCAGGTGGTCGATAGTGTCAGGAAGGTCACCGATATCGTGGGCGAAATCAGCTCGGCCACGCTGGAGCAAAGCGCCGGTCTGGATGAAATCAACCGCGCCATCGGCCAGATGGATCAGAGTACACAGCAGAATGCAGCCCTCGTGGAAGAGGCCGCAGCGGCAGCAGAGTCCCTGAAAGACCAGGCGCGTATCCTGTCGGAGGCGATGAGCGTGTTCCGGCTCGGTGCCGAGCCGGCGCAACCGGTGGTGTCACCGGTGACGCCTGCCAGGAACGCAGCCAAGCCCGCCGCTACGCCCCCCGTCAAACCGCGTGTCGTGGACCAACCGCGTCTTGCCGAGAAAGCCAAACCGGCAAAGCGCACCGAACTGATCGGCGATTCGCCTGACAAGGATGCAGATCAGTGGGAACAGTTCTGAGCGTTCTGCTCTGCTGATTCCGCCCGCCGGAAACGACAAAACCGTTCAGTGTTTCATTGAACGGTTTTTTTTCGCCGTGTTTCTTGATGCGGATATCAGCGTGCTGCTTGCGCCAGTTCCAGCGACAGATGATTGTGCCGTTCCAGCACCGCGCCCAGGTCGATGGTGGTGCACTGTCCCTCGCGCACGATCACGCGGCCATTGATGATGCTGGTGTCGACGTTGGCTGGTGTGCAGAACACGAGTGCGGCCACCGGATCATGCAGCGCGCCGGCAAAGGCGATCTGGCGCGTGTCGAACATCACCACGTCGGCCGACATGCCGGGCTTGAGTGCGCCGATGTCGTCGCGGTTCAAGACCCTGGCGCCGCCCAGGGTGGCCACTTCCAGCGCCTGGCGCGCGGTCATGGCGTCGGGGCCGAAGCCCACCCGCTGCAGCAGCATGGCCTGGCGCACTTCGCCCAGCATGTGGGCGCTGTCGTTGGAGGCGCTGCCATCCACACCGAGTCCGACCGGCACGCCGGCATCCAGCATCTTGCGGATGGGCGCGATGCCGGAGGCCAGGCGCATGTTGGAGCAGGGGCAGTGCGCTACGCCCGTGCCGGTGCGGGCGAACAGGTCGATGCCATGTTCGTCCAGCTGCACGCAGTGGGCGTGCCAGACGTCGTGGCCGACCCAGCCGCAGTCTTCGGCATATTGCGCCGGCGTCATGTTGAATTTCTCGCGGCTGTAGGCGATGTCGTTGACGTTCTCGGCCAGGTGGGTGTGCAGCGAGACGCCGTAGTGGCGTGCCAGGTCGGCGGCTTCGCGCATGAGGTCGCGTGAGACCGAGAAGGGCGAGCAGGGGGCGACGACGATGCGTTGCATGGCGTGGCGCTGGCTGTCGTGGTAGGTCTCGATGAGGCGTTGCGTGTCCTTGAGGATGACGGCTTCTTCTTCGACTACGCGGTCCGGGGGCAGGCCGCCTTTGGACTGGCCTACGCTCATGGCGCCACGCGCGCCGTGGAAGCGCATGCCGATCTGGGCGGCGGCTTCCAGGCTGTCGTCGAGGCGGGTCTGGTTGGGGTAGATGTAGAGGTGGTCGCTGCTGGTGGTGCAGCCGGAGAGGATCAGCTCGGCCATGGCGGTGAGCGTGGATACCCGGATCATCTCCGGTGTCAGGCCGGCCCAGATCGGGTACAGATTGGTCAGCCAGTTGAACAGTTCGCCATTCTGCGCGCTGGGGATGGCGCGCGTGAGGCTCTGGTACATGTGGTGGTGTGTGTTGATCAGGCCGGGGATGACGACGTGGTGGCTGGCATCAATGATCTCGTCGGCTTCTTGCTTGAGATCTTCGGTCTTGCCGACCTGCTCGATGATGTTGTTGCGGATGAAGATTGCGCCGTTTTCGATTTCTTCGCGGGCTTCGTTCATGGTGACCAGGATGCGGGCGTTCCTGATCAACAGTGTCTTGGCTGTTGCTTGCTCTTGCTCTTGCATGGTGTTGGACTCCTTGTTGGCTTCCTTGTTGATTTGATTGACTTGCGGGGCGGCGCAGGTGACAGGGGGGAGTCCCTTTCTTGCCCTATTAACGACTGCGGCGGGTGGGGTTGTTGGGAGGGTTTAGGTCCGGTTAATGCTGGTTTTGTTTTTCGTTAAGGTTTGCTTAATGCTGGTGGTTTTGGTTTTTGGGTAGTCTGCACGGATTGCTTTCCTGCGCTCTAGCTTAATTGTGTTCTCTCTCCGGGCGGAACGGAGCGCCGGGGGCGGCCCGGCAGCCGCTCACTTTTCTTGTCTCGCCAAGAAAAGTAAGCAAAAGAAGGCGACCCCAGAGAGCCAGCCCTCCTGCGGAGGGTCCCCGTCGCAGCAGAGCGAAAAGTGGGAAGAATAGAGTCGCTTCGCTCCCACTATTCTTCTGATCCACTTTTCGCTCCGCTGCGACGGCTGGCTCTATGGGGATAACCCCCACTCGGGCTCGCCTGCGGCCTCGCCTTTTTTTGCTCGCCTTCGGCATCGGTCGCGCTCGCCTGCGGCCTCGCCCTTTCCTGCTCGCCTTCGGCTTCGGTCGTACTTGCCTGCGGCTTCGTCTTGCCCTTTGCTTTTTCTTCTTCGCTCTTCCCACTCCCGTTCGGACTGAGTAGCGGCGCAGCCGCGTATCGAAGACGCGCAACCCGCTAAATCATATAAATCATTAACGCTTCGCCTCAAAACTGCGCAGGAAATCCAGCAGAATCTGCCCCGATACCTCCGCATCATCGGCCGTCATCGTCTCCAACGGATTGTGGCTGATGCCGCCATTGCCACAACGCGTAAACAACATGCAGACATCCGTCAGCCTGGCTATCGCCATCGCATCATGCCCCGCTCCGGAAGCCAACTCGAATGGCGGCACGCCCGCACGCTCGGTCGCGGCGCGCAACTGATCCATCAGCCACGGCGCACACGGCGCAGCGGGGGCGCTCAAGGTCTCTTCGAGTTTGATGTCGATGCTGCGGCGGGCGCAGATCTCTTCGATCTTGCCAAGAATGTCCTTCACCGCCGCAATACGCACCCCATCCTCCGCTGCACGAATGTCCAGCGACAACTGGCACGCGCCGGGAATCACATTCGTCGATCCACGCGGTACCTGCAATTGCCCCACCGTGCCTACCAGCGCCGCATGCTGGTCCTGCGAACAACGCTGCTCCACGTACAGGATGATCTCGGCCGCCGCTGCGGCCGCATCCTTGCGCATGTCCATCGGCGTGGTGCCGGCATGGCTGGCTACGCCCTTCAGGTCCACCAGATAGCGCGAGCTGCCGGCAATCGAGGTGACGATGCCCACCGGCAGATCACGGTTGAGCAACACCGGTCCCTGTTCGATGTGCACCTCCACATAGCCCAGGATGTCGGCCGGGTCGCGCGCGATCTGCGGGATGGCGGCCACGTCATGGCCCGCCTGGGTGATGACCTCGCGCATGCTGATGCCATCCTTGTCCTGCAGATCCAGCAGCTGCATGTCGAAATGGCCGGTGACCGCGTTGCTGCCCAGGAAGGTGCTCTTGAAGCGCACACCTTCTTCTTCCGAAAATCCGATCACCTCGACATGGAAAGGCAAGGTCTCGCCACGCTCATGCAGATGCTTCACCACCGCGATGGGCAGCAAGATACCCTCGCGCCCATCGTACTTGCCACCATTGCGCACCGTGTCGTAGTGCGAGCCGGTCAGCAAGGTCTTGGCCTGCGGATCGGTGGAGAGATATCGCCCCACCACGTTGCCCACCGCATCGATGTGGACCTGCATGCCGGCCTCGCGCATCCATTGCGCAATCTGCTTTGCAGTGCGTTGATGCGTCTCGGTGAGATAGGTACAGGTGAGGGCGCCTTCGTCTTCCGATAGCGCGCCGATCTCTTCGGCCCACTGCATCACCCTCGCGCCCAGCGCCGGGCGATGGCCCAGCAGGTCGTTGATGCGCATCTCGGCAATGCGGCCGATCTGGCGCAGGGCTTCGCGCAGTTCGTCTTCGGGCTGGTTGCGCAGGCGGCGGGCAAAGGTGGCGATGATCTGCTGGCGCGTGAGGCCCGCACCGGTGGGGCCCTTCACCGCCAGGATGAAAGGGAAGCCGAACTTCGCGTTGTAGTCGGCATTGAGCTGTTGCAGTCGGGCAAATTCTTCCGGGGTGCACAGGTTCAATCCGGCCTTGGCCTGCTCACCCGTGGACTCGGCGGTCAACTCGCCGGCAATGGCGGCGCGGCCGGCCAGTTCGGGGTGGGCGCGGATCAGGCCCAGCTGCTCGGCGCGACTGGCGTCGGTCACGACCTTGTGCAAGGCCAGTTTGAAGGCGGTGAGATTACGGAAAGGACGTTGCCGCGCAGCCCGCTCGGGAATCCAGGGAGAGTGCTCGTAGATGCCGTGCAGGGCGGCGATGAAGGCCGAAGTCTCGGCGGCGTTCAGTTGTTCCAGTGTCGTCGTCATGTGCTGGCCGGTCGGCGTGCCGCCGGCTCCCTCGCTGTGTTCGTTGGTGATGGCCTGCGCTGGCAATCAGGATTGTCGGTGCTGATTGTTGCCTGCGGATGTCGCCTCATGATCTGCGCGCAGGCCCGCCTGGTGGGCGCTGCGGCGCAGATGAGACTTTAAAACATCTTGGGCCGGATGGCATCAGTGGTCCGAACTTTGCGCGGCAGCCGCTGCGTAGCCGGCCACGTCGCCGTCGCTGCCGCGGCCATTGAAGAACAGGTTCAGGCTCACCGCCATGGCCGAGGCCAGCAGGATGCCGCTGTGGAAGATCGTGCCCAGCAGGCGCGGCATCTTGTCGAAGAAGGTCGGGGCGACGATGGGGATCATGCCCACGCCGATGCTGATGGCGACGATGAAGAGATTGTTGCGGTTGCCGTGGAAATCGACCCTGGAGAGAATCTTGATGCCGGTCGCCGCCACCATGCCGAACATCACGATGCCCGCACCACCCAGCACGAATTGCGGGATCGAGGCGGCCACGTGCGCCATCTTGGGGAACAGGCCGAAGGCCACCAGGATCACCCCGGCCGCCACGCAGACGAAGCGGCTGCGAATGCCGGTTACGCCCACCAGGCCGACGTTCTGCGAGAAGGAGGTATAGGGGAAGGTGTTGAACAGGCCGCCGATGACCGTGCCCAGGCCATCCACGCGCAAGCCGCTGGCCAGCGTGCGGTCGTCGACGCGGCGACCCACGATGTCGCCCAGGGCCATGAACATGCCGGTCGATTCGATCATGGTCACGATCATCACCAGGCACATGCTGATGATGGAGGCCGGGTCGAACTGCGGCAGGCCATAGTGGAAGGGCTGGATGAAGGCGAACCAGTCGGCGGCCTGCAGTCCGTCAAAGCTGATCTTGCCCAGCGCCAACGCAATGACGAAGCCCACCACCATGCCCATCAACACGGAAATGTTGGAGAGGAAACCGCGCGTGTACTTGCTGATCAGCAGGATCGATACCAGCACCACGGCCGCAATCGACAGCGATAGCGGCGAGCCGTAGTCGGGATTGGGCATCTTGACGAAGACCCCATCGACCAGCTTGCCGATCACCGGCTGTCCGCCCGCGGCCCAGTTGATCCCCACGCCCATGAGCGAGACGCCGATGACGGTGATGACGGTGCCCGTCACCACCGGCGGGAAATAGCGCATCAACTTGCTCATGTAAGGCGAAGCCAGGATGCAGAAAACGCCGGAGGCGATCACGGCGCCATAGATGTGCAGGATGTTGAGCTGGGGATTGTTGGCCATCGCCACCATCGGTCCCACGGCGGCAAAGGTCACGCCCATCATGACGGGCATGCGGATGCCGAACTTCCAGATCCCTGCGCTCTGGATGATGGTGACCAGGCCGCAGCAGAACAGGTCAGCACTGATCAGGTAGGCGATCTCGGATTTGGGCAGGTTCAGTGCGCCGCCGATGATGAGGGGCACCGCAATCGCACCGGCATACATCACCAGGACGTGCTGCATGCCCAGTGCAAGGAGCTTGAAGACGGGGAGGCGTTCATCCACCGGGTGGCTGGGGGCTTGCATGGGCTGGTCTCCTGGCATGTTGATCGAAGGGCATGTGACCACGCCCACGTCAACGCGCCCGGGAGAGCGTGCCTTGCCGCTGGACAGAGGGGGGCGCCTGATCCTGGCGATACTAATGCAATCCGGCAGGTGTCAACTATAGTCGGCAGCATATACCACCTGGCGTGCTGCCGATATATGACGTCGGCGTCTTGCCCTCTTCTGGTGCGGCCCGGCGGCGTGTCAGGCGCGCGCCTAGGCCATCATCCTGGCCGCCGCGCTGACCTGGGCGCGCAGCCATTTGTGCTCGGTGGCCTGGTGCGCGCGCTCGTGCCAGAGCTGGTAGAAGCGCAGCGGCGGGAACTTGATGGGCACCGCATAGCTTTTCAGGCCCAGCAGTTTTTCGTAGACGCGGGCGAACTGCTGGCCGGCGGTCAGCACCAGGTCGGTCTGCGCCACCATGTAGGGCAGCATGCGGAAGTGCGCCGATTCCACGACCACGTTGCGATGCAGGTTCTGCTTTTCGAGGAAGGTATCGATGGAGCCGTGATAGCCGGGCAGGATCTGCGAGGGCGCCGCGTGCGGCAGCGACAGGTAGTCGTCGATGCTCATGGCATCGCGCGCGGTGCGCCTGGCGTAGGCGCAGTCGGCGCGCATGAGGCAGACGATGGGATCGTCGAACAGCTTGGAGAGATGCAGGTGGGCGGGCGGTTCATCCCAGTTGGCGATCACCAGGTCCAGTTCGCCATCCGAGAGCCGGCGCACGTAATCGGTATCCGGCCCCAGCGCGTGGATGACGATGCGGCTGCGCGGCGACTCGCGCCGCAGGCGGCCGATCACTTCGGTGAAGAAGGGCGTGTTCATGTAGTCGGGCGCGGCGATGTGGAAGGTGCGCTCTTCCTCCTGCGGCACGAAGGCGCTCTTGGGGATGAACAGGCGCTCGGTCTCGTCGAGGATGCGCTTGGCCGGTTTCAACAGGCTTTCGCCGTGCTGGGTCGGCACCATGCCGCGCGCCCCGCGCACCAGCAGCGGGTCGCCGGTCAGTTCGCGCAGCTTGCGCAGCGAGGCCGAGATCGAGGGCTGCGGCTGATTCAGCTTCAGGGCGACCCGCGAGACGTTCTTCTCGCAGAGCAGGAGATAGAGGATGCGGATGAGGTGGATGTCGAGATGGTCAGGCAGCCTGGACATGAGGATGTCTCCGGGGTCTGGAGGGTGCGGGGCAGGTGGCGGTTTTTCGGTCACTCTGGTGCGGACTGCGGACGAAACTGTCCTGCGTTGGCAGTGCATTTTTGTATATCGTTTATCGTATGTCAAATATATAAAATCTGGCATGTGGTGGGAGGCGCTTGTGCGAACCTCGCGGCTTTTGTTGTCGAAAGAAGATAAAAGATATAAACGATATAAAAATAGATGGAGAAGTGAGGTTGACGCGAAAACTGAGAAGGAAAATAAGAGGTGAAACATCGAACGTGAGCGATGGAGCAAGAGCAAGCTGTCTAGCATCATCTCGGGCCGGACGTGCGCGACGATGGATGTCGCGTTTTTTTTGTGCTCGTGGGGTAATCCATCACTGCTTCAAGGGCAGATTCAAGGAAGGGATGTTGGATGATCTTGTCCAAGTTAAGGTGCAAAACAATATTCAGGCTGCTCATTGTCTTGCTCGCCACCTGGGTGCAATGCAGGGCAGAAGCTGGAGCGCCTGCGCAACCAGAAGAGGCGAAGAAACACTGGGCGATGGTGGCCTACCGTGACCTGGCATTCATGCGGGAAAGTATCGACGCCGCGCATCCCGGTGTGCTGGAAGAGGACGACGAAGAGTTCCACACGTGGCGGGAAGCAGGCTATGTCCAGGCGCAGGCACTGGCGTCAAGGGCGACCAGCGAGCGCGAGGCCATTGCCGCAGTCCAGTTTTATGCCGTGGGTTTCAAGGATGGGCATCTGTGGGTCGCGCAGAATTCAACGCGTCGGCGGCGCAGTGCATGGGCGGGATGGATTATGGAGGAGCACGACGGCCAATACTTCGTCTCTCAGCGTGCCGCGCACTGGCCGGTTGCGCTGCCTCCCGTGGGCGTGCGGGTACTGGAATGCGATGGTCGTGCAGTATCAGACCTGATCCGGGAGGACATCATGCCTTTCGTGGATCGACGCGTTGCATTGCTGGAAGTCCGCCGCAAGTTGGCGGCACATTTGACGGTGGAGATGCCCATTGATCCGCGCTGGACCGACAGGCCGGTCCAGTCCTGTCTGGTCGAGCTGCCCGATGGGCACCACGAGCGCTTCGCTCTGCACTGGCGCGAGGAGAAAGAAGGTCTTCGTCGCGTGTTCGCCAGGGCAAGGCATCCTCTGGGCCTGCATGACATGGGCGACGGGACGTATTGGGTCAATGTTTCCGATTTCCAGCTGGATCAGGCCGGGCTCGGACAACTGGAGCAATTGCTGGCGCAATTGCGCAAACTCGATAAGGCCAAGATGGTGATCCTGGACACGCGTGGCAACCAGGGTGGCAATAGCGCTTTCGGCGATCGTATCCTGCAGGCCTTGCTCAAGCAGGCCATGCCTCCTGGACCCGAGCATGCGAGTGCCTGGTGGCGCGTATCGCAGATCGCCATCGATACCTTGCAGTCACATGTAGATCGCTATCGCCTGCTCGAAGGTGCGTCTGGCCCCGAGGTGCAATGGCTCACCCGGATCCTGGACAAGATGCGCGCCGCACAGGCAAGCGGTGCCAAGTGGGTCGACAACGGCGACGTACCTGAACTGGCGGAGACCGGCTTGCCCTTCCAGGGGCGGCTTGGCTTGGTTACCGATGCCTACTGCGCCAGCGCTTGCCTCGATTTTGCCGATGCGGTGTTGAGCATCCCCGGCGCGCTACACGTTGGTGAGCCCACCAGC
Source organism: Herbaspirillum sp. DW155 (assembly GCF_037076565.1). Classification (NCBI taxonomy): domain Bacteria; kingdom Pseudomonadati; phylum Pseudomonadota; class Betaproteobacteria; order Burkholderiales; family Oxalobacteraceae; genus Herbaspirillum; species Herbaspirillum sp. DW155. The sequence goes on along the minus strand of NZ_AP029028.1, from coordinate 3,718,953 downwards.
GCCGATACCAACTACCTTGACTTGGCACAATTGCGCTTGCCGGGCGGCCTGATGATGGCCATGCCGCTGAAGGTGCATCGTGGACGGCTTCGTCGCAGCAACGAGCCTTTGATTCCCCACTTCGTCTATGGCGGTGACATGAACGACACCGCCCGTCTGCAACAGTGGGTCCTGCAGACCATGCTCCGGTGAGGCCTTGAAAGGGCGGGCTTAAACGTCCGCCCACTGCCTCAGCAGATTGTGATAATGCCCGGTCAGCCCGACCACTTCCTCGCTGTCGCCCAGCTTCTGGCGCAGGCTGAAGATGTTGCGGTCCAGTTCGAAGAGCATGCTGCGTTTCCAGTCATCGCGGATCATGCTCTGGGTCCAGAAGAAGGAGCACACGCGTGCGCCGCGCGTGACCGGTTCGACCCGGTGCAGGCTGGTGGAGGGATAGACGATCAGGTCGCCAGCCGGCAGCTTCACTTCATGGGTGCCATAGGTATCGACCACCACCAGTTCGCCGCCATCGTATTCGTCCGGGTCGCACAGGAAGAGCGTGGAGGACACATCGGTGCGCAGGCTGCCCGCCGCATTGGGCAGGTTGCGCACCGAGCCGTCCACGTGCAGGCCATAGTGCTCACCGCCTTCATAGCTGTTGAAGAGCGGCGGCATGGTCTTCTTGGGCAGGGCGGCGGCGAAGAACAGCGGGTTCTTGCGCAAGGCCGCCAGGATGATCTCGCCCAGCGCGAAGCCCAGCGGCGAATGCTCCGGCAACTGCCGGTTGCGCTTGACGCGCGCCCCCTGGTCGCCCACCGTTTCGCGGCCGTCAACCCAGTCGGCGCGGTCCAGCTCGGCGCGGATGTGGCGCACCTGTTCGGCGCTGAGGACCTCGGGGATATGCAGCATCATGATGAAATTCTCCTATCGCTAATGAAAAGGCCCCTCCCGTGAAGGAGGGGCCGTCAAGTCTGGCTGATGCATGACTGAACTCAGTCGGCGCCACCACTTTAGGCAAAGCCGGCCGTGGCGGGACTGAGGCAGATCAAGTCATGGGCATCATCTGCATCAGAACTTGAAGTTCGCGGTCAGCGCTACCGAACGCGGCGTGCCGGGAGTGTAACGATAGCCGCTCTTGTTGATCGCCGCTACGTAGTCTTTGTCGAAAATATTGTAGATGTTCAACTGAAGATCGACATTCTTGTTCACGACATACCCCACCATGCCATCGAAGACCCAGTAACTGTTGGCGTACTTGGGCGTACCGACCGCACTATCGGTGCCACGCAACAGCGAGCTGACGTAGCGCGCACCGCCGCCGACCGTGAAGCCCTGCGGCAGGCGATAGGTGGCCCAGGAGGTGAAGGCCTGCTTGGGCGTATAGGCCAGGTTGTTCTCGCCGGCGGCGGTAGTGATGGCGCCGCTGTTGACCTTGGTGTCCATCCAGGTATAACCGGCGGCCACCGAGAGATTGCTGGTCACGTCGCCGGTCACGCCCAGCTCGATGCCCTGCACGGTCTTCTTGCCGGTCTGGAAGTATTGCAGCGAGGTCGGATCCTGCTCGACTTCGTTGGTCACTTCGGTATGGAACAGAGCGGCGGTGACGGCCAGCTTCTTGTTCATCAGATCCCACTTGGTGCCCAGCTCGGAGGTCTTGGTCTTCTGGGGCGCGTAGTTGCTGTTGGCCGCGCTGTTGGCCGAGGCCGACAGGGTGAAGTTGCTACCACCCGGCGGCTGCTGCGAGGTGGCGTACAGGGCGTAGATGCTGCTGTAGTCGGTCGGCTTGTAGATCGCGGCCAGCTTCCAGTTGAACAGGTTGCCGGAGGTCGACAGGTTGGTGATGGTACCGGCCGCGTTGGAGTAATACGTGGTGCGGTAGTGGTCTTCGCGGATGCCGGCATTGATCGACCATTGTTCATTGAACTTGATGGTGTCGAACAGGTAGGCCGAGACGGTATCGGTCTTGCCGTCGTTGTAGCCGGTGGCGCGAATCGAATAGGTGCCGCTGCCGAAGTTGGGATCCGGGTTGTACAGGTTGGCCGCCGGCAGGCTGCCGGTGGCGGTGAAGGACGTTGCGTGCTGCTTTTCCTGGGTGATCTCGACGCCGCCCACCAGCGTGTGCTTCAGGCTGCCGCTCTTCAGGTCGGCCGTGATGTTGGTCTGGTTGGTGATGATTTCGTTGGACTGGTCCTTGCGGGTGGGCAGGTTGCGCGCCAGGGTCCAGGTCGACAGGTTGGTCGCCGAAGGCGTCAGCAGACCGGCAGCGCGGGTGCTGCTGGCGGCCGAGGCCATGAAGGAGGTCAGGAAGTAATCCTGGCTGGTCTTGGCATAGCGGGTGGTGTTCTGCAGCTTCACGTCCTGCGAGAAGTCATGTTCCACCCGGGCGGTAAACATGTCGGCGGTAACCTTGTCGTAGTCGTTCACGTTGCCGTAGAAGTTGCTGGAGGACACGCGCGGCGCGCTCGAGATGTAGGGGCGCGCGGCATCCGGCGAGGTGTAGCCCGGCAGGCCGATGGTCGGCACGCCGCCATCGGGTACGTTGTCCTGGTCGATGTGCAGATAGTTCAGGAACACGCGGGTCGGGCTGTTCAGGCCGAACGCCAGCGAGGGCGCCACGCCCCAGCGGTCGTTCTTGACCTCGTGGCGGCCGGGGACGCCGCTGTCCTGCTTCATCAGGTTCAGGCGCAGGGCGATGCCGCGCTCTTCGTCCACCACCTTGTTCCAGTCGGCGGTGGCGCGCTTCTGGTTCCAGCTGCCATAGGTGGCCGAGGAATTGAAGAAGTTGGTCATCTCGGCCTGCTTGGTGACCATGTTGATCGAACCGGTCGGAGAGCCGCGTCCGTTGTCGGTGCCGGCCGGGCCCTTCAAGACTTCCACTTGCTGGATGTTGAACATGTCGCGCGAGATCGAACCGAGGTCGCGCACGTTGTCCACGAAGATCGCGCTGGAGCTGTCGAAGCCGCGCATGTAGATGGCGTCGCCGGTGCTGGTCGAACCGTTTTCACCGAGATAGAAGGTGCCCACGCCGGGGCTGTTGCGCAGCGCTTCGGTCAGCGTGGTGGCGCCTTGCTGGTCGATCAGCTGCTTCTTGATGACGGTCAGGGTCTGGGGCGTGTCGACCAGCGGCTGGCTGTACTTGGCCGAGGAGGCCTTGTCGGCCTTGTAGTCCGATTCCTGGGTGGCGGTCACTTCGACCTTGGGCAGGGTGGCGCTGGTCTGGGCGTGGGCGCCCACGGCGGGCAACAGCAGGGCGCCGGCAACGGCGGCCGACAGACGGGTCGAGGCAAACGCAGGCTGCGCATGCTTGCGGCTCTTGATGTAACTCATGGCAAGGTTCCGAGAGAAATTGTTGAGGGTTCTCTTGGCTGGCTATGAGTCGGACGGGCAATCGCGTGGTCGGTGAGACGTGGCAGGCTCCGCCGAAAATGGCTGGCGAGGTTGTGTTTTTGTGTATCCCGCTTCGGTCTTTTTGTAACGAAATGAGTCAGGATGCTTACAATTATATACACAATGTAAATAACAGTGATTCTTATTTCGAAAAAAATCGAGAGCCTGCCGCGTCGTGCGGCGGGTCAGATTCGGTCAGTAGAGCGCAGGCCCGCACTGGTTCTGGCATGGCGGTTCGTCAATCGGTAGATTGGGATGTGGCGCAAAAAATACGCCGACCTCTCATGTTTTGATAAAAGGTATAAATAATTTGCGGCAGAAGTGCGGGAGGGAAGCGGGTGGCGGCAGAACGCCGCCACCGGAGGGTCAGTTCAGCGTCAGAACTTGAGGTTGCCCGTCAGCAGGAAGGCGCGCTCCGCGCCAGGCAGGTAGCGGTAACCGGACGCGTTGATGGAATTCACATACTCCTTGTTGAACAGGTTGGTCACGTTGAACTGCAGGTCCAGATACTGGTTGACCACGTAGCTGGCCATGGCGTCGGCCACCCAATAGGATCCGGTGCTGGTCGGGGTGCCGATGGTACCGGATCTTCCGCGCAGCAGTCCGCTGGAGTAGCGCAGTCCGCCACCCAGTGTGAAGCCGGGCGCAGCGCGCCAGGTGGCCCAGGAGGTGAGGGAGTCGCGGGGCGCGTAGGCGAGGTGGTTCTCGCCGCTGGCGGTGGCCACGTTGCCACGGGTGACGCGGCTGTCCATGCGGCTGTAGCCGGCCGTCAGAGAGACGTTGCGCGCGACCTCTCCGGTTACGCCAAGCTCCAGTCCGTTCGTTCTCTTCTTGCCGATCTGGAAGTAGGTGTTGCTCACGGCATCGAGTTCGATTTCATTGCTGACGTCGGTGCGGTAGAGCGCGGCGGTCAGCGTCAGCTTGCGGTCCAGCACGTCCCATTTCGTGCCCAGTTCGGCGGTGCGCGTCTTCTGCGGTGCATAGTCGGGATGGGAGGCGCTCCGGCGGCTGGTGCTGAGATTGAAGTTGGCGCCGCCCGGCGGTTGCTGCGATGTGGCGACCAGCGCATAGATGCTGCTGTCGGCGGTGGGCTTGAAGCTGCCGGCCAGCTTCCAGTTCAGCAGGTTGCCGGAGGTCGAGAGGCGGCTGGTGTTGGTCGCTGCGACGCTGTTGAAGTCGGTGCGGTAGTGGTCTTCACGCAGGCCCAGGTTGAGCGACCAGCGCTCGTTGAACCTGATGGTGTGCAGCGCATAGAGCGAGGCTGTATCGGTCTGGCCCAGGTTGAAACCGTTGCGGCTGATCGTGACCCGGGATTCGTCGAAAGCGGCATCGGGCTGGTACAGGTTGGCGTAAGGGCGCGAACCGGTGGCTGTGAAGGAAAGCGCATGCTGCCGCTCGCGCGTGAGCTCCAGGCCGCCTACCAGGGTGTGCTGCAGGTTCCCGGTAGTGAACTTGCTGGTCAAATGGCTCTGGTTGCTGATGATCTCGTTGGACTGGTCGCGCCGCGTCACCAGTTGCCGCCCCAGCAGCCAGGTGGAGCGGTCGGACGCCGAGGGCGTGACGATGCCGGCAGTAAAGCGCGGGCTGTCCACGCCCGTGGCGAGGAAGGAACTGAGGCGGTAGTCCTGGTCGGTGCGGGCGTAGCGGGTGCTGTTCTGCAGCTTCAGCGTGGACGAGAAATCGTGTTCGACCCGCACGGTGTACATGTCGGCATTCACCCTGTCGTAGTCGTCGATATGACCATAGAAATTGCGCGGATTGACACGCGGCGCCGTGCCGATGAAAGGACGCGCCGGGTCGGGCGAGCTGTAGCCGGGCAGCCCGATGGTGACCACGCCGCCGTCGGGACGGTTGTCCTGCTGCATGTGCAGATAGTTGAAGAAGACGCGGGTTGGGCTGTTCAGGCCCCACGCCAGCGAGGGGGCGAAGCCGTCGCGGCGGCTGTGGACTTCGTGGCGGCCGGGCACGCCGCTGTTCTGCGTCATCAGGTTCAGACGCAGCGCCAGGCCGCGTTCGCTGTCGAGCACCTTGTTCCAGTCCACCGTGCCGCGCTTCTGGTTGAAGCTGCCGTAGCTGGCGCTGGCGGAGACGGCATCGGCCAGCTCGGGCTGCTTGCTGACCAGGTTGATGGCGCCGTTGGGCGAGCCTCGTCCGTTGTCGGTACCGGCTGCGCCTTTCAGGACTTCCACCTGCTGCAGGTTGAAGACGTCGCGCGAGATGGCGCCGAGGTCCCTTATGTTGTCCACGAAGATGGCGCTGGAGGCATCAAAGCCGCGCATGTACACCGTGTCGCCGGTGCTGGTGCTGCCGTTCTCGCCGAGGAAGAAAGTGCCTACGCCGGGGGTGTTGCGCAGTACCTCGGTCAGGGTGGTGGCCCCCTGCTGTTCCATCAGCGGGCGCTTGAGGATTTGCAGGGTTTGCGGGGTATCGACCAGCGGCTGGTTGTACTTGGGTGAGGCCGATTGTTCCGCCTTGTAGGGCAATTCCTTGGTGGCATCGACCCGCACGGCAGGCAATGCCGCGCTGGCAGGCTCGGCCTGCGCGGGCAGGACCGGCAGCAGCAGGGCGCCGGCAATGGCGGCCGAGAGGCGGCAATGAGAGGAAAGGGAAGAAGGGGGGGAGCAGGGGTGCTTGCGGCTTTTGATGAAGCTCATGTCAGGTTCCGAGAGTAAGGGTTGCGAAATCTCGTGGCTGGCAATGAGGGATGCGCGGCGCGATATGAAGCTTTGTGCAAAAAAGCTGGAAACGGCTCCGGGCAAGGGCTGGCGATCAGATGTCAGGAATATCCGGCCGGCCGGAGAGGTAGGCCGGCAGCGGATCCGGGCGAGTATAGGAAGGGGGCGCTGAAAAAGAACTCCTATATTTTTCGATTTTTTGCAGGAGTTTTTGAGGCATGCAATCTGAATCGGGAAGCTCGATTTTATTCAATCAGAATTGTCTGAATCTGGAATAAAAAGACAGTTTCCCGATGGCCGTTATAAGCGGGTTCATATAGGCATTTGCGCGCGCCGGTATATCATCGCCGTTCACTCTTCATCACTCATTACAGCGAAAGGACAGCAACATGGGCAAACTGAGCACGCACGTGCTGGATATCACCAAGGGCAAGCCGGGTGCGGGCGTGAAGCTGGCGCTCTATGCGGTGGAGGCGGGCGGCAAGACCCTGCTCAAGAACGCCGTCACCAACAGCGATGGCCGCTGCGATGTGCCCTTGCTGGAAGGTGATGCGTTCAGGCCCGGCAAGTATGAACTGGTGTTTGCGGCCGGCGATTATTTTGCGCAGCAGGGCGTGAGCCTGCCGGAACCGCGTTTCATCGATGAGGTGGTGATTGCTTTCGGTGTGGCCGATGCGTCGCAGAACTATCATGTGCCGCTGGTGGTGTCGCCGTGGGCGTATTCGACTTATCGCGGCAGCTGATGATGCACGGCTGATTCATCGGCTGGCGTGATAATAAAAAATCCGGTCTTCGCAAGAAGCCGGATTTTTTTATGCCCGATGCGATGCAAGACGCAGGTCAGAACTCGTTCTGCAACAGCTTGTAGCCGCGGACCAGTTCATTGTTGGTGCGGGCCACATCTTCCGAGAATTCGGAGGCCGCCACCGTCACGCGCGGGATGGTCGCCAGGTCGGTCTTGGGGCCGATGCGTTCGGTGGAGGGCACATAAAAACCCGGGGGCAGGTCGCAGCCATCGACCACGGCATTGTGGCGCACCACGCAGCCGGCGCCGATGCTGCAATTGAAGAGCACGCTGTTGAAGCCGATGAAGGCGCCATCGCCCACCGAGCAGGGACCGTGCACGATGGCGCGGTGGGCGATCGAGGTGCGCTCGCCGATGGTCACGGCCGCGCCCGACTTGGAGTGGATCACCACGCCATCCTGAATGTTGGAATGGGCGCCGATGACGATGGGCTCCATGTCGCCGTTGTCATCGACTTCATCGGCGCGGATCACGGCATAGGGGCCGATGAAGACATTCTCATGCACGATCACCTTGCCGCACAGGATGGCGGTGTGGTCGACATAGGCAGATTCGTGGACTTGGGGCCGGTGGCCGGAAGGGTTGCGGCGAAGCATGGATGATTTCTCCTGGTGATGCGGGTGAAGCGGATGATGCTGAGGATGCCAATGGTGCTAAGGATGCAGAGGGTGCTGAGGGTGCTGATACGGCACGGGAGTGCAGCGTCTCTGGCTGGCTGCATGCGTTAAACGGCTCGCACTGGCCGGGCGCCGTTCGGGCGGGTAGCGATCATACCTTGTTGTGCGGTGATCGGACAGGGGCCAAGGGGGCTGGCGTTGTAAAGAGACGCCGCCATGCCAGGGCGCGGGAAGGGCGATTGCGCGTGCGCCGCCCTTGCGCCAGCGGATTGTGATCGCCTGGCCAGGTGTTTTGTGCAAGGGTAAATGCGGGCCGATGCGCGCAGCGCGTTTGATTTGGATTAAGGGGGACAGCACGGAAATCGGGTCCAATCTCATCTCCTCTCTGTTGTATTTACGGGCTGCGGCAATATGTCGCAGCCCATTTTTTTTGTCGGCTGGTAGCGCTAACTGCTTGTGCCAAAAGGCTTTTTTCTCCACCCGTCAGGTCCGCCTGTCCGCCAGCAGCAGGGTGGCGCAACCGCATCGCACAGGCTGCGTGATAGATTGCGCCGACCAAAAAAGGGGAGTGCGAACGTCACGGCGGTCGCGGGTGCGGCTGCGCGCGCTTTCCTTCACAACGCCAAGAAAAAACAGGACACCCTCGCCATGAAGCTGCCGTCGCCATCCTCTTTATGCCATCCCGCCCGGCGCAATCCTTCACCCATGCTCCTGGCCGTGCTCTGCGCGTGGAGCGGCAGCACGTGGGCGCAGCAATCCGGTCCCGCTACCGGCAGCAGCGATGTAGCGGCCCTGCCGGCCATCGAAGTGCGCAGCACTGGCTCGGTGGCCGAACGCAAGCAACTGCCGCAGACCAGTGCCAGCGTCACCGCCGACGCCGCTGCCGACAGCATCAACGTCACCGACAGTTCGGATGCGCTCAAGTACCTGCCCAGTCTCTCGGTGCGCAAGCGCTACATCGGCGATACCCAGTCACCGCTGGCCACCCGCACCACGGGCGTCAACGCCAGTGCACGCAGCCTGGTCTACGTCGATGGCATCCTGCTCTCGGCGCTGGTGAACAACAACAACGGCAATGGCTCGCCGCGCTGGTTCATGGTGGCGCCGGAAGAGATCGAGCGTATCGACGTGATGTACGGACCTTTCGCGGCCGAGTATCCGGGCAACTCCTATGGTGCCGTCACCGAGATCACCACACGCATGCCGCAGCAGTTCGAAGCCAGCATCAAGGCCCAATACGCGCAGCAGGATTTCAGCCAGTATGGTGCTTCCGGCACGTACCGCGCGCAGGAAGTCAATGCCAGCCTGGGCGACCGCAGCGGTGCGCTGGCGTGGCGCTTCTCGGTCAATCACCTGGACAGCTATTCGCAGCCGGTGACCTACATCACCGCTTCGGCCATTCCCGCCGGCACCACCGGCGCCGTGCTGGCGCAGGACCGCAGCGGCAAGAATCTCTACGTGCTGGGGGCCGGCAATCTCACGCATACGGTGCAGGATACGGCGCGGCTGAAGGTTTCCTACGACTTCACCCCGGCGCTCACGGCCACCTACACGCTGGGCTTCTGGCAGAACCAGGCCAATGCCAGTCCGCAGAGCTTCCTGAAGAACGCCAGGGGCGCGACGGTCTACACCAGCGGTTTTTCGAGCAATGACGTGGACCAGCAGCAATGGATGCAGTCGCTGGAATTGCGCAGCAAGACCGAGGGGCAATGGGACTGGCAACTGGCGGCCTCCACCTTGTCGGCCTCGCGCGACCTGACCCGCACCTCCACTGCGGCCTTCCCGGCCGGGCAGAGTGGCGGCGCCGGCACCATTGCCGACGCCAGCGGCACCGGCTGGAGCACGCTCGATGCCAAGGGCATCTGGCGTGCGCAGGGCAGTGCCCAGGTCGTCAGCTTCGGCGCGCATCTGGACCGCTACACGCTGGCCACGCCGACCTGGACGACCAGCAACTGGATCAGTGGCGGCAACGGCACGTTGTCCTCCGACTCGCGCGGCAAGACCGAGACCTCGGCGCTGTGGGCGCAGGATGTGTGGCGTCTCTCGCCTTCGCTCAAGGCCACGCTGGGCGCGCGTTACGAATGGTGGCGCGCTTTCGATGGCAGCAATTACTCGACCTCGGGCAGCACCGCCTTTGCAGTGAGCCAGCCCGAGATCAGCCACAGTGGTCTCTCGCCCAAGGCATCACTGGCCTGGGCGCTGACCGACGACTGGATGGCCACGCTCTCGACCGGCCGCGCGCTGCGCTTCCCGACCGTGGGTGAGCTTTACCAGAACGTGCTGGTCAATGGCGTGTATCTGCAGGCCAATCCGAATCTCAAGCCCGAGAAGGTCTGGTCCACCGAACTGGCCATCGAAAAGCAGTTGCGCGAAGGGCAGGGCAAGTGGCGTGTGTCGCTCTTTGAAGAGCGGGTTGCCGATGCGCTGATCTCGCAGACGTCGATCATTGGAAGTGGGGTCGCGTCCTACACGCAGAACGTCGACCGCACGCGCCAGCGCGGCATCGAGGCGGCCTTCGAGCGCAATGATCTGTTGCTGCGCGGCTTCTCGCTCAACGGCAGCGTGACCTGGGTGGATGCGCGCATCCTGCAGAACAACGGCTACGTCGCCACCACTGCCGGCGCCACCTCGGTGGGCAAGCGCACGCCCTATGTGCCCGAGTGGCGCGCCACGCTGGTGGCCAGCTACAAGCCCGATGACCGCTGGACCTATACGCTGGCAGGCCGCTACAGCGGCCGTGTCTATGCCACCGTCGACAATACCGACGTCAATACCCACACCTACACCGGCTTCGATGGCTACACCGTCTTCGATGCGCGCGTGCGCTATCGCATCGACCAGCACTGGAGCGGCGCGCTGGGCGTGGACAACCTGACCAACCGGGATTACTTCCTGTACCACCCCTTCCCGCAGCGCACGGTGTTTGCCGAGCTGAAGTACGACTTTTGAGCGGAGTCGGGCAGAGCGAAGGGAGACTTGCGAGGTGCCGGACGTGTTTTGCGGGGGCGGCAGGCCGGAGGGAATCCGGCTGCCGGATGAGGTGAGATTGAGTGGGGATGAGAGTGAGAGGATCAGGCTGAAGCTCAGCCAGGACTCAGCTGCCGCGGGCCTTGTCGATGGTTTCCCGGGCGGCTTCCATGAGGGCGGCCGTTTCGGGGGCATCGGATTCGAGGAAGGAATTTTCCAGTGTGACCGAAAGATTGCTCATCTTCTCCGACAATTCCGCCAGCGCCACGCTGAGCTCACACATCAGGGCCGAGATATTTTTGGGTTGCGTCATTACGCCTTCCTTTGCAGATGTCGCACCGTGGGCGCCTGGGCAGGACAACGAAGAGCGGGGATTCATCGCACTGCAGGCCGGTACGTATCGATCGATTACGTCGTGAGCTTCGGCTTATTCTAAGCCATGCCGAATGCCGGTACGACTGTACCTTGGTCGAAAAGTGCGACAAAAAGTGAAAGTTCTTTCCGCCATGTTGCGCTGGGGACATGCCGCGGCTACTGCGTTGCCGTCCTGGCATGTCAAAGCTGCAGGGCTTGCGTTAATCCGATGCAGGATTGAGGCCAAGCGCTGGTTCCGTTGGTTCATCAGGGCGGCATTTGCTGCCGGTACCTGATTTCTCGCACGAAAGCGGCGGGAAACGCGGACCACAAGGTGATCTCAGGCAATACCTCGGTGCTTCAGCGCCGCGCCAGCACGACCAGTCCCGGCACGGCCTGTTGCATCTCTACGCGCAGGCTTTCCTCCCGCATCAGCAAAACCTGCATGCCCACTGCCTGCAGGCAGTGCTCGACATAGCTGCGCTGGTGGCGGAAGCGGCCGCTGGCATGCAGATAGTAGGGCGCTGCAGTTTCCTCCCCGGCCAGCTCAACCGTGAAGACCAGATGGCCTTTGTCTTGCAGAGCCAGCTGGGCGGAGGCAAAAAAGGGCGCCAGCTGCCCGCAATAGATCAGCACGTCGCAGGCGGCGATCAGACCATAACGGGCCGGATGCGCCGTCATCCATTCCACCACGTCCGCTTGCGCCAGCGTGCTGTAGTGCGCGTGCTGAGACGGCCCGCCGCGTGGTGGTTGAAGGCCGATGTGAAGCTTTCTTCGATGATGTCAGCCAGGATGCCGGTCTGCGGGCGAGTCATCTTTGCCTCGTTCAGCGCAGACTGAAGCGCCGGTCCAGCGACCACGCACCGCCGCCGCGTGCGACCAGCAACAGCAGCAGGCCGGCCCAGGACAGATGGGTGGGCCAGGCATCGGGATAGACGAAGATTTCGATGACCGCCGTCATGCCCAGCAGCGCCAGCGCCGCGCCACGGGTGAACAGGCCCAGGATGAGCAACAGCGGGAAGAAGTGCTCGGCATAGGTGGCCAGGTGCGCCGCCAGTTCGGGCGGTATCAGCGGCAGGCGATATTCCTCCTGGAACAGGACGTAGGTGCTGTCCTTGATGTCCAGCAAGCCGGTGACCTTGGTGCGGCCGGAGAGAAAGAAGATCGAGGCGATCGCCACGCGCGCCACCAGGGCCAGCAAGTTACCGCTGATGAGGCGGGTGGCGAGGTCGGCAGCGCGCGACCAGAGCGAAGTGCGCGTCTGCTCGGTGGCGTTAAGGGTGACTGGCTGGTTCATGGGGTTCTCCGTTCAGTGAAACGAGGTGAAGGCGTCGGCCTGGACCAGCTGGCCCAGCATGGCGCCGATATCCAGGCCGGGTTCATGCGCCAGTGCCTGGCCGGCTGCACTGGCAATGCTGCAGCCAGCGCGGCAGGCATCCAGAAAGCGGCAGCCTCCCTGGCTCAGCGCTTGCCATTGCACCTGGGCGTGGGGGCGGGTGAGCAGGGCGCCTTCGCCCTGCCATTCGGGGCTCAGTTCGGTATGGCCATCCTCGCTGCGGTTGGCGTCCCAGATGGTGTAGACCGGATGCAGCGGGTCGTGATGCCAGCGGCTGGCGGCATGCGGGACCAGGGTCACGTCATGGCCGGCTGCCAGCGCGGCGTGCAGGGCCGATACGTCCAGCAGGGGCTGGTCGGCTGCCAGGTGCGATTCGGTCCAGCAGCGATCCAGCGCGGCGATGCCGGGCAGGTAGGGGAGTTCGCGCGCGGCATCCAGTGTGCCGAGAAATCCGGCAAAGCCCTCGCCATAAGCGATCAGGCTGGCCTGGCGCGGCAAGTGCAGACGCGCAAATTCCAGTGCGGCCGATGCCATCCAGGCGTTGCCTACCAGACGATGTACGGCAGGATAGTTGGCCAGCAGCGCATCGACGCAGCCCTTGAAGACGGTATTGCGATAGACCGCAAAGGCCGGTTGGGCCAGCAGCGCGTCCACCTCCGGATCATCGCTGCGGCCGTTGAGGAGGGCCTGCAGGAAGGCGTCGTAATAGCGGGTATCGGCGGCGTTCATGCGGCTTGCTCCTCTTGTGCAGCCATCAGCGGTTGCAGCAAGGCGCAGGCCTGCTCGCGCTCGGTCAGCAGCTCGTCGAAGGCGGGGACGTTGCCGTCGCGTTCGATCAGCGTGGGGCGGGCACCGATGCGCGCCAGCAGATGCTGGTACAGCGCCCAGACCGGGGCGGCAATCGGGGCATCATGCGAATCGACCAGCAGGCCGGGCAGACTGGCGTCGGCGCTGTGGCCGGCCAGGTGGATTTCGAGAATGTCGTCGACCGGCAACTGATCCAGATACTGGCGCCCATCGATGCCCAGGTTGCAGGCACTCACGTACACATTGTTGACGTCCACCAGCAAGCCGCAGCCGGTGCGGCGCACCAGCTCCTGCAGGAATTCCGGCTCGCTCCAGCTGTGCTGGTCCATGCGCAGATAGTGGGAAGGATTTTCCAGCGCGATGCGGCGCTTGAGGACCTCCTGGGTCCGGCTGATGTTGGCGTTCAGGCGCGCCAGAGTCGCGGCGGTACGCGGCACTGGCAGCAGGTCGGGCAGGTAATGCCCGCCCGCGCGCGACCAGGCCAGGTGTTCGGAGATCAGCACCGGTTCGATGCGCCCGGCCAGCTGCGCCAGCTGGCGCAGGTGAGCGGGATCGGGCGCGTCGGGACCGGCCAGTGACAGCGACACCCCGTGCAAGGCCACCGGATGCTGCTCCCGGATGGCGTGCAGCCAGGCCAGTCGGGGGCCGCCATCCATCAGGTAGTTCTCCGGATGGACTTCGAACCACAGGCCGGGGGCGGGGCAGGCCAGCGCCGCATCGAAATGCTGGGGCTTCAGGCCCAGGCCGGCGGTGAGGAGGTGCGCTGTCATGGCGACGGATTCCCGTTGGCTCAGAGTGGCTTGAGCGAACCCATGCCGCGTGGGGTCTTGATGGAGGTGCAGGTACCGGCCGGCACGTTCTTCCAGGCGTTGCCCTGGTAATCCATCTTGGCCGTGCCCGCGCAGGTGGTGCCTTCGCCGGCCTTGCAGTCGTTCTGCCCGGCCATGGAGACGCCATAGCACTTCTCGACGGCGGTCTTGTTCATCGGTTGCTTGTCTTGTGCCGTGGCCACGCCCGAAGCGAGGGTGGCGAGGGTCAGGGCGGCGGTGGCGACGAGGCGGTGGTTCATGGTGTGCTCCTAAAAAGTGATGTGGAAGATGACACTGACCGGCGCCAGCCCGTGTACTGCATCCAGGCGGCCGATCTGATGGTTAATTCGCAGGCCGGGGCTGGCCGGTTACAGCGCATCGAAGATTTTCTGAAGGAATATTTTTTGCGACTGCTGTAACCAAAACGCTTTTGTGAACGAATACACAGGAGAGCGCGCCGTTGCGCAGTCCGCCCGCAGGGGCCCCACAGGGGATGTGAATGAAAACGATGGAATTGGTCAACATGCTGGCCACCGGGACCGGTGGACCCGCCGGCCCCGGCCAGCGCACCCTGGTGCGCAATGTGGCTGCGCGCATGGCGATTACGCTGGCTTTCGGCCTGATGGGCGCAGCGCTGTTGCTGGCCATTCTCTATGGGGTTCGCAGCGACCTGCGCGCATTGTTGCAGCAGCCGCTGTTCTGGATGAAGGTCTCCTTCCCGCTGGCTGCCCTGATGGCCGGACAACTGGCCGCCTCCCGCCTGGCACTGCCGGGCATGCGCATCGGTCTGGCACCGGCAGCCGGGCTGTTGTTGCCACCGGCCCTGCTGTGGCTGGCCGGTGGCAGCTGGCTGGCGCTGGCACCGCCCTCGCAGCGGCTGGACCTGCTGCTGGGCAGCAGCTGGAAGGTCTGTTCGGCCAATGTGGCCTTGCTGTCGCTGCCCACCCTGGCGACCATGCTGTGGTTCCTGCGCGGGCTGGCGCCTACCCGGCTGCGCGCGGCGGGCGCGGTGGCCGGCTTGGTGGCGGGGGCGCAGGGCGTGCTAGTCTATTCACTTTATTGCGTGGAGATGGCGCCGCCGTTCTGGGGCGTCTGGTATGTACTGGGGGTGGCGCTGCCGACGGCGGCGGGTGCCTGCTGCGGCCCGTGGCTGCTTCGTTGGTGATCTGGCGGCAATGCCATGACTGAAAGTCCTTTCCTGTTGGCCACTGGCGGTCCGGCCTTGCCGGACGATGTGGCGGGCCGTCCGGGCAAACCGTCGCATCCTGCCGAGGAACGCCTGCGCACGCTGCTGCTGGCCGGTCTTGACGGCGATGCCGTGGCCTATCGCCATTTCCTGGCCGAGTTGAGCGGCCGACTGCGCGCCTTCCTGCGCAAGCGCCTCGTCCATCTGCAGGATGACGTCGAGGACGTGGTGCAGGAAACCCTGCTGGCCATCCACAACGCGCGCCATACCTATCGCCCTGAGCAGCCCTTGACGGCCTGGGTACACGCCATCGCCCGCTACAAGCTGATGGATTTCCTGCGCGCCCGTTCGCGCCGTGAAGCCTTCCACGATCCGCTGGAAGAAGAGCACGACCTGCTGGCCACCTGCGACGACGAACCGGCACAGGCCCGGCGCGACGTCGCTGCCCTGCTGGAGGAGTTGCCCGACAGGCAGCGACTGCCGATCCTGCATGTGAAGCTGGAGGGCCTGTCGGTGGCCGAGACGGCGCAACTGACAGGGATGTCGGAATCGGCCGTCAAAGTGGGTATCCATCGCGGCCTCAAGGCCCTGGCCCTGAAGATCCGGGAGAAATTGCAAGCATGAAGACTGACGACCTCATTTCCATGATGGCCAGCGGCGTGGCGCCGGTGGACCGTCGCATGCCGTTCAGGCAGATGGCCCAGGCACTGCTGCTGGGCGGCCTGGGTTCGCTGCTGCTGATGCTGGCGATCTACGGACTGCGCCCCGACCTGACCGTGATGCTGGGGGTGCCGCTGTTCTGGATCAAGCTGGCCTTGCCGACGACGTTGGCCGTGGGCGCCATGCTGGTGCTGCGGCGTCTGGTACGTCCGGGGCTGCGCGTGGGCGCGCGCTGGGCTGGCATTGCCTTGCCCGGCCTGGCAGTCTGGGCCGGTGGTGCGCTGGTGCTGCTCAGTGCGCCGGTGGCCCAGCGCCTGCCGCTGCTCATGGGCATCAGCTGGCGAAGCTGCCCCTTCAATATCGCGCTTCTGTCCGTTCCGCTGTTCATCGGCATTTTCTGGGCCGTGCGCGCGATGGCGCCGACGCGGCTGCGCCTCACCGGTGCGGTCGCGGGGCTGCTGGCCGGGGCGACCGCGACCATGGTGTATTGCCTGCATTGCCCGGAGATGGGGGTGCCGTTCTGGGGCGTGTGGTACCTGCTCGGCATGCTCATTCCGGCAGGAGCGGGCTCGCTGCTGGGGACGCGCCTGCTGCGCTGGTAAGCACCAACGAAAAACGCCCGCGCAAGGCGGGCGTCGCTGGTCAGCGGCCGGATGGACGGCGAAGGGCGATCAGAACGTCTCCCAATCGCCGTCATCTTCCCCCGCGGGCAGGCGCGAGGCCGGTTTGCCTGTCGGCTTGGCGTCCTCGGCCTTGTCGGTCTTGTCGGCCTTCGGGGTCGCAGCCGGTTTGGCGGGCGCGGCCTTTGGCGCAGCGATGGCTGCGCGGGTGGCCGGCTTGCGGGTGGCCGCTGCGGACGATACCGGCGCTGCTGCCGGCCTGGCCGCAGCTGCAGTGACGGTCGCGGCCGGTACTGCTTGCGCCGCATGTGCCTGGCTGCCATCGATCTGGAAACGCCCGACCAGACCGGCCAGCGTCGCGGCCTGATCCTGCAGCGATTGCGCGGCGGCAGCGGCTTGTTCCACCAGCGCGGCGTTCTGCTGCGTTCCCTCGTCCATCTGCGTGATGGCGCGTCCGACTTCGGCGATGCCGGCGCTCTGTTCCTGGCTGGCCGAGCTGATCTCGCCGACGATATCGGTGACGCGGCGCACGCTGGCCACCACTTCGGTCATGGTGGCGCCGGCCTGTTCGACCAGCTTGCTGCCGGTATCGACCTTGGCCACCGAGTCATCGATGAGCGCCTTGATCTCCTTGGCCGCCGAGGCCGAGCGCTGGGCCAGCGAGCGCACTTCCGAGGCCACCACCGCAAAGCCGCGGCCCTGCTCGCCGGCACGGGCGGCTTCCACCGCCGCATTCAGCGCCAGGATGTTGGTCTGGAAGGCAATGCCATCGATCACGCCGATGATGTCGGCAATCTTGCGCGAACTGTCGGTAATGCCTTCCATGGTCTGCACCACCTGGCCCACCACGCTGCCGCCCTGGATCGCCACTTCGGAGGCCGATTCGGCCAGCTGGTTGGCCTGGCGGGCATTGTCGGCGTTCTGCTTGACGGTGGCGGTCAGTTCTTCCATGGCCGACGCGGTTTCCTCGATGGAGCCGGCCTGCTGCTCGGTGCGGTGCGACAGGTCGAGGTTGCCGCTGGCGATTTCGTGGCTGGCCGTGGCAATGGTGTCGGCCGAGGTCTTGATGTTGGCGATGGTGCCCAACAGCGAATCGCGCATGCTGCGCACCGCATAGAGTAGGCTGCTGCGGTCGCCCGGTGCGGTCTCGATGTTGGGCGTGAGGTCCCCCTGGGCGATCCGGTTGGCGACCTCGGCGGCCTTGGCCGGATCGCCGCCGACGGTGCGCAGGATGCCGCGGTTGATCACGATCACCAGCGCCACCAGGGCGGCGGCCACCACGGCGAAGAGGATCGCCATCTGGGTGAGGGTGCGCATGAAGGCGGCGTTGATGTCATCCATGTACGCGCCGGTGGTCAGGTTCCAGTCCCAGGGCTGGTAGGCGATCACGAAGGAGGTCTTGGGTACCGGCTTGTCGGCGCCGACCTTGGGCCACAGGTAGTTGACGAAGCCGCCGCCGGGCTGGCTGCCGGCCTTGGTGATCTCGACGAACAGGTTGGTGCCGGCCGGGTCCTTGAAGTTGGTCAGGTCTTTGCCATCGAGTTCGGTCTTGATCGGGTGCATGACGATGATCTGGGCCGAGGTGGAAATCGAGAAGTAGCCATCGGCGCCGTAACGCAGGCTTTTGATGGCGGCCTTGGCACGCTTTTGCGCTTCTTCCTTGGTGAGGGCGCCGCTGTCGGCCAGCGTGCCGTAGGCCTTGACCATGGACAGCGCGGTCTGGCCGATGTTGCTGAGGTCGTTCTTGCGCTCTTCCAGACGCACGTTGCGCACCATGAAGGCGCTGAAGACGGAAATAGCCAGCAGTGCAATAAGGCTAAGTACGAGTGGCAGCCACAGCTTTTTGCTGAAGGACAACTGGCCCATGAGGAGATCTCCCAATTTTGTCAGAGTGCCCGTTGGCGTCGTTGCGCCGGGGCGATTGCGCCTTGCCGTGCTGGCTGGACGCATCGCCTTCTGTGAGCATTGTTGTTTCGAAGTCAAACGTGTCGGTCGCGGGTTTCGCAGGCGAAATACTCGCGACTTTCTCACTTTACTGCCGAGTTGCCCGGATGAATGCCTGAACAGGAGGGGCAAGTGTGCTCATTTTTGCGCTTGCCCTGGGCGGCGCTGCACGCTTTCAGCGACCCAGGGCAGCGCGGGCGCGATACCACATCTGTCCGATCCACTCCCGCAGGGCATAACTGGCCAGTTCCAGATTGCCGGCGCGCGGCAGGAGATCGGTCACGCGCGCACGCGCGTTGCCTAGGAACAGGGTGGGGGCGGCCTGCACCTGCAGGCCGGTCTGCGTGAACACGCGCATGGCACGCGCCATGTGGATGCTGTCGGTGACCAGCAGGATGCGCTCGATGCCATCGGCCTTGAGCATGGCGGCCGAATAGAGGGCGTTCTGGGCGGTGGTGTCGGCGCGGGTTTCCTGCCAGCGCACCGGCACGTTGAAATCGCGTTGCAAGACGCGCGCCATCAGTGCGGCTTCGCTTTCCGGCGAACCGTCGGGGTTACCGCCGGTCACCAGGACCGGCAGGCCGGTCTGGCGCGCCAGGTAGGCGCCGTATTGCAGTCGCTTCATGCCGATGGCCGTGGAATCGTCGCTGCCGCCGTATTCCGGGGCCTCGTCCACGCGGCCGGAGCCCAGGATGACGATGGCCTGGGCATGGCCGGGGCTGGTCAGGGCGGGGTATTGCGCTTCCAGCGGCCGGATCACCCAGAGTGCCCCGATGCGCGTACTCAGTACCAGCAGCATCGCCACCCCCAGCAGCATCAAGGCCAGCCCGGCGCGCGGTGCACGACGGCGCAGCCACCCTCCGGCCAGGCACAGCAGCACGGGCGAGACGGGCGGCAGCAAGAGGCTGCTGGCAAGGGCAGAGATCAGGACCGGCAAGGACATGGACATGAACATGAGGCGGCAGCAAGGGAAGACAGCCCGGCATTGTGCGCGATTGCGTGCGCTTGATCCAGCCTTGCAGTATGCTGATTTGCCTCGCCGCAGCGAATCCCCGAGAATGCGGGATCGCAAAGGGAAGGGCGCAGGCCCCAGGGAATGCCGTGATACGACTCGTCTTGTTATTGCTGGGCGCCGATTTCATCCGCCGCAACTGGCACGCCCTCGCCGTCGCCGGCCTGGCTTGGGGCACTATCGGCGTGTCGCTGATGATCGATGCGCTCGACGGCGTGCTCAATTTTCCGCTGGCCCTGTTCGGCTACCTGCTCTTGCTGGAAAGCCTGGTCACGCTGTGGGTGGCCCACAGCGGCATGGGCGCGCAGAAGACGCTGCGCCAGGCCAAGGGCGGGCTGTTCCTGCTCATTGCGGTGCTGGTCATCACCCAGCACCAGGCCAGCAACATGGCGCTGGCCATGCTTTTTGGCATCGCCTTCACCATCGGGGGCGCGCTGCAGATCACCTCGGCGCTGGTGGTGCGCTTCCCGCGCTGGCGCATGGCCATGTTCGGCGGCATCGTGCAGATCGTGCTGGCGATCATCTTCTTCCAGCCCTATCCCACCCATTACAAGGGCACCGTGCCGTATTGCCTGGCGCTGGGCCTGATTTTCGGCGGCTGGAACATGATCTGGCTGGCCCTGCGCAGCCGCGTGCTGCCACAGCAGGCGGCGGCCGACGTGCTGGCCGAACGCAACGGCAGCCACCAGCGGCCCTTCGATGCCGGCCTGCATGATGGTGCCGCCGACCTGCAGACGCTGTTGCATGGTCCGGCTCCGGCCCCGGCAGCGCCAGCAGCCGGGCCGCTGCCGCCCATGACGGTGCATGTGTGGACTCCCACCGGCAGCGCCAGGGGGCCGGCGCGGCGGCAGCCGGTGATCGACCGCTACATTGCCGCCGTCGACATCCACGGCGTCATCTCGACCGGACATGCGGCGCTGGAGATCCTGCCCGATCTGTACATCAGCCTGTACCCCGCCGAGGAAATTGACCGCTCGCCGGATCAGTTCGCCCGCCTTTTGCGCGCCACCGCCGACAATGACGTCAAAGGCCGTTACCTGACGGATTACCGCAGCGAGGCCGCCGCCTGGTGCGAATCGACCGAGAAGATCGTCTTCCGCGACTATCGTCGGGCCTCGCTGGACCGCTTCTGGCAGCATTACCGCCAGAGCGCCATCTACAACCTGACCTACCGCAACTGTTCGAGCACCGTAGCGCATGCGCTGGAGGCGGCGCTGGAGGGTGTCATCGGCGGGCGGGACCGGCATTGGTTCAATGCGGTAAGGATGATGTTCACCCCCGAGATCTGGGTCGCCAGCCAGATCCGCAAACGCGCCGTGACCATGGCCTGGACCCCCGGCATGGTGCTGGATTACGCGCGTGCGCTGCGGGCGGTGGTGCATCCGCGTCCGCTTTCCTGGGCCGCATCGCTGCACCTCGCGCTGCGCCAGAGCCGCCGCTTGCGCAAGGGCTGG
Source organism: Herbaspirillum sp. DW155 (assembly GCF_037076565.1). NCBI lineage: Bacteria > Pseudomonadati > Pseudomonadota > Betaproteobacteria > Burkholderiales > Oxalobacteraceae > Herbaspirillum > Herbaspirillum sp. DW155. The sequence continues at coordinate 3,698,341 of NZ_AP029028.1, read as the reverse complement.
CGCGCCCGGCGCGTTGACCGCAACCCGACCCCTTCCACCAGCGAGAGACCATGAGCCACCCTATTGTCGTGCAGGAACACTGGATCGACGCCGCCGACGGCACCCGCCTCTTTTGCCGCGACTGGCTGCTGCCCGGCGCCACCGCCGCCGTGCAGATGGTGCACGGCCTGGGCGAGCATGGCGGGCGCTATGGGGCGCTGGCGCAGCTGTTCAACGAGGCCGGGATGTCGGTACGCATCTGCGACCATCGCGGCCACGGCAATTCCGGCGGGCGGCAGGGCAGCCTGATCGAGTCGGACGACCTGTTGCGCGACCTGAAACAGAGCTTCGATGATTTCAGCCGCCGCACCCAGTGCACGCCGCTGCTGTTCGGCCATAGCATGGGCGGACTGGTGGCGGCGCGGTTCGCTACCGGCGGCTTCAGTCCGGTGCGCGCCCTGGCCTTGTCTTCGCCGGCACTGGCGCTGGATCTGTCAGGCTGGCAGCGGCTGCTGCTGAAGGTTTCCTCGGCCATCGCCCCCGGTCTGGCGCTGCCGACGGCCTTGCCGGCGCAGCGCATCTCGCATGATCCGCATCAGGTGCGGGCCTATCGGGAGGATCCGCTGAACCACGGCAAGATCGCGCCGCGCATGCTCAACTTCATGCTGGACGCCATGCACCAGGCAGCCCGCGATGCCGGGCAATTCACCCGGCCGGTGCTGCTGCAGGTGGCGGGTGAGGATGCCTTCGTGGCGCCGCGCGGCAGCCAGGCTTTTTTCGAAGCCTTGCCGGGACCGCACAAGAGGCTGCACTGGTATGCCTCGGCCTACCATGAGATCTTCAACGAGGAAGCCGGACTCCGTGAGCAGGCCATGCACGATTTGCGGGAGTGGCTGGGACAGCTGCCCTCAGCGGAGTGAACACTGCCGCTGCACTGGCCGACGAGAATAAACAGGCAGACTCCCGCCTAAAGCGGGGCTGTGATTAACCTGGAATTACGCATGTAAAGCGCCATGGCCGGCTCCATGAGGAGCCAGTCTGGCGCTTTTCTTCATTCATGGCTGTCCGCTGGGAACGTTCTTGAACTGGCAGCGGCTGTCCAGGCCGACGAAGCCGGGCGCGCAGGCGCAGCCCTGCAGGGCCATCAGCAGGGTCGAGGCGGCGAGGAGGAAGGCAAGTCGCTTCATGCATCACTTTCGTTGCGTTGGCGAAGCTTGCGAGTGTAATGCTCTGCAGCAGCTTTGCAAGCGAGGGCATACGCTTGAGTCTGGTAAGCGCGCGCCTTTTCAGATATTAATATCGATGATAATGGTGCAAATGTGCGCCAATATGGTGCAAATTGTACGGACGTAACGCCAAAAAGAAAAAGCGGCTTGTCAGCGTTGCAACGCGACAAAGACCGCTTTTCAAGACTGCTCCGTGACCTTGCGCCGCCTCCTCGAGGAGACTGGCAGTGGCCCGGCCAGGGGGCTGCTTACTTGACCGAAATCAGGTAGCGCGCGACCATGGCGCCGATGAGCAGGGTGTACGGGAGGATGTCGGCGACGATGTTCATGGTGAGCTCCGTGAGGAAAAAATTGATCTGTTGCATTGCAATATATTCGCTTCACGGGCGCGCTTCCAATTTTGAATCCCAATACCAGTTATCTATTTTGTGAATAATGTTGGCGTGCAGCGTCGCTGCAGCTGCACTTTTGAAAAAATTTCCTTTTAAATCAACGTGTTGCTTGTTGCTCTCAGGCGGCGGCACACCGCCCCCGGTGGTGCGGTGTTTCATCCGTACGACAGCGGCAGTGTCGCAAAGCAACGTAATCCGGTGCTTTCTGTTGCGGGCGGACGGCGGCTCGGCTTACCTGGCCAGCTGCATCGTCAGTCCGCGCAGCTCGGTGCTGATCTGCACCTGGTAGCTGCCGCCTTGTGACACAGGCAGGGTCAGCCTGGACACGGCGGCGGCCGCGTTGCTGCTCAGCGGTTGCGCACGCTTGACGCTGAAATCATAGCTGCCGGGCTTGAGCCAGATCGAGAGGTGCTCGCCACCGGCGATCTGGGCCAACACCACGTCGTTGATGGCCAGTTCCAGCAACTCATTGTTGAGCAGGCCACCGGCGCGGCTGAAGGTGATCTGCGACAGGCCTGCGGCCTGCTCGGTCATGCTTTTGATATAGACGCGCGCGGGGGGAATGTCCCCGCTGGCGGTACGCTGGATCGGGGTGGTGCAGGCTGCCAGCGAGAGGGCGATGGTGAGGCCGGCGGCGAAGGTCTTGATCATGTTCTTCTTCCTTGTTGAGTGTGCGATGCGGTGCTCAGGGGTGTGGGGCGGACGATAACAGGGCCTGCTGCGGAGCCAGTTGCAGCAGATGGCGTTCGATGGCGAAGACGTGGCTGTCCTCGGCCCCCAGCTCGCGCAGGGCCTGGGCCAGCTTGAGCAGGTATTCGCTGTTGCGCCCGCTGGGACCGGCCGCGCCGGCAATCTGGCGGGCGATCTCCAGCTCGCTGGCCGGGCCGGCGAAGGCTTCGTTGTCCTCGGCGGCGATATAGATCAGGCCCTCGGCCTCCTGGCCGTCTTCGAAGCGCATCGCCGTGACCAGCCGCAAATAGCCGTTCTTTTCCCGGTGATCCAGATGGGCAAAGACTTCCGGCGTGATCAGATAGGCCATGCCGGCGCAGACCGCCCCTTCCTCCGGCACCAGCGTGACCACGCGCCCGGGCGCCTCGGCGGTACCGCGATGATCGTGCGAACCTTGCCAGAAGCGCCGCGCCCAGCCGGTGATGTGCGCCGGACGGCGCTCCAGATAGGGAAAGTCGGCCTTGAAGATGATCGAGCCGTAACCGAACAGCCAGACACTGGCGTGGTCATCGAAACGGCGCATCTGACGGTTGATGGCGATGGTATTGACGGACATGGACACAATGCAGGGCGACGGCCAGGCTGCCGGAAGCCTGCCATTATAGAGGGGACCGGCGACCGCTTTCGAGCGAAAACTTTCACTGAGAGTTGCCGTACGGTGATCTTTTGCGCATAAAATGGCGCCTGCCGGCCCGATATGCTGCCTGCAGAGGCCCATTCTGCGGCGCTGTCCGCCTGCCCTCGGGCGAGGGCGTGCGTGCATCCGGGTCTCATCCGAATTTTCAGGGGAATATCATGCGTGTCGTCGTCATGCTGCTGACGCTGGTCGTCGGCGTTGTGCTGGCCGGTTGCGAAAAGACCGATTTTGAAAAGAAGTCCGAATCCGATGCCAATGCGCGCCGGATCTTCAATCTCAAGAAGGAGTCGTCCAAGGACTGAACGGTGCCCACCGGCGCCCACACGCTCCCGCAAAGAAGAACAGCAGGCACATCGCCTGCTGTTTTCGTTTGTACGCCCCTTGACGGCTCAGTGGTGCGCTGCCGCCGCAACCACCGGCGCCCGCAGCGCCTCGGCGCACTCATGCACCAGCGCCGGTCCCTGGTAGATCAGTCCGGTATAGAGTTGCACCAGCGAGGCGCCGGCATCGATCTTGGCGCGGGCATCGGCACCGCTGAAGATCCCGCCCACGCCGATGATGGGCAGGGCGTCGCCGACTTCGGCCTTGAGTCCCCGGATCACCTGGTTGGACAGCTCCAGCACGGGTTTGCCCGACAGCCCGCCGGCTTCGTCCCCATGCGGCATGCCTTGCACGGCATCGCGGGTGATGGTGGTGTTGGTGGCGATGACGCCATCGATCTGGTGGCGCAGCAGCGCGTCGGCGACGTTCTTGATCTGTTCCAACTCCATGTCCGGCGCGATCTTCAGCACCACCGGCACATAGCGGCCGTGGCGGTCGGCCAGGCGGCGCTGGGCCGATTTCAGCTGCGACAGCAGGGCATCCAGTTCGGAGGCGCCCTGCAACTGGCGCAGGTTCTTGGTGTTGGGTGAAGAAATGTTCACCGTCACATAGCTGGCGTAGGGATATACCTTTTCCAGGCAGTGCACGTAATCCTCGGCGGCGCGCTCGATGGGGGTATCGGCGTTCTTGCCGATGTTCAGGCCCAGCACGCCCTGGCGCTCCTGGTAGAAGCGCGAGGATTGCACATTGGCCACGAAGGCATCCACGCCACCATTGTTGAAGCCCATGCGGTTGATCACCGCGCTGGCGGCCGGCAGGCGGAACATGCGCGGCAGCGGATTGCCCGGCTGGGCGCGCGGCGTGACCGTGCCGACTTCGATGAAGCCGAAGCCCAGCGCGGCCAGGCCGTCGATGTAGGCGCCATCCTTGTCCAGCCCGGCGGCCATGCCGACCGGGTTGGGGAAGGTGATGCCCATGACCGTGCGCGGGTCTGCGGCCGGTTTCCTGGTGATGAAATCGGTCAGGCTGTAGCGCGCGGCGCAGCGCAGCGCGGGCAGCACCAGGTGGTGCGCGGTTTCGGGTTCGAGGGAAAACAGCAGCGGACGCGCGAGCGCGTAAAGGAATTTGTCGGACACGATGGGACGATCAGGAAAGGAAGAGGGCAGAAAAAACTGCCGCTATTCTAACGTGAGCTGCGGCGCATTCCCCACCTGATGCCGTGGTGCAGGTCAATTTGATGCGATTGTGCGCGTTTTTGCATACGCGGCGCCACAGGCGTGAACCCCGCTTCAGCCCTCCAGCAGGCGCCATTCTCCTTGGTGCAGGGCTTCCAGCGGCTGGTAGTTGGTCTTGTAGGCCATCTTCTGGCTCTTCTTGATCCAGTAGCCGAGGTAGACGTAGGGCATCTCCAGCTGGCGCGCCTGCTCGATCTGCCAGAGGATGTTGTAGGTGCCGAAGGAGGCGGCCGGCAGGTCGGGATCGAAGAAGGTGTAGACCGAAGAGAGCCCGTCATTGAGCACGTCGATGATGCTGACCATGCGCAGCGTGCCGTCGGCCTCGCGGAATTCCACCAGGCGGGTGTTGACCTTGCTCTGCAGCAGGAACTGTGCGTACTGGTCGCGGCTGTCCTGGTCCATGCCGCCGCCAGCATGGCGGGCGCACTGGTAGCGCAGGTACAGCTCGTAGTGTTCGTGAGCGTAGGTCAGGTTGGTGACCAGGGTTTGCAGGCCGCGATTGCGTTCCCAGGCGCGGCGCTGGCTGCGGTTGCGTTCGAAGTCGGCCACGCGGATGCGCACCGGGGTGCAGGCATTGCAGCCGTCGCAGTAGGGGCGGTAGGTGAAGATGCCGCTGCGCCGAAACCCTGTCTTGACCAGTTCCGAATACACATCCGCATTGATCAGGTGCGATGGCGTGGCCACTTGCGAGCGGGCCTGCTGGTCATCGAGATAGCTGCACGGGTAGGGCGCGGTTGCATAGAACTGCAACGTGGAGAACGGCAAGTCTTTGAGATGCGTCATGTGCGTCCTGTCCTGTCTTGCGGGAGGCCGGCGGTGAGTGGCTCGAGCGCGCCGGGCGGTCCGTGGAGTCAGGTTCCAATTTACACCATTTTGATGGCCGCAGTGAAGAACGGCGCCGCGCTCAGTCGCGCCGGCCCGACGGGATGCCGGTCTCCAGCAGGTTCAGCGGCGCCCAGCCCCGGATCTGCGGCCGCTGGATGGCTGCGCGCAGATGGCGCAGGAAGTCGCTGCGGGCAATCGGACGTGCGCCCAGCGAGGCCAGGTGGGAGGTTTCCTGTTGGCAGTCGATCATCTCCACGCCGTGGCTGCGCAGGAAGAACACCAGATGCGCCAGCGCCACCTTGGAGGCATCGCTCACCCGCGCAAACATCGATTCGCCGTAGAACATGCGTCCGATCGACACGCCATAGGCGCCGCCCACCAGTTCGCCGTTGAGCCACACTTCCGAGGAATGCGCAAAACCGGCGCGATGCAGGCCGGTATAGCCAGCGATGATCTCAGGGGAAATCCAGGTGCCCTGTTCATGCCGTCGCGGCCCGGCGCAGCCCTGCATGACCTGTTCGAAGGCAGTGTCGAAGCTGACCTTCCAGAGGCCGTCGCCGTGGCGGCTGCGTTCGATGCGGCGCAGGGTTTTCTTGAGGCTGTCGGAGACGATGAAGTGATCGGTGCGCAGCACCATGCGCGGGTCGGTACTCCACCAGAGGATGGGCTGGCCTTCGGAGAACCAGGGGAAGATGCCGTGCCGATAGGCATCCAGCAGCCGCTGCGGCGACAGGTCCGCCCCTGCCGCCAGCAGTCCGGCCGGATCGGCCAGGGCGCGGGAGACATCGGGGAAGGGCGTGTCCAGGTCCAGCCAGGCGATCATGCGTGTTCCTGCGGATCAGATCATGCGGCGGCGGATGTCTTCGGTGTGCAGCGTGAAGCTGCCTTCACCGCTGCGCACTTTCTTCATATCGGCAAAGAAGGCACGCAAGGTGAACTCCACCGTGGGGAAGGCGATGTCCTGCCAGGGGATCTGGTCTTCTGTATAGAGAGCGACTTCGAGGCTTTCGATGCCGGCCTGGTAATCGAGGTCGAGCAGGGTGGCGCGGTAGAACAGGTGGACCTGGTGCACGTGGGGCACGTTGACCAGCGAGAACAGTTCATGCAGCTGGATGCGCGCACCGGCTTCTTCTTCAGTTTCGCGGCGGGCGGCGTCTTCGGTGGTTTCATCGTTTTCCATGAAACCGGCGGGCAGCGTCCAGTAACCCAGGCGTGGCTCGATGGCGCGCTTGCACAGCAGCACCTTGACCTGCCCATCCTGTTCCCAGACCGGAACCGAACCGACCACCATCTTCGGATTCTGATAATGGATCGCTCCGCAATTGCTGCAGACATAGCGCAGCCGCGTGTCATCGGGAGGAATCTGCTGGGATACTGTCTGACCGCACTCGGAACAGAATTTCATAGAGGCTCGGAAGGTGTCTGTCTATTTATATAGTAGGGAAGGCCCGTGGTGCATTTTCCTGCTATAGCAACCGGGCGTCTGAGACGTCGGCCGGGTGCGGCGGGAAGTTGCAATGCGGTTAGGAGTGTATCACTGTAAAAAGATTGCAGAAAATGTTTGCATTCCTCTTTTACCTACCCTATAATTATCTTCTTCAGACGCGGGGTGGAGCAGTCTGGCAGCTCGTCGGGCTCATAACCCGAAGGTCGTAGGTTCAAATCCTGCCCCCGCAACCAGATGCATCAAGGCAAAAGCCTTGCAGATAAAGGCCTCTAGCGTGACAGCGTTAGAGGCCTTTTTGCTTTGCGTGACTTCTGCAGAGCGGCCTGCGTGAGGTGTGCGTGACTGTAATGACCCAGCCAAACCTTCACACCCCAGGCTGCAACAGCAGATACCCTGGCCGGTATCTCCTCCCCCGGCGCCACTCGGCCAGCCCCCACCGTTCGTGATAGCATCCACCCACCTCATTCACCCCAAAGAGAGATGCCCATGTCAGAACAGGATCAGAGCCAGAACCAAGACCAAGATCCCTGGATCATCCGCGCCGAAGAGCTGAAGACACAGATGGAAGCGCTGCTGGTCGCCCAGCTGGAAGAATATGAAAAGATGACCGCCAAGCTGGAACAGTGGAAGCAGAACCCCGGCGGCTCCTGGCTCACCGAAGCGGATTACCAGCCCTGGCAGGATGCCCTCAAGAAACTGGAAGCAGCACAGCGCGACTTCGATGAGCACATCAGTTCGCGTGTGAAGAAATAAACAGCCATCGGTCCGTCCAATGGCGCAGGTGTTCATGAAAATGCCGTGACGGGTGAAGGTCACGGCATTTTTTCATGGGCGTCTGCATTCACGATGGCCTGGTCTGCCCCGCATCCACACCGCCGCCACCACGCCGGCGCCGTCGCTTGCTCCAGCGCCGCGCACGGTCTACTACCACTTCCATGTATTGCTGCGCCGTCTCGGGCTTTAGCAGATATTCCACCGCACCCGCCTCGATCAGCATCGGCATCTCCGGCGGATAATCACTGTCGGGAAATACCACGATCGGTACCCCGCGCGTGTCGCGGCCTGCCTTCATCGCCTGGATGAAATCCAGACCGTTGTTCTCCATCATGCCCGGGTCGAGGAAGATCATGCCCGGCAATTGCGTGTCGCCATCCTGGCGACGCTCCAGCAAACGCTCGATGGCGGCGTCTGCTTCGTCATACCACTGCAATACACAGTGAAAATTCTGGCGCCACAGCGCAAAGCGCGCCAGCTCCACTGCTTCGCCGTTCGACTCAATCATCAGTATGATCGGCGGTTTCATGGTCTTGTCCTTCTGTTGTAGTGACCCTGATCACCATTCCTGTGCCTTGGGAATGCAGGCTGGCCTCTGCGGGCGCTTCTCCAGGCACAAAACTTCAGCCGCAGTCTGACAAAAATGCGTAGAAACTCATAGCAGGATTTTCCTGATACGTCCTGCTTTCCCTGTCTACTAGACCGCCCGACCCCTTGCAATTGCCTCTGGAGGCGAACGCCGCTCGAGCACAAGCGTACGTCCGTGCGTAAAAACTCTTCATCTCCTCAGCCGCCATATGCATTGCGGTGTAAGCTAAGCCCTTCTTGTGCAGAGCAGGCGATCCCCTGGGAGAAGAAAATTCCCGTCAGGCGGGATTCGTCGGTGTCGGGGGAGCGGTCGACAGCCCGGGCATCAGTCCAAGTCCGTCGCCATCCCGGCAGGCATCAGCGGTGGCACGCGGCTTGCTGCACTTCTGCGGGAACACGTAGACGGCCTGTCCTGTTGACGGCTGGCCCGGCGTTCCGGATTTGAATAGGCATACCATCATCATGAACGCATCACTGAACACCGCCGCCGCGGAACCGACCGGGGCGACGCTGGATATCCTCAAGACCCTCATCGGTTTCAACACCATCAGCCGCGAATCCAACCTTGGCCTCATCGAGTGGGTGCGCGACTACCTCGAACGCCACGGCGCCACCACCCGCCTCACCTATGACGGCGAGCGGCGCAAGGCCAACCTGTTCGCCACCCTGGGCGATGCCGGTCCCGGCCGTTTCGGCACGGTCTTCTCCGGTCATACCGACGTGGTGCCGGTCAAGGGCCAGAACTGGGACACCGATCCCTTCGTGGCCCATGTGGCCGATGGCAAATTGTTCGGTCGCGGTGCCTGCGACATGAAGGGTTTCATCGCAGTCTGCCTGGCGCGCCTGCCGGCCATCGCCCAGGATCGCTTGCATACGCCGCTGCACTTTTCCTTCTCTTATGATGAAGAAGTGGGCTGCCTGGGCGTGCGCGAACTGCTGGCCGACCTGCAGCAGAACGACATCAGGCCCACCGGCGTCATCATCGGCGAGCCGACCATGATGCAGCCGGTGATCGCGCACAAGGGCAAGCGCTCCTATCGCTGCTCGGTGCATGGCCATGCGGCGCATTCCTCGTGTCCGCACCTGGGCATCAACAGCATCGACTACGCCGCCATGATGCAGCTGAAGATCCGCGAGATCGCCCTGCGCGTGCGCCATTCCGAGGTGCAGGATTACGACTTCGACGTGCCGTATTCTTCCATCGTCACCACGCTCTCCAACGGCGGCAACGCCCCCAACATCATTCCGGACAAGGCCGAATTCGTCTTCGAGCACCGCTTCCTGCCGGGCATCGATCCGGGTGAGGTATTCGAGGAAGTGAAGCGTTATGCAGAACAGGAAGTGCTGCCGCAGATGCAGATCGAGGGCGCGCAAGGGCGTATCGAATTCGAGACGCTGACCTCCTATCCCGGCATGAGCACGGCACCGGATGATCCGCTGGTGACTTCGGCGTTGCGTATTCTGGGCAGTGAACGCGCACGCAAGGTCGGCTTCGGCACCGAAGGCGGGCTGTTCGGCCAGGCCGGCATGCCGGCGGTGATTTGCGGGCCGGGGGACATCATCCATGCGCACAAGCCCAATGAGTTCGTCACGCTGGAGCAATTGGCACGATGTGAAAGTTTCTTCGACAACTTCATCGCCTCGGCGCATCTGAAGGCGGTCTGAGGTTTTTTACCTCTTCTGCAAGATGAACAAAGGCGCTTGTCCGCGAGGGGCAAGCGCCTTTTTTGACGAGCGTGGCGCGGGTTCAGGCCGTGGCGCGCACGCGCTTGTCCAGCGAGGCCGAGAAGGCCACCGTCACCAATCCCAGCAGGGCGAAGGCCGAGCCGATCAGGGGCAGGTCGGTCAGCGGCAGGCCGGCCGAGATCGCCAGTCCACCGACCCAGGCGCCGGTGGCATTACCCAGGTTGAAGGCGCCCTGGTTGAGAGTCGAAGCCAGGTTGGGTGCGCCGCGTGCGGTATCGAGCACGCGGATCTGTGCGCCGGGCACCACCGCAAAGGCGAAGGCACCCCAGGCGAACATGGTCGCCAGCGTCGGCCACTTGTAATGGCTGGTGAAGGAAAACAGCCCCAGCACGATGGCGATGCAGAGGAACACGCCGCACATCACGGGCATCAGTTTCCAGTCCGCCAGCTTGCCGCCGACCAGGCCACCCACGGTGATGCCGGCGCCGAAGAGCAGCAGCACCCAGCTCTCTTCCCGGGCGCTGAAACCGGTCACGTCCAGCAGGATGTAGGCGATGTAGGTGATCACGCTGAACATGCTGATCGAGGCCAGCGTCGAGGTCAGCAGCGAGAGCTGCACGCGGGTATCGATGATGGAGCGGAACTCCTGGAAGATGTTGCCGCCTTGCATGGGGATCTTCCGGGGCAGCAGGGTCCACAGCATGACGGCGGCCAGCACGCCGATACCGCTCACCACGCCGAAGGTGGAACGCCAGCCGGCCGCATGGCCGAAGGCCGTGCCCAGCGGCACACCGAGGATGTTGGCCACGGTCAGGCCGGTGAACATCAGGGCCACGGCCTGGGCCCGCTTTTGCGGGGAAACCAGTTCAGCCGCCACCACCGAGCCGATGCCGAAGAAGGCCGCATGGCAGAAGGCAGTCACCACGCGCGCCACCATCAGGAACACATAGTTGGGCGCCACCGCGCACAGCACATTGCCCAGGATGAACAGGCACATCAGCCCCACCAGTGCCTGCTTGCGCGGCCATCTGGCGGTCAGGATGGCGAGGATGGGAGCGCCAGCGGCCACGCCCAGGGCATAGCCCGAGACCAGCATGCCGGCCGCCGGGGCCGAGACGCCCAGGTCGCGCGCCACGTCGGGCAGCAAGCCCATGATGACGAATTCAGTGGTGCCGATGCCGAAGGCGGCAACGGCAAGGGCAAACAGGGGCCAGTTCATGCGCAGTCCAGGTGGAGGGTGGAGAGGGAGAGCGCAGTGACGGTGACCGCGCAAAGGCGCAAGTTTACCGTCCTATGCAAATCGCTGCAGGACTCAGGCCGGATCGGCCGCCAGCGGGCGGGCGAACCAGCTCTTCAGAAACGACATCAGCGCGCCATACACCGGCAGGAAAAACAGCAGGCTGATGGCGATCTTGAAGCCGTAATCGACCAGCGCGATCTCCACCCAGTGCGTGGCCATGAAGGGATCGCTGCTGCGCCAGAAGGCGATGGAGAAGAAGGCGATGGTATCGCTGGCATTGCCGAACACCATCGACACCGCCGGCGCCAGCCACCAGTGACGCCAGGCGCGCAGGCGGTTGAAGACCTGCACGTCCAGCACCTGTCCCAGCACATAGGCCATGAAGCTGGCTACGGCGATACGGGCCACGAACAGGTTGAAGTGCGCCAGCGCATCGAAGCCCTGCCATTGCCCCTGGTAAAACAGCGCCGAGACGCCATAGGAAATGAACAGCGCCGGCAGCATCACCGCAAAGATGATGCGGCGGGCCAGCGGCGCGCCGAAGAAACGTACCGTCAGATCGGTCGCCAGGAAAATGAAGGGAAAGCTGAAGGCGCCCCAGGTGGTATGCAGGCCGAGAATGGAAACGGGCAGCTGCACCAGATAATTGCTGGACGTGATCACCAGCAGGTGGAACAGGGAAAGCCAGGTCAGCAGCGCACCGTGGCGGCGCAGGTCGAGCGTTGTCATATGAACCTTTTTGATGAATGGGGGCGAGGGAACCCATGAAATACCTGGCAGCCGCAGACAGACTGCGGTCGCGGCCGGGCAGAAGGGGCAGGATTCTAACATATCGCCGTTGTCGGCCTCCCGTGCAGGGGAGGGCGGACGAGGAATTGCCCCGTTGCGGTACACTTTGGCGCTTTTGGGCAGGCGCAATGAAGAGCAAGCAGGCAACCCTGATCGGACTGAGTGCGGTGGTCTTGTGGAGCGCCATCGTCGGGCTGATCCGCGGCGTGAGCGAACATCTGGGCGCCACCGGCGGGGCCGCGGCCATCTATACGGTGGCCTCGCTGATCCTGCTGGTTTCGGTTGGCTTGCCGCGTCTGTCGGGTTTCCCGCGCAGGTATCTGCTGTGGGGCAGCGGGCTTTTCGTGGCGTATGAACTGTGCCTGTCGCTGTCCATCGGCTATGCCCATAGCGGCCGCCAGGCCATCGAAGTGGGCATGGTCAACTACCTGTGGCCGACCTTCACGCTGGTGGCCGCGATCCTGTTCGGCGGTCAGCGCGCCACGCTGCTGGTGGTGCCGGGTTTCATTCTGTCCATGCTGGGCATCTGCTGGGTGCTGGGCGGGGACCAGGGGCTGGACCTGGCCGGCATGCTGGACAACATCCGCGACAATCCACTGAGCTATGGCCTGGCTTTCGTGGGGGCATTGATTTGGGCAGCCTACTGCACGGTGACCACGCGCATCGCGCAAGGCAAGAATGGCGTGACGTTTTTCTTCATGTTGGTCGCATTGGCCTTGTGGGCGAAGGTTCTGCTGGGCGGGCATGCGGGTGAACTATCCTTCAGTCTGCCCGCACTGGCGTATCTGCTGCTGGCCGCCGCTGCGATGGGGCTGGGCTATGCGGCCTGGAACGTGGGCATCCTGCATGGCAACGTGACCGTGCTGGCGGGGGCGTCCTATTTCATTCCCGTGTTTTCATCGGCCTTGTCGGCGCTGCTGCTGCGCGCACCATTGCCGCCTTCGTTCTGGATCGGGGCGGCGCTGGTGTGTGCCGGATCGATCCTGTGCTGGCGCGCCACCGTAGGGTGCAGAGGCGCCTGAGACTCCCGGTATCGCGTGTTCAATCCCGTCAGTTGATTTTCCTTACAACTATTTACACTTCATCGGGGATTCCTGACGGCGTTGTAACACAAGCGTAACGGCGAGGTCATGAACGCTCCCTAGACTCCTGCTTTTTTCAAAGCGACACCGCTTCGCGCGGCAAGAGTCATGCAGTCCTCCCTCCCTTATTTTCCGCAGCCTGCGGCGCCGGGCGCAGCCATGCTGCGCAGCGCACGGCCGCTGCTGCTGGTGGTCGCGGCCCACATGGGCTTGCTGTGGCTGGCCACGTCCATGCACGTGGCGCCACCCGCAGCCGTTGCGGTACCTGTACCGCCTGCCGTGATGCTGGCGGTCCTCGAAGCTGCGCCGCAGCCGGCTCAGGCGCCCGCGCCACAGCCTGTGCGCACGGTGCCATTGCTGCGTCCCCAGCCGCACCCGAAGGTCGCTCCCTTGCCGACGCCGGTGAGTGCCGCGCCGTCTGCCGTGACCGCGCCGGCAGCGCCCGTTCCCGCTTCAGCTGCTCCGGCCGCCGCTGCCGAACCGGTGGCCCCGGCGTCCCCGGCATTACCGGCACCGGCTGCTCCCGCCAGGCCGGCGCTGGTCACCAGCGGCGTGCAGTACCTCATTCCTCCTCAACCGGTCTATCCCGCTGCTGCACGGCGTCGTGGCGATGAAGGCGAAGTGCTGCTGCGCGTGCTGATCAATGCCCAGGGTGGCGTGGAGCACATCGCGCTGGAGCGCTCTTCCGGCATTGCCAGCCTCGACCAGGCTGCACGCGAGGCCGTCGCGCGCGCTCGCTTCCAGCCCTATGTCGAGCAGGGCAGGGCACAGCCGGCCTACGTCGTGGTGCCGATCAAATTTCAACTGAACCAGTAATCCCCCCAGAAAGGAAGAAACAATGGATGCAAGCCCTTACGGCCTCTCGGCCTTGTGGACGCAAGGCGATGTCGTTACCAAGGCGGTAGCGGTGTTGTTGACGATGATGTCGGTGGCGTCGTGGTATGTCATCTTGACCAAGGCCGTGCAGCTGTGGCGCTACCGTACCCCCGCCCATGCGGCCGGTCACGCCTTCTGGGAAGCCGGGAACGTCGCTGCCGGCGTCACCGTCCTGGGCCGTGACAATCCCTTTGCCGACCTGGCCAGCGCCGGTCTGGCTGCGGTCGATCATCACACCACCCACCAGGGCCAGCTGCAGGATCGCCTGCCAGTCAGCGAGTGGGTCACGCTGTCGCTGCGTCAGGCCATCGACGAGGCGCAGGCCAGCCTGCAGTCAGGCATGGCGGTGCTGGCTTCGGTCGGATCGACCGCGCCTTTCGTGGGCTTGTTCGGCACCGTCTGGGGCATCTATCACGCCCTGGTGTCCATCGGCAGCAGCGGCCAGGCCAGCATCGACAAGGTGGCCGGTCCCGTCGGTGAAGCGCTGATCATGACGGCGCTGGGCCTGGCGGTGGCCATTCCCGCCACCTTCGGCTACAACGCGCTCCTGCGCGGCAACAAGAGCATCCTCGCGCGGCTGAACAAGTTCGGCTTCGAACTGCATGCCTTGTTCGTCACGGGTGCCCGCGCCGACAGCGCCAGCGGCCCGGCCGAGTCGTCCGCATCCATGCGCCTGCGCGCCCAGGGAGCGGCGTGATGGGCATGGGCTCGCTGTCGGATTCGGACGACGACTTCAATCCCGAAATCAATACGACGCCGCTGGTGGACGTGATGCTGGTGCTGTTGATCATCTTCATCATCACCGTGCCGGTCATGAACAACGCCGTCAAGATCGACCTGCCGCACGCCACCGCCCAGCCCGATACGCTCAAGCCGGACAGTATCAACCTGGCCATCGATGCCGACGGCAAGACCTTCTGGAATGATGAACCGGTCGACCAGGCCCAGCTCAGGCAGCGCATCGGCGCGGCCGCCGCCGGGCCGCAGCCGCCCGAGTTGCACTTGCGCGCGGAACGCACCACGCCTTATGAAAAGGTGGCGCAGGTGATGGCCATGGCCCAGGCAGGCGGATTGGCCAAGATCGGTTTCGTCACCGATCCGCGCCCGTAAGGCGGAGCAGATCCAAACCATACCGAAGGCTGATCGGGCATGTCCAAGAATGTCCAAGTTCGGCCCATACAACAACGCAAGACCATTTCCCTCTCTCAACCCTCCACTGCGAGTTCGATATGATTTCCAGACGTATTGCCACCCCTCGTCCTTCCACCATGCGGCGCGCATTGCTGGGCGCCGGTCTCCTGCTGGGCAGCGCCGGTCCGCTGCTGGCGCAGGCCGATGACAGCGTGCTGCCGCAGATCACCGTGACCGGCGACGCCGACAAGAAGAAGCTGGCCGAGAAGGTCAGCAGTGGTGCCCTCGGTGACCGTTCCGAACTGGAGACGCCGTTTTCCACGCGCGCCGTCAAGAGCGACGAGATCGAAGACCGCCAGGCCACCTCCCTGGCCGAAGTGCTGAAGTACGATGCCAGCGTCACCAACAGCAGCCCCGTCAATGGCACGCACCCGGCCACCATCTCGGTACGCGGCCTGCGTCTGGATGACCTCAACGGCTACAAGATCGATGGCCTGGCCAACATCAACCGCGGCACCGAGATGCCGCTGGAGATGTTCGAGCAGGTGGAAGTGCTCAAGGGCTTGTCGGGCTTCATGTATGGCTTTGGCTCGCCGGGCGGGATCGTCAACTACGTCACCAAGCGTCCCACCGATGACACCTTCTTCGCCACCGACATCGGCTATGCCAGCGGTGGCACATGGAAGGAGCATGTCGATGCCGGTGGCCGTTTCGGCCAAGACCAGCGCTTCGGTTACCGCGTCAACCTGGTCAACGAGAACGGCGATACCGAAGCCGATCACGGCAGCATCAACCGCCAGTCCATCGGCGCATCCTTCGATGCCCGCCTGACCAGCGACCTCACCGTCCGCCTGGATGCCCTCTACCAGCGCCGCATCACCACCGGCGGTACCGACGTCATCGTCAGCGGCTTCAAGATTCCCGCGCCGCTGGCTGGCGACACGCGCCTCTACAGCAATGGCTCCTACACCGACGTCGATTACCGTCTGGTGACCCTGAGCGCGGACTATCGCCTCTCCGATGACTGGAAGACCACCGTCGCCCTGCGCCACTCGGAATCGGTGCGTGTCTACAAGAAAGACCAGTACTACATCACCAGCAACACGGCCAACTACCGTGACCGTGTGACCTCCGAATACCACGGCTACGAATTCAATGAGGCGCAGGCCATGGTCCAGGGCAAGGTGCGCACCGGTTTCCTGCAGCATGAGGTGGTGTTCGGCGCGATGGCGCAGAACCTGCTCTCGACTTCCTCGGTGACCACGCCCAAGCCCTACATCGGTACCGGCAATCTGTACTCGCCGACGATCTACTCGGCCGATGCGGTCAACTACAGCGGCGGTACCTACCGCGATGAAAAGACCACCCAGACCGCATTCTTCGCCAGCGATACGATGAAGTTCGACGAGCGCTGGTCGCTGCTGGCCGGCCTGCGCTATACCAACTACATCGATACGGCCTACACCACCACCAACGCGACCAGTGCCCGCTTCACCGCCAGTCCGTGGACCCCGACGGTGGCGGTGATGTACAAGCCACGCGTCGATACCACGGTCTACGTCAGCTATGCAGAGGCTCTGGAGCAGAGCGCTTCGGCACCGACCAGCACCGTCAACGCCAACCAGACCTTCGCGCCCATCAAGAGCAAGCAGGCCGAAGTGGGTGTCAAGACCGAGCATGACGGCTGGAATGGCAGCCTGGCCTTGTTCCGCATCGAGCGCGGTTCGCAGTACACCAACAGCGCCAACGTCTATGTGGCCGATGGCCAGAGCATCTATCGCGGTGTGGAAGCCAATGGATCGCTGCAACTCACGCGCGACCTGAGCCTGGACGGCAGCGTGATGGTGCTGGGTTCGGAGGTCACTCATGCGGCCGCGGGCGTCAATGGCAAGCGCGTCGTCGGTGCGCCCGAGATGCAGGCCGGTGCGCAGCTGAACTATCGCGTGCCGGGCTTGCCGGGCCTGTCGCTGCATGCGGGTGCGCAGTATGTCGGTACCATGGCGCTGGATTCGGCCAATACCAACATGATTTCGCCCTACAGCCTCTTCGATACCGGTCTGAATTACCGCACCCGCATCGGCGGCCACATGACCACCTGGAGCGCCAACATCACCAATCTGGCCAACCGCAAGTACTGGACCTACTATCAGGAAAACTACCTGAACGTGGGCGCGCCGCGTACCCTGAACCTGAACGTGCGTGCCGAGTTCTGAGGGTGACGGGTTCTCGATACGGAAAGGCTGATATCTCATGATCGGTGGCATGACCTCCCATAAAACTGCCAGGGCCTGGGTCGGGCTGGCCGGCCTGTTGCTGGCGGCCAGCCTGGCGCAGGCCGCCGATCGTGACGATCGCCAGACCAAGACGCCTTATGTCCCACGTCAGGCGATCTCCAGCCTGGAGCCGGTACCTGCCGGCTATGCGCCGGTGTTCACCCAGTTGCTGGCGCGCCACGGTTCCCGTGGCCTGACCGGGATGAAATCCGATCTGGCCCTCTATCGCCTTTGGCAACAGGCCGACCAGGAGCACGCGCTGACCCCGCTGGGTCAGACGCTGGGGCCGGCCTTGCAGGCCATGCTGCGGGCCAATTTCCTGCTGGGAGCGGGCGTGGCCGGCATCAGCGAGCCCGGCTATGGCAACGAGACGCTGGTGGGGCTGCAGGAGCACACCGAGCTGGCGCGACGGATGGTGCAGCGACTGCCCGGCTTGTTCGATGAGTCCAAGTCGGACCAGCGCGAGGTGGTCGTGGTCAGCTCGGGCAAGGATCGTGCAGTGGACAGTGCACAAGCCTTCACGCAGTCGCTGCTGGAGGCCAGACCTGGCTTGCGCGGACATGTGAAGGGGCCGTCCCAGGACGCCTACCTGCTGTATTTCCATCGTCTGCCCAAGACCCCGCCGGCAGAGACGGCCACGCTGCGCCTGCAGACCTGGAAGGATAGCCAGGCCTACCAGGCCTATCAGCATGGCGCAGCGCTGCAGGCGCAACTGGCGCGCATCCGCCAGGATCCGCGCTTGCAGGGCGCGGCCGATGCTGTCCTGTCGCGGCTCTTCCGGCCGGATTTCCTTAAGCGCCTTGAGCAGGGGGGCTACCGTTTCAGCAACAGCGGCACGCTGAGCTTTGCCAGCGAGGATGGACGGTATACCAACACCCTGACCGGCGACGGCCGCAGCGTCATCGCCAACGGTGTGCAGGCGGCCTGGGCGCTGTATGACCTGTATGCCATCAGCGCCGGGATGAGCGCCGAACTGGAGCGGGCTGGCAGCAATGTGAAGAGTTTTGCAGGTGTCATGCCGCCCACGGCGGCGCAGGTCTTCGCCGAAGCCGAAGAGGCTGAAGATTTCTACAGCAAGGGGCCGGGCATGGTGGAGCAGGGCGATGTGACCTGGCGCATGGCGCGCATCCTGCTGCAGGATTTCTTTGACGAGGCCGACGCCATTGACCGTGGCCAGCGCCAGCATCTGGCCAAGCTGCGCTTTGCCCATGCCGAGATCGTCATTCCGCTGGCCACCCTGATGGGTCTGCCGGGCGCCGCGCAGCAGGTGGACGAGCGTGAACCCTATGCACCGGCCCGCAATGGCTGGCGCGGCGCGCAGATTGCGCCGATGGCCGCCAACCTGCAATGGGACATGTTTGCCGATGCAGCAGGACGCACCGTGGTGCGCCTGCTGTACAACGAAGCAGAAGTGGATTTCAAGCCGTCCTGTGATGCCGCCAGGATCTCACCCGGCAGCCACTACTACGACTACCACGCCTTGCGGGCCTGTTACGCACAGGCCCTTGCGGGCGGTCAGAACTGATAGCTCACGCCCAGGCGCAGCACGGGGTACAGGTTGTAGCCGTGTACCTTGTCGCTGAGCTGAGCGTTTTCCGCCGCGATGTCGGTAGCCAGACGCGAGCAGATGGCGGCCGGCGCGTTGCAGCCGGAGTTGCTCACCGAGGTGGACGCATTGCCTTGGAACATCACGCCCACATCCGCCGTGAAGCCCCAGCCCGACTTACCCGGCGCAGCCGCATTGCCATAGCCCAGGCCCACGTAGGGCGCGAACTTCTTGAAATCGATGCGGCCATCGACCTGGCCCGCCTGGGAGGCGGTATAGACGTTGCCATTGAACGTATAGACGCCGTTGGCCTTGGGCTTGCCGGTGGCATCGATCTTGTTGCCGTTGTAGATCACGCCGCCGGAGAGGCGGAAACCATTGTCGAACGGGAACCAGTCCAGCAGCGCATCGAAGGTGCGCAGCTTGGCTTTGGCGTCATAGTTCACATCATTGGTGCTTGAATTGAACGAATAATCAAAGTAGTTGACCCCGAAGCGGGCGTTGAGCTGCTGCGCCAGCGGCACGCTCAGGTGGACGCCCACGCCAGTGGTGCCGACTTCGCCGCTCACGCCGAGGTTGGCCGCCTGGGCGGTGCTGCCAAGGGCAGCCAGACTGATGAGACAAGCGCAGGAAAGTTGGAAACGATGCACGAAAAAATCCCCCGGGAGTGATGATGAACTGGTTGGCCAACAGGAACTGGCCAGACGGTCAGGTGCCGTCCATCGCAGGCTAGGGTTTGCCCATCGTTCTGTAAAGCAGAACAATGCCGAAGGGCAACAAAAAACCGGTGAGGGACCGCGTGCAGTGTCATTTGCGCCACGGAACGCGGTCGCAGGTCGGATTTTTGATGTCGTCCCGCCAACGGAATCAGTAGCGCCAACAGCGCCAATACGAGCGACCTGCGGCACGGGCCACCCCCTTTGATGCATATCAATGCGATCCTGCAATGATCTGGCTATCCTGCAAACTCCAGTCAATACCAGCTCGCCCGGTGGGCTCGCGGCCCAGCGCATGTGCGCGCCGCGTCAGTCCGGCGTGGCAGCCGGCCAGGAGCATCGCATGCAAGTCGCCCATCCGTCCACCCTGCACCCATCCGCCAGTATCGCCGGCATGAACAAGGCCGTCCTGCGCAAAATGGACCAGCGTGGCCCGCGTTATACCTCCTATCCGACCGCAGACCGCTTTTCCAGCGACTTCGCCGTCACCGATTACCTGCATGCAGTGTCCGACCGCCGCAACATGAGCGCCTGGCGCGCTTTGTCGCTGTATCTGCACATTCCGTTCTGCGACACCATCTGCTACTACTGCGCCTGCAACAAGATCGTGACCAAGAACCGCGCCAAGGCTGCGCTCTACCTGAGCTACCTCAAGCGCGAGATCAGCATGCAGGGCTCGCTGTTCTCCGGCATGAACCAGGTGGAGCAACTGCACTTCGGTGGCGGTACGCCCACTTACCTGTCCGACGAGCAGATGTCCGACCTGATGGACCACATCCGCCATAGCTTCACGCTGGCACCGGATCATGTCGGCGAATACTCGATCGAGATCGATCCCCGTACGGTGTCGGTGCAACGTGTGCACAAGCTGCGCGAGCAGGGCTTCAACCGTATCAGCCTGGGCGTGCAGGACTTCGACCCGGAAGTGCAACTGGCGGTGAACCGCGTGCAATCCGAGGAGCAGACCCTGCAGATCATAGCGGCAGCGCGTGAGGCCGGCTTCCGCTCGGTCAGCATCGACCT
Source organism: Herbaspirillum sp. DW155 (assembly GCF_037076565.1). NCBI lineage: Bacteria > Pseudomonadati > Pseudomonadota > Betaproteobacteria > Burkholderiales > Oxalobacteraceae > Herbaspirillum > Herbaspirillum sp. DW155. The sequence continues at coordinate 3,677,826 of NZ_AP029028.1, read as the reverse complement.
GATCTACGGCCTGCCCAAGCAGAACGTGATATCCATGTCGCGCACCCTGGCCAAGGTCATCGCGGCCAGCCCGGATCGCATCGCCGTCTACAACTATGCGCACATGCCCCAGCTGTTCAAGACCCAGCGCCAGATCAAGGAAGAAGACCTGCCCAGCGCCGACAGCAAGCTGGACATGCTCTCGCTGTGCATCCGCCAGCTGACCGGCGCCGGCTACGTCTACATCGGTATGGATCACTTCGCCAAGCCCACCGACGACCTGGCCATCGCCCAGCAGCAGGGACGTTTGCACCGCAACTTCCAGGGCTATTCCACCCATTCGGAGACCGACCTGGTGGCCTGCGGCGTCTCGGCCATCAGCGCCGTGGGTGGCAGCTACAGCCAGAACGAGAAGACCCTGGACGGCTACTACGCCCGCCTGGAAAATTCCACCCTGCCCATCGCGCGCGGTATCCAGCTGGGCATGGATGATGTGCTGCGCCGGCTCATCATCCAGCGTCTGATGTGCAATTTCGAGCTGTCCATCAATTCGCTGGAGATCGCCTATCCCATCGTCTTCCGCGAATACTTCGCTTCCGAGATGGAGCAACTGAAGCAACTGGCAGAGGACGGCCTGATCAACATCGAACCCGAATGGATCACCGTCGAGCCCAAGGGCCGCCTGCTGATCCGCAACATCTGCATGGTGTTCGACCGCTACCTGACGCAGGACCGCGAGAAAGCCGCGAGCCAGAACAAGGACGCACCGCAGCGCTATTCGCAGACCGTGTGAGCCGGGCGGAGCGCACGTGAACCTGCTGCCGATCTTCCTGGTAGGCCTGATGGGCAGCGTCCATTGCATCGGCATGTGCGGCGGCATCGTCGGCGCACTCAGTTCGGCCGGACCGGCCCGTGCGTCCGCCGTTCCCGTACAGGCGCCGGCTCAGGCCGCGCTGGCGGTGCCGCAGGGCCGTCCCGTTCATCGCATCATTCCGCTTCATATCGCCGGGCCCGCCCAGGTACATGCCTTCGGGCAGGACCTGGTGCGCGTGCTCGGCTACAACCTCGGCCGCCTGTCCAGCTACGCGCTGGCCGGTGCCCTGGCCGGTGGCATCGCCGCCGGCCTGCTGCGTGGTGCCGACGTGCTGGGCTGGATGGCGCCGGCGCAGAAGGTGGCCTACGTCATGACCAACCTGGTGCTGATCCTGCTGGGGCTGTATCTCACCCAGTGGTGGAGCGGCATGTCGCGCATGGAGCAGCTGGGCAGCGGCCTGTGGGCGCGCCTGCGTCCGCACGCGGCGCGGCTGGTGCCGGTCGATACGCCAGCCAAGGCGCTGCTGCTGGGCAGCCTGTGGGGCTGGCTGCCGTGCGGGATGGTCTACAGCGCCTTGCTTACCGCGCTTATGGCCGGCAGTGCCGTGCAGGGTGCGCTGACCATGTTGGCCTTCGGTGCCGGAACCTTGCCCGTGCTGCTGGCGGCCGGACTTTCGGTTGCACGCCTGCGCCAGCTGGCGGCGCGGCCCTGGGTGCGGCGCAGTGCCGGGGTGGTGGTACTGGCCTTCGGCCTGCTGGGCTTGTTGCGCGCCGCCGAGATCGGTGGCCTGGGCATCGCCCGTGGCTGGATCGATGTGTTCTGTGTCAGTCCGGTGCATGGAGGCTGAGCATGGTCAATGAAGAAAATACAAAGGCGAGCCTGTGTTTCCACTGCGGCCAGCCGGTGCCATCCGGCCAGTCCTGGACGCTGGACATCGGCGGCGCTACGCGCGAGCTGTGCTGCGTGGGTTGCCAGAGCGTGGCCCGACTCATCGTCGATAGCGGATGTGAAGATTTCTACCTGCGCCGCACCGTTCCCTCTGCGCGCGTCGATCCCGAACAATTGCTGCCCCCCGAGCTGGCCCTGCTGGATCTGCCGGCGCAGCCAGCCGATGGTGTTGCTGCTGCCAGCGATGACCAGGCCAGCGAGCTGGTGCTCTCCATCGATGGCTTGCGCTGCGCTGCCTGCGTCTGGCTGATCGAAAAATATCTGGCGCGCCTGCCCGGCATCGAAATGGCCGAGCTCAATGTGGCCAGTGCCCGCCTGCATATCCGCCGCGATCCGGATCAATGTTCCACCTCGTCCATCCTGCGCGGCCTGCATGGTCTGGGCTATACCGCCTATCCCTTCGATCCGCTGCGCCAGGGCGAGCAGGCGCGCCGTGCCTCACGCCGACTGTTCCGTCAGTTGTTCATCGCCGGACTGTCGATGATGCAGGTAATGATGTATGCCATCCCGGTCTACATGACCCATGAAGGCATCGATCCCGACATGATGGCGCTGATGCGCTGGGCCAGCCTGTTCCTGACCATTCCCGCCGTGTTCTATTCGGCCCTGCCGTTCTTCACCGGTGCCTGGGCCGGCTTGCGCGCGCGCTCGCCGGGCATGGACCTGCCGGTAGCCATCGGCATCGCCGCCGCGTTCACCGGCAGCGCCATCGCCACCTGGCGCGGCGAGGGCGAGATCTGGTTCGATAGCGTGAGCATGTTCATCTTCCTGCTGCTGGCCAGTCGTTACCTGGAGACGGCGGCAAGACGCAAGTCGGCCGCGGCGCTGGAACGCATGCAGCAGGCTTTCCCGGCCTCGGCGCTGGTGTTGCGTGACTATCCGCAACAACGCGAGACGAGCTTGGTGGCGGCTGCGCAATTGCAGGCCGGCGACGTGATCCTGGTCCGGCCCGGCGATACCATCGCCGCCGATGCCTGCCTGATCGAAGGTGTGGCCGAACTGGACCTGGCGCTGCTGTCCGGCGAGAGCCGCCCGCAGACTTTCCAGCTCGGCCAGGAAGCGCCCGGTGGTGCCGTCAACCTGAGCCAGCCGGTGTTGCTGCGCGTGGTGCGCAGTACCCGCGACAGCACACTGGCCGCCATCACCCGCCTGGCCGAACAGGCCGGGCAGGGCAAGCCGGCCCTGGCCCAGTGGGCCGATGTGGTGGCGTCGCGCTTCGTGGTGGCCTTGCTGCTGTTGGCGGCCATCACCTTCGTGGCGTGGCATATGATCGATCCTTCCCGCGCCTGGGCCACGGCCATCGCCGTGCTGGTGGTGTCCTGCCCGTGCGCGCTGTCGCTGGCCACGCCTTCGGCCCTGGCGGCAGCGACCGACCGCCTGTTGCGCGAAGGTACCCTGGTGGTGCGCGGTAACGTGCTGGAAACCCTGCAGCGCGCCGATACCATCCTGTTCGACAAGACCGGCACGCTCACCCAGGGCCGGCCGCAGCTGACGGCCCTCTGGAGCAGCATTCCCCAAGAGCGCGCGCTGTCACTGGCTGCCGCCATGGAGCGCGGCAGCCTGCATCCGCTGGCCAGGGCGCTGGTGGAGGAGGCCGAGCGCCGCAGCATCGCCGCCTGCGAGGTCGCACAGCTCGGTTCGGTCACCGGCGCCGGCATGCACTGCCTCATCGATGGCGTGCCGTATCGTCTCGGCGCGCGCCGTTTCGTGGCCGAGATCGCCGGCGATGTCATCCCGCCCGCACTGAGCCAGCCCGCTTCGGCGGCAGCCGGTTCGGTCTACCTGGGCAACAGCAGCGGCTGGCTGGCGCGCTTCGATCTGGCCGATGCACTGCGTGCGGATGCGGTACAAACCGTCGCGGCTTTCCGCGCGCAGGGCTTGCGCGTGATCCTGCTCAGTGGCGACCAGCCCGAGGTCTGCGCCGAGGTGGCCGCGACCGTGGGCATCCGCGAAGTGATCGCCGGCTGCACGCCGCAGCGCAAGCTGGAGGTGGTGCGCGAATTGCAGCAGGGTGGGGCGGTGGTGGCCATCGTTGGCGATGGCATCAATGATGCGGCCATGCTGCGCGCCGGTGACGTTTCCTTTGCCATGGGCAAGGGCGCGGCGCTGGCCCAGGTCAGTGCCGATGCCGTCATCATGAGCGACCGCCTCGCGGCCGTGGCGCAGTGCGCGCACATGGCCCGGCGCACCATGCGCATCGTGCGCCAGAACCTGGTGTGGGCCAGCGTCTACAACTTCCTCGCCATTCCGGCCGCCGCCTTCGGTTTGCTCGATCCGTGGATGTCGGCCGTGGGCATGTCGGCCAGCTCCCTGCTGGTGGTCGGCAATGCCTTGCGCCTGAGCCGCGCCACACGCGTGGCGGAGCCGGTGCCTGCCCCCGCTGCTGCAGGCCAGCCCGCGCTGGCAGGAGGAGCCTGATGGAAGCGCTCTACCTGCTCATTCCGCTGAGCACCTTGCTGGTCTTCCTGGCGATCTGGGTGTTCTTCCGCGCCTCCGACGGCGGTCAGTTCGATGACCTCGAAGGGCCGGCCATGCGTATCCTCAACGATGACGATACGACACCCGAGCAGCACCGCCCGGACCTTCCCTGAAGCTTCATTTCAAGCACCGCTGCGTGATGTTTTTTGATCGCGGTCAGTTAGTTTTTGCCCAAGCCCGTTCCCACTTGATACACGTCAATGCCCTGCCGGTGCAGGTTCCGTAAGCTCGCATTGAACAATACTCAACATAGTGGGGAGAGTTTCGTGAGCAAAGAAAATAGCTACAACTACACGGTTGTGCGCCAATTCACCGTGGCGACCATCCTGTGGGGCGTAGTCGGTATGCTGGTCGGTGTGATCATCGCCGCCCAGCTGGCATGGCCCGAACTGAACATGGGGATACCCTGGCTGAGCTTCGGCCGGTTACGTCCCTTGCATACCAACGCAGTGATCTTTGCCTTCGGCGGCTGCGCGCTGATGGCAACCTCGTATTACGTCGTCCAGCGCACCTGCCAGGTGCGGCTGTTCTCCGACTTCCTCGCAGCCTTCACCTTCTGGGGCTGGCAACTGGTGATCGTCGGTGCGGCCATCACGCTGCCGATGGGGCTGACGCGCGGCAAGGAATACGCCGAGCTGGAGTGGCCGATCACCATCCTCATCGCCGTGGTCTGGGTGGCCTACGCCGTGGTGTTCTTCGGCACCCTGATCAAGCGCAAGGTCAAGCACATCTACGTGGCGAACTGGTTCTACGGCGCCTTCATCATCGCCGTGGCCATCCTGCACATCGTCAACGGCATGACCATGCCGGCCACGCTCACCAAGTCGTACTCCATGTACAGCGGTGCGCAGGATGCCATGATCCAGTGGTGGTACGGTCACAATGCGGTGGGCTTCTTCCTGACCGCCGGCTTCCTGGGCATGATGTATTACTTCATCCCCAAGCAGGTCAACCGTCCGGTGTATTCCTACCGTCTGTCGATCGTGCACTTCTGGGCACTGATCTTCACCTACATGTGGGCCGGTCCGCACCATCTGCACTACACCGCGCTGCCTGACTGGACGCAATCGCTGGGCATGGTGTTCTCGCTGATCCTGCTGGCACCGTCCTGGGGTGGCATGATCAACGGCATGATGACGCTCTCGGGCGCCTGGCACCAGTTGCGTACCGATCCCATCCTGAAGTTCCTGGTGGTCTCGCTGTCCTTCTACGGCATGTCCACCTTCGAAGGTCCGATGATGGCCATCAAGACCGTCAACGCCTTGTCCCATTACACCGACTGGACCATCGGCCACGTGCACTCCGGCGCGCTGGGCTGGGTCGGCTTCGTCACCATGGGGGCGATGTATTACCTGATTCCGCGTCTGTCGGGCAAGACCCAGATGTGGAGCAAGGATTTGATCGAGATCCACTTCTGGGTCGCCACCATCGGCATCGTGCTCTACATCGCCGCCATGTGGATCGCCGGCGTGATGCAGGGCCTGATGTGGCGCGCGGTCAATGCCGACGGCACCCTGACCTACAGCTTCGTCGAAGGCGTCAAGGCAACCTATCCGTACTACATCATTCGTCTGATGGGCGGCCTGATGTACCTGTCCGGCATGCTGGTGATGGCCTACAACACCTGGCGCACCATGCGCGGCACCGAACTGGCTGTCGCACCGATTCCTGCCGTGACCAACGCTGCGCACTGATTGGGGGAAAGTATGAAGTTTTCGCATGAATGGATTGAGAAGAACCCCTGGCTGCTTATTGGCCTGGTGCTGCTGGTGGTCAGTGTGGGTGGCCTGGCCGAGATCGTGCCGCTGTTCTTCCAGAAATCGACCACCGAGCCGATCGCTGGCCTGAAGCCCTACTCGGCCCTGCGCCTGGCAGGCCGCGACATCTACATCCGCGAGGGCTGCTACAACTGCCACTCGCAGATGATCCGTCCGCTGCGTGCCGAAACCGAGCGCTATGGCCACTATTCGGTGGCCGGCGAGTCGGTCTACGACCACCCCTTCCAGTGGGGTTCCAAGCGTACCGGTCCGGACCTGGCCCGCGTGGGTGGCCGTTACAGCGATGAATGGCATCGCGCCCACCTGCACAATCCGCGTGATGTAGTGCCGGAGTCCAACATGCCGGCCTACCCGTGGCTGGAGCAGGCCAAGCTGGACAACTACGACATCGTTGCGCGCATGAAGGCACTGAAGCGCATCGGCGACCCGTACACCGAAGATGACATCAAGAATGCCCCGGCCGAACTGGTCGGCAAGACCGAACAGGATGCGCTGATCGCCTACCTGCAAGGCCTGGGTATCCTGATCAAGGCGGAGAGATAAGACCATGATTGAAATGTTGACCGATCCACGCAGCCTGATCACGCTGATCAGCTTCGTCACCTTTGCCGGCATTCTGTGGTGGACCTATGTCGGCCACAAGCCCGCTGACTTCAAGCAAGCCGAGATGATCCCCTTCGCCGATGGCGACATCGGCCAGCCCGCCGCCGCCGACAGCAGCGACAAGGAGGTGCGTCATGGCTGATTTCACCAATGGTTTCTGGAACCTCTGGATCATCGTCCTGACCGTGCTGGGCATCGCCGGCTGCGCGCTGCTGCTGTGGCAGCAGTCCAGCTGGAAGGTCAAGAAGGGCGACCAGCCCGTCGCCGGTTCGACCACCGGCCACGTCTGGGACGAAGACCTGACCGAACTGAACAACCCGCTGCCACGCTGGTGGATGTGGCTGTTCTACCTGACCATCTTCTTCTCGGTGGGCTACCTGATCGCTTACCCCGGCCTGGGCAACCTGCCCGGCACTCTGGGCTGGCATTCCACCAGCGAGCACGATGCCGACGTCAAGCAGGCTGAAGCCAAGTACGGACCGCTCTTCGACAGCTACCTCAAGCAAGACCTGAAGGTGGTGGCTGCCGACCCGCAGGCTCATGCCATCGGCGAGCGTCTGTTCCTGACCTACTGCGCGCAGTGCCACGGTTCGGATGCGCGCGGCAACAAGGGCTTCCCCAACCTGACCGACAACGACTGGCTGCATGGCGGTACCCCCGAGATCATCAAGGAAACCATCCTCAAGGGTCGTCACGGTGTCATGCCGCCCATGGCTGCGGCGGTGGGCAGCGCCCAGGACGTCGATAACGTCGCCAACTACGTGCTGAGCCTGTCCGGTTCCGCCCATGATCCGATCAAGGCCGAGCTGGGCAAGCCCAAGTTCGCGGCTTGCGCGGCCTGCCACGGCGCTGGCGGCGTGGGTAACCAGACCATCGGTGCGCCCAACCTGAGCGACAAGATCTGGCTCTATGGCGGCAGCATCGACACCATCAAGGAAACCATCAACAAGGGCCGCGACAACACCATGCCGGCGTTTGGCGAATTCCTCGGTGAACCCAAGGTGCACGTGCTGGCAGCCTATGTCTGGAGCTTGTCCAACAAGCCCAGCAACGCCGCTGCGAAGTAACACGGCATGTGCAGTTGAACCCGCGCCGGGGCCGACGCAGACACAGATCTGCGCGGCCCCGGCGTTCTTCGTGAAGGCCATCATGACCATGATGGCCGCGCCCGGCCAAGGGGCGCACAACAGAGAGCGAAAGCAGAGCAGGCAAGATCATGAACAAGGCCGCAATGACACCCAGGCAGGGCAAGGAAGGGGACCCGCCGCCCCAGGCTGATGCGCAGCGGGACCAAGGCAGCAAGGACGGCAAGGACGATTACGCCGTCGTGCGCATGTATGCCGCCCGTGAGCAAATTTATCCGCGTGAGATCCAGGGACGTTTCGCCAGCCTGCGCTGGTTGTGCGTGTTCCTGACCCAGCTGGTCTTCTACGGCCTGCCGTGGATCAACTGGAACGGGCGCCAGGCCGTGCTGTTCGACCTGGCCGCGCGCAAGTTCTACCTGTTCGGCCTGGTGCTGTGGCCGCAGGACTTCATCTGGCTGGCCGCGCTGCTGATCATTTGCGCCTTCAGCCTGTTCCTCTTCACGGCCATCGCCGGTCGCGTGTGGTGCGGCTATGCCTGTCCGCAGACGGTCTATACCGAGATCTTCCTCTGGATCGAACGCCGCATCGAAGGCAACCGCAGCGCCCGCATGCGCCTGGACCGCCAGCCCTGGTCGTTCGACAAGCTCTGGCGCAAGTCCGCCAAGCACTTCGCCTGGGCCAGCGTGGCCCTGTGGACCGGCATCAGCTTCGTCGGCTACTTCTCGCCCATCCGTGATCTGCTGCCGGAAATCGGCCGCTTCGCACTCGGGCCGTGGGAGAGCTTCTGGATCGTCTTCTACGCCTTCGCCACCTACGGCAATGCCGGCTGGATGCGCGAGCAGGTGTGCAAGTACATGTGCCCGTATGCACGCTTCCAGAGCGCCATGTTCGACCGCGACTCGCTGGTCATCACCTATGACGATGCCCGGGGCGAGCCGCGCATGCCGGTGGCCAAGGCGGCCAGGTTGAAGGAGGGCAGCAAGGCCGGGGATTGCATCGACTGCACCATGTGCGTCCAGGTCTGCCCGACCGGCATCGACATCCGCCAGGGCCTGCAATACATGTGCATCGGTTGCGCAGCCTGCGTGGATGCCTGCGACAGCGTGATGGACAAGATCGACCGCCCGCGCGGCCTGATCCGCTATTCCACCGAGAACGCCATCGAGCAGGGCTTCTCCACGCCGGAAATCCGGCGCCGCCTGTTCCGTCCGCGCATCCTGATCTATACCGCCATCCTGGGCACGGTCATCAGCCTGTTCCTGGGTTCGCTGGTGGTGCGTACACCGCTGAAGCTGGACGTCATCCGCGACCGGGGCTCCATGGGCCGCGAAGTGGAAGACGGCATCATCGAAAACGTCTACCGCCTGCAGGTCATCAACACCGATGAACGCGGCCATCGCTATCGCATCAGCGCCAGCGGCATCGAAGGACTGACCGTCGATCCGGCCGGCCCCATCGAACTGGCCGCCACCCAGACCCTGATGGTGCCGGTGCGGGTGAGGGCGCCTCATGGCGCAGGCGAGTCAGGCTCCAACAAGATTCATATCGAATTGCAGGCTGAGGATCAGCCCGCATTGCATGTCAGCGAAAAGGCCGTCTTCCTGGTGCCGCGCCGCTGAGGCATGCAGGCGGCGCAATCCACATGAACTTAACGTCATATCGAGAGGAAACCATGCAAACCATCGCCCCCAAGCTTGCCAATGCCGTTCCCTGGTATCGCCACCGCTGGCCCTGGCTGTTGATGTCGGGTCCGGCCGTGGTGGTGGTGGCGGGCCTGTTCACGGCCTGGCTGGCCATCTCGCAGGCCGATGCCCTGGTCGCGGACGATTATTACAAGCAAGGCAAGGCCATCAACAAGGACCTGCGCCGCGACCATGAGGCGCAGCGTCTGGGCGCTTCCATCGGCATTGCCTATGACCCGGCCAGCGCCGTGCTGCGCGGCCGTCTGCAGATGCGCCAGGCACCCGCCGCCGGCGAGGAAGGCCGCACCCTGGTGTTGAACCTGGTCCACCCGACCCAGCCGGCCAAGGACCGCACGCTGATGGTGCGCACCGCCGCCGACGGCAGCTTCTCGCTGCCGCTGGCGGAACTGGAGCAGGCCCGCTGGCGCCTGGTCGCGGAGGATGGCAGCCATAGCTGGCGCCTGCACGGCAACTGGGTGTGGCCGCAACAGCGCAGCATCGAAATGAATGCGGAGGCCTACGCACCGGCCGAATAATGCGCTAAGCTGGAGTGAAGCCGGCTTCAAGACCGGCCATCTGCGGATGAACATTCATGCGTCAAGGAGACAGCCATGCGCAAACAGCAACGCAATCTCGCCATCGTGGTCTGGGTGGCTTTCCTGATGGCCATCGCGGCCGAGGGTGTGTTCTTTTCCCTGTTCAATCCCGAGGAACTGGCCATGGCCTCCGGCCGTGAATGGCATGCGTTGGGCGCTTATACCATCGGATTCTTTTGCTTCTGGGGGAGTTTTGCCGTCTGCGGCCTGCTGGCCGTGCGGCTGACCCGGGCTCTGCCTCGGGAGCGCCTGCGCCATTACGTCCAGGGCTGAGCGCCCCGGACTTTTTCCTGCTCGTTGTGGTTTGCCGGCCGCTGGCTTGCGGCCTGGCCGTTACCTGGTCGCCGCTTAGTTGCCGGCGCGGCCTGCTGCCGCCTGTACCGGCGTGCAGGCATCCACGCCCGCAGCCAGACGCTTGAGGGCGGGCAGGTCGACCACTTCCACGTCGCGCTGTTCCACGGCCAAGAGACCCTGCTTGCGGAACTTGGAAATGAGACGGCTGATGCTCTCGATGGTCAGGCCGAGATAGTTGCCCACGTCCTGGCGCGTCATGCGCAGCTGGAAGCGCGTCGACGAATAGCCGCGTGCAGCGTAGCGTGAAGACAAGTTCACCAGGAAAGCCGCAAAGCGCTGCTCCGCACGCATGTTCCCCAGCAGCATGATGACGTTCTGTTCGCTGGTGATCTCATGGCTCATCATGCGGTGGAAATGGCGCAGCAGATGCGGGATCTGGCCGAACAGCTGTTCCAGGCGGGCAAACGGGATTTCGCAGACTTCGCTGTCTTGCAGGGCCACCGCATCGCACTGGTGATGCTCGGTGCTGATGGCATCCATGCCCAACAGCTCGCCGGGCATCTGGAAGCCGGTAATCTGGCGGTCGCCGTCGAGGTTTTCCTGGTAGGTCTTGAAGTGGCCCACGCGCACGGCATAGAGGGCGGTGAAGCGGTCGCCGATGCGGTACAGGAAGTCATCGCGCGCCACCTTGCGGCGGCCGATGATCTTGTCCAGGCGTTTCATGTCGGATTCGTCCAGACCCATGGGCAGGCACAACTGGTGCATGCCGCAGGCGGTGCAGCTGCGCAGGGCGGAGCTGGCGGCAGCCTCGCGCGCGGCGCTCAGCGGCGAGCATTGGGTCAGGGGCGCGGCAGCGTTGTTGGCGGCAGCAGCGAGCGAAGTGGAGTGGCAAGGCTGGTTCATACGATGTTCCCGGCGGACATGTGTCAATCGAATGCCTCGATTTTAAGTGCGCGGAACGTGATGGGCAGCACAATATTCCTGAATCAGAAGGCATTACTTGTCTCAGATCAAACTTGGCCCAAGTAATCGCCCGGATGGCATGGCAAGGCCGTTGTCTGCAGGGGAATTTCATTGAAGAGCGTCAGAACTGACGACTTCTGACTGCGTGGCGCAAGGGGGAAGAAGCGGCCTTGATGGGGGAAAGTGGGCGGTATCGCGGGGTTACCGGGGACCCGCGAATGCCCTTCCATGCGACCGTCTTGTTATTGAAACCTCAGATTCTTCGTGGCTATCTGAATGGTGCGACCGGAGGCAAGCGGATCAGACTTGCGCCGTGGTCTTGCTGACTTCGGGCAGCGGCAGCGGGGTGCTGGTGGGGCGGCCACGATAGTCGGTCCAGCACAGGCGCTTGAAGTCGTACAGCTTGCAGCGGCGTGCGGTATCGAAATACCAGCGCCACGAGAACCGTTGAATCACGATGCGGCCCGGCAGCATGGTTTCCAGCTTCTTCTGCGCCTGCTTGAGGCGATACAGCGGCACGCTCATGTCCACGTGGTGCGCGGTGTGCTCCATGATGTGATGCAGCAGGGCACCCCAGTAGCGGCCAAAGGTCAGGTGCACCGTGGTGGAGACGAAGGGTTGCGCAGCAGCCCAGGTGATCTTGTCTTCATACCAGGCCACCGAGGTATGCGTATGGTGTACGTACACGACGAAGCCGATCATGGCCTTCCAGAACAGCAGCGGCAGCGCAAAGCCGGTCGCCAGCAGGGTCCAGAAGGATTGGTCAGTGGCTTGCGCAGCCCAGGCCAGGCCGGCGATCCAGACAGCGGCCACGGCGGTCACCAGCACGCCATCCCAGATGAATTCGGCGCGGCGGGTAGGCATCTGCTTCTTCGAGGGGAAGTACATGCGCTTCCACCACATGTCGATCATGTAGTACAGGCCGGGACCGAAGCCGCTGCGGTAGATGCGCTCCAAGCGCTGGCGCCAGCGCGGCAGGGCGCGGAATTCTTCGAGCGAACGCGGCTGCCAGACGAAATCAAAACCCTTCAGGTTGGTATAACCGTGGTGCACCACGTTGTGGCCGACGGCCCACAGGCTATAGGGCGTCAGCGACGGCATGAACAACAGGCGACCCAGCCAGGTATTGAGCTTGCGGCTGGGCGTGAAGGCCTGGTGGCAGGCATCGTGGCCGAGGATGAACAGGCGCCCGATGATGAAGCCATTGACCACGCCCAGCGCGATCTTGGCCAGCAGCCAGGGGGCCCAGACGATAGCCGCCAGGCTGGCGCCGAACAGGCAGAAGTCCAGCACCGACAGCGCCAGGGCGATGGCCGTGCTGCGCTGGCTGATGGGGATCACCCAGGAGCGGATGATCTTGCGATGGGGCATCGGTGCGCCAGGCGCGACCGGAGTGTTGGGGTGTGAAGTCGTCGACATCGAAATTACCTCTTCCTACTTTCAAACGGTGGACGGGGGAGCATGCCGCAGAGACTGCTCCAGCTAACGCTGCAAGGGCGGATGGCATTGCAAGACATGGCGAGCGGCACACGGCCGTCGCGAAAGCGTTAGCGCTGATCCCAAAAAACAACGCGACCGGTCATCAGAGATGACGGATCGCGCCGTTTGGGTGCGGCAAGAATACCTTAGAAACGGTAACCCACGCCAACGCCGATGAGCCACGGATCGATCTTGACGTTGCTGATCTTGGCGCCGGTAGCGTCCTTCACGTCGCTGGAAATCTGCACCTTCTTGATGTCGAAGTTGATCAGCCAGTTCTTGTTGATCTTGTAGTCGGCACCGATCTGCAGTGCGCCACCGACGCTGCTGCTGTCCAGTTGCAGGCCGCCGGGCAGGTCCACGCTGGAAATGCGGGTGTAGTTGATACCGGCACCAACGTAGGGGCTGAAGGCTGCCTCAGGCATGAAGTGGTATTGCACCAGCAGGGTCGGCGGCAGGTGCTTGAAGCTGCCGATGGTGTTGCCGTTCAGGCGCACGTCCTGCTTTTGCGGGTAGGTCAGCACCAGTTCAGCGGCGATGTTGGGGGTGAAGAAGTAGCTGATGTCGAACTCAGGAATCATCTTCTCGTTGATGGTGATGAGGTCCGAAGCGCCCTTGCCGTTGATCGGGTCAGACTTGTTCTCCGGGCTCAGGTCCACGGCGCGCACGCGCACCAGCCACGGGCTTTGCGCTTCTTGAGCGAAGACGGGAGCAGCAGCGAAGGAAGAAGCCAGAGCTGCCACAGCGGCAGTGAAAGTGACGATTTTTTTCACGGTGTTTTACCTATCGAGTGAGGATGTCCGAAAGGTACGCGTGAAGCTTTCTGCAGGCTTTGATGCCGATCAAGCGCGCTGGCACATGGGGCGAAAATGCAGCAAAGCGAAGGAACAAATGATCAAAAACGACACAAGCCCGGCCTGCAGGAACAGGCACGGGCTTGATCTGCAGAGGCGGCGGCCCCTGGCGGGATCGCTGCCTCATCCTGCCGGTACGGCTTACTCCTTGTAGCGTGCTTCGCGGGCCAGCTTGGTCAGGTTTTCCGGGTCTTCGAAGGCCTTGTAATAAGCGTTCAGTGCCGGTGCGCCGCCCAGGTGGGCATACAGCACGCGCTGGCCCTTGAAATGGCCCTTCTTGGCCATGTCGATCAGGCCATCGATGGATTTTCCTTCATACACCGGATCGGTCAGCATGGCTTCCATCTCGGCGGCGGTGCGGATGGCGGCGATGGTTTTCTCGCTCGGCAGGCCATAGGCCGGGCCGCTGTAGTCGGGGATGATCTCGATGTCGGCGTCACGCACGATGACGCGCTTGCCGCCCTTGGAGGCGATCAGCTCGCTGGTGTCATTGGCGATCTTGGTGACGGCGCGGCGGGTCATGGCTTCGTCGTCGGCGGTATCGATACCGATCACGCGGCGGCGCTTCTCCTGCGCGGCAAAGCCGACCACCATGCCGGCCTGGGTGGAACCGGTACAGGTGGCCACCACGATGTTGTCAAAGAAGATGCCCAGCTGCTGCTCTTGCATAGCCACTTCATCGGCGAAGTTGGCATAGCCCAGACCGCCCAGCGGGTGGTCCGAGGCGCCCGCCGGAATGGCGTAGGGCTTGCCGCCTTTGGCGCGTACTTCTTCCAGGGCGCGGGCCCAGGTGTCTTTCTCGGTGGTGGAGTAACCATAGCCGCCCATGATGGGATTGCCGCCCATGATGCGGGTGAGCAGGATGTTGCCCACCTTGTCGTACACCGGGTCATCCCATTCCAGCCAGGTTTCCTGCACGGTATAGGACTTCATGCCCACGGCAGCGGCCGCTGCGCAGACCTGGCGCGTGTGGTTGGACTGGATGTTGCCGATCGAAACCAGGGTGTCGCAGCCCTTGGCCAGGGCATCGGCCACCAGCCATTCGAGCTTGCGGATCTTGTTGCCGCCGAAGGCCAGGCCCGAGGAAACGTCATCACGCTTGGCCCACACTTCCACGCCGAGCATGGCGGAAAGGCGTTCCAGCTTGTGGATGGGGGAGGGGAAGAAACCCAGTGTCTTGCGGGGGAAGAGTTTGTCGAGTGCCAGCATGGAGTGCTCCGGTTCAGGTGGATGGTCGAACATGGTCCGAATCTGGTCCGATTCATATCGAATCGCCGGGATCAACTTTACGCCTGCCGATTAAAATGGTGATTCCGAATTTATGGCATTATTCGTGATGAAAAAGCGATGTAAATTATTTCTGGCAAAGAAAATTGCGATAAATTAGATTTTTGAGAAAGAATCATCATGACGCTCGATCGCATGGACAAGCGCATCCTCAAGGCGCTGCAGAAGGATGGCCGCATCGGCAATGCCGAGCTGGCCAAGAAGCTCGGCATGAGTGCCACGGCCTGCTGGAATCACACCAGACGCCTCATGGACGAAGGCTATGTGAAGGAAGTGCGCGCCATCCTCGACCCCGAGAAACTGGGCCTGCCGGTGCTGGTGACCGTGGGCGTGGTGCTGGACCGTTCCACCCCGGAGAGCTTTGCCGAATTCGAGAAGGCGGTGCGCGAGATTGCCGCCGTGCAGGAATGCCTGCTGCTGGCCGGGGAATTCGATTACTGGATCAAGCTGCGCGTGAAGGATCTGCAGGCCTTCAACCGCCTGCACGCCAATACGCTGCTGCGGCTGCCGGGCGTGCGGCAATTGCGTTCTTTCTTCGTCCTCAACGAGGTCAAGAACAATCCGGAACTCGTGGTCGAGTGAAGGATTGTGATTCCACTCCTATACTTCATGTTTTGCTCTTCACCCTCAAGGACCTGCTGATGACCACTTCTGCTCCCGCCACCCTGCGCAGCCTCTATCCCCCCATCGAACCCCATGACCACGGCCTGCTCGACGTGGGCGATGGTCATCAGGTCTACTGGGAAGTCTGCGGCAACCCCAAGGGCAAGCCGGTGGTCTTCCTGCACGGTGGTCCCGGCGGCGGCTGCGGCCCCACGCACCGGCGCCTGTTCAATCCTGACAAATACCGCATCGTCCTGTTCGACCAGCGCGGCTGCGGCCGTTCGCTGCCGCATGCCAACCTCCACGCCAATACCACCTGGGATCTGGTGGCCGACATCGAACGCCTGCGCGAACTGCTGGGCATCCAACGCTGGCAGGTCTTCGGCGGTTCCTGGGGGAGCACCCTGGCGCTGGCCTATGCGCAGACCCATCCGCAGCGCGTGACCGAACTGGTCTTGCGCGGCATCTTCCTGCTGCGCCAGGCCGAGCTGGACTGGTACTACCAGGAAGGCGCGTCCTGGATGGCGCCGGATCGCTGGGACGAGTTCCTGGCACCGATCCCGGTGGCCGAGCGCGGCAACCTGGTGCATGCCTATCGCAAGCGTCTCACCGGCGACGACGAAGCCGCCAAGCTGCAGGCCGCGCGCGCCTGGAGCCGCTGGGAAGCCAGCACCATCACCCTGGTGGCCGACCAGCGCCTGATCGATTCCTTCAACGATGCGCAATTCGCGCTGGCCTTCGCGCGTATCGAGAACCACTATTTCTTCAACAAGGGATTCATGGAGGAGGGCCAGTTGCTGGCCAATGCCTCGCGTCTGGAGGGCATCCCCGGCGTGATCGTGCAGGGCCGCTATGACCTGGCCACGCCGGCGAAGTCGGCCTGGGACCTGCATCAGGCCTGGCCCGGTTCGCAGCTGCACCTGATCGACAGCGCCGGCCACGCCTACAACGAGCCCGGCATCCTGGACCAGCTCATCGCGGCCACCGACCGCTTCGCCGACCAATGACGGGCTGGCGCTGATCGCGCTCCTGGCGCTCCCCTTGCGGGAGCGCTTTTTTTTATCTGTATTGCCGGTTCAGGTTTTCTTGCGGCTGCGTTTTCCCCCGCCCTGATCCGTGACGGCGGCCGTCGCCGGGCCGTTCGAGGAATACACCTCTTCCAGTTCGGCCAGCCGATGGTTGAGTTTTCCCAATACAGTGGTGAGCGTGGCGATTTCTTCCGCATCCAGGGCAGCGAACAATCCACTGAGGAAGGTCTTCTTCACCGGCTCGGACGCGCTCAGCACTTCTCTGCCCGCTGCTGTCAAAGCGATGTACTTGACCCGCCGGTCGCTGCTGTCGCCACTACGCTGGACCAGTCCATCGCGCTCCAGCGCATCGATCGCCTCGGTGATCGTACGCGGCGCAAAGCCGAAGGCCGTGGCCAGGTCGGCCGCGCGCACCGGGCTGTTGCGCTCGATGTGGCCGAGCATCTTGTTGCGCGCCAGCGACGCCCCTTCACCGGCCATGAGCTTGTCCAGCGTGCGGTGCGAGCGAATGTAGAAGTCCCGCAGCGCGTCGGCGGCCGTACTTCCATACTCGTGTGTAAAGTCTGTAGACATATTTTTTCCAGATGCCATATCATATGGTACCTCATTAATTTCCCCGTTTGCGCGGGTGAAGCTGTATTGATGCCGTATTGCCACTGTATTGGTGCTCTGCGGCCAAGTGTATTGCTCCATATCAACACTGTATTGAGACTGTATTGATTCAGTTTGCCGCTCTTCGCGCCCCGATATTAGGATAAAAAACATGACCGACGCCACACCCAGCAACAAAGAAGCCAGTCCTCCCCAGCCCGATTCCACCTCCGCCGGCAGCCACAAGAACGCCGCCCCCAAGAAACGCATGAGCCCGCGCGCCCGCTTCGTCCTGCGGGCGCTGGGCCTGGTGGTGCTGGTGGGCGTCGTGGCCTGGGTGCTGTACTACCAGTTCCGTGGCAAGTACCTGGAAAGTACCAACGATGCCTTCGTCCAGGCCGACAGCGTGACGGTTTCCTCCAAGGTCACCGGCTACGTCGACCAGGTGATGGTGGCCGACAACCAGATCGTCAAGGCGGGCCAGCCGCTGGTGCGCATCGATGCGCGTGATTACTCGGCCCAGGCCGCCCAGGCCAAGGCCCAGATCGACGCCGCCGCGGCCAGTGAAGAAGCCGCCAACGCCCAGCTGGCCGAGCAGCAGGCCGCCATCGCCCAGGCCAAGGCGCAACTGGCCTCGGCTGAGGAGGATGCGCGCTTTGCCACTGCCGAAGTGGAACGCTACACGCCCCTGGCCGCCTCGGGCGCAGAAACCCGTGAACGCCTGACCACCCTGCGCAACCAGCAAGCCCAGGCGCGCAGCACCGTGGCGGCCCGCCGGGCGGCGCTGGATGCGGCCCAGCTGCGCGTGCGCTCGCTGCAGGCCCAGGTGCGCCAGGCGCAGGCCCAGGGGGAGACGGCCAAGGCGCAATACGACGCCGCCAGCGTCAACCTCGGCTATACCGAGATCCGCGCCAGCACCGATGGCCGCATCGGCGACAAGCAGGTGCGGGTCGGCCAGTTCGTCTCGCCCGGCACGCGCATGATGACCGTGGTGCCGACGCGCTTCTATGTCACCGCCAACTTCAAGGAAACCCAGATCGGCATCATGCGCATCGGCCAGCCCGCCACCATCAAGGTCGATGCCTTGCCGGGCGTGGAATTCCACGGCCATGTGGAAAGCCTCTCGCCGGGTACCGGCGCGCAGTTCTCGCTGCTGCCGCCGCAGAACGCGACCGGCAACTTCACCAAGATCGTCCAGCGCGTGCCGGTGCGCGTGGCCATCGATGCCACGCCCGAAGAAACCCGCGCCTTCGTGGCCGGCCTGTCGGTGACGGTGGAGGTCAACACCATCGCCGCCAAGGATGAACTGCGCGACCTGCGCGAGCGCAGCAGCGAGACCGGCGCTACCCGTAAGGAGCCGCAGTGAGCAGCGCGGCTTCTGCCAGAGCGGTAGCGCCCGGCCCCCAGGGCGAAAAAGCCGATGCCGCCGCCTGGCTGGCGGTGGCGGCCGGCACCCTGGGTGCGCTGATGGCGACGCTGGACATTTCCATCGTGAACTCTTCGCTGCCCACCATCCAGGGCGAGATCGGCGCCTCCGGTACCGAAGGTACCTGGATCGCCACCGCCTACCTGGTCGCCGAAATCGTCATCATCCCCATGTCGGCCTGGCTGGAACGGCTGCTGGGCCTGCGCGTGCTGTTGCTCACTGCGGCCAGCCTGTTCACCCTGTTCTCGGTACTGTGCGGCCTGTCGACCACGCTGCCGATGATGATCGTGGGCCGCGTCGGGCAGGGCTTCACCGGTGGTGCGCTGATCCCCACCGCCATGACCATCATCGCTACCCGCCTGCCCCGTTCGCAGCAGCCGGTCGGCAATGCCATGTTCGGTGCCACCGCCATTCTGGGGCCGGTGCTGGGGCCGGTGCTGGGCGGCTGGCTCACCGAAAACGTCAGCTGGCACTATGCCTTCTTCATCAACCTGCCGGTGGGCGCGGCGCTGATCACCTTGCTGCTGGTGGCGATCCCGTATGAACGTCCCAAGTTCGAGCAGCTCGCCGAGGCTGACTGGTTCGGCATCGCCGGGCTGGCGCTGGGACTGGGCGGCCTGACGGTGGTGCTGGAGGAGGGCGAGCGCGAGCAGTGGTTTTCATCGCCGGACATCCGCTGGATCGCCGCCACTTCCGTGCTGGGCTTCGTCCTGCTGGCCATCGGCCAGGTCCGCGCACACCATCCGGTGATCCGGCTGCGACTCTTGCGTGACCGCCAGTTCGGCTCGGTGGTGATGATGGCCATGATCGTCGGCGTGGCCCTGTATGGCACGGCCTACGTGATCCCGCAGTTCCTCTCCGGCATCGCCGGCTACAACTCGCTGCAGTCGGGCTGGATCGTGCTGCTCTCGGGCGTGCCGATGATCCTGATGATGCCCTTCACCCCCATGCTGATGCGACGCGTCGACATCCGTATCGCCGTGGGCACGGGCTTTCTGCTGCTGGCGACCTCGGCCTTCCTCGAAACCGACCTCAGTCCGCTGTCCTATGGCGGCTCCTTCGTGGCCTCGCAGCTCATGCGCGGGGTGGGCACGGTGCTGGCCATGCTGTTCCTGAACCAGGCGGCGATCCGCTCGGTACCGGCTTCGCAGGCCGGGGATGCCTCCGGCCTCTACAGTGCCGCGCGCAACCTCGGCGGCTCGCTGGCACTGGCGGCCATCGCGGTGATCCAGGACCAGCGCCTGTGGCTGCACAGCCGCCGCCTCGAAGAAAGCCTCAACGCCAATTCCGACCTGGTGCAATCCGGCATCGCCGCGCAGGCGCACCTGCTGGGTGGCCAGGATGTGGCGATCCGGCTCCTGGGCAGCACCATCCAGGCCCAGGCGCTGACCATGACCTATGCCGACCTGTTCTGGATGCTGGGCGTGGCCATCGTCTGCGTCACGCCGCTGGTGCTGTTCCTGCGCCCCTTGCCAACCAACGCCGCACCGGTGGCTTCTCATTGATGATGAAGAACATGAACAAGACCTACTCATTTTTCCCGGCCAGGCGCCTCATCGCCCTGGCGGCGGCTGCGCTGTTGGCCGGCTGTGCGCTCGGCCCCGAGTATGCGGGCCCGCCCGAAGCTGCACCGCAGGCAGCCCACCACGACAAGTTCGTACGCGCCGGTGACAGCGCCACGGCCGCTGCGCCGCTGAACCAGTGGTGGCAAGGCCTGGGTGACGCCGAGCTGAGCAGCCTGATCGAACGCGCCTTGCAGGCCAATCCCAACCTGGGCATCGCCCGCGCCCGCCTGCAGCAGTCGCGTGCCGGCCTGGCGCTGGAACAGGCCAATGCCGCCCCCAGCGTGGGTGCCTCGGCACTGGCCGGGCATGCACGCCTGCCACCGGCCAACCTGGGGGCGCTGACCGGCGGTTCCAGCTCGGGCAATGGCTCGTCCACCAGCGCCAATCTCTACAGCGTCGGGTTTGATGCCAGCTGGGAGATCGATCTCTTCGGTGCCCGCCGCCGCGCCGTGCAGGCGGCCACCGCCACCGCCGATGCGGCGCAAGCCTCGCTGGCCGACGTCCAGGTCAGCCTGGCGGCCGAAGTGGCCAACGCCTACATCAGCCTGCGTGATCGCCAGCAGCGCCTGGCACTGGGCCAGCAGGCGGTACAGGCGCAGGAGCAGATGCTGCAGCTGACCGGACAGCGTGTGGAGCGCGGTACGGCCTCTTCGCTGGACCAGTTGCGCATCCAGAACCAGCTCGACGCCAGCCGCGCCGACCTGGTGCCGTTGCAGGCTGATCGCGATGCCTACCTGAACCAGCTGGCCACGCTGCTGGGCCAGGAACCGGGCACGCTGGATGGCGAACTGGCCGCCACCGCCCCGGTACCGCTGCCGCCGCAGCAGGTCGCGGTGGGTGATCCGGTGGCGCTGCTGCGCCGCCGTCCCGACGTGCGCGCCGCCGAGCGCACGCTGGCCGCCGACACCGCCAAGATCGGCCAGGCCGAGGCGGCGCGTTATCCCAGCCTGAAACTGTTTGGCGTGATCGGGCTGGGTGGCACGCATCCGTCGGACCTCACGCGCCTGGATGATTTCGCCGCCGTGGGCGCACCGATGCTGAGCTGGAATTTCCTCGACTTCGGTCGCGCCAGGGCCCGTGTGACGCAAGCCGAGCGCGTGCGCGATGAAGCCGAGATGAAGTATCGCCAGTCCGTGCTGGAAGCCCTGCGCGATGCCGAGGATTCCCTCTCGCGCTTCCGCTATGGCCGCGTGAGCGTGGCTACCATCGCGCGTACCAAGGCCTCCGCCGACCGCGCGCTGGCGCTGGCGCGGCAACGCTACCAGGCCGGGACAGGCACGCTCATCGAGCTGCTCGATACCACGCGCCAGCAACTGGTGGCACAGCAGAACCTCTTGCAGGCCGAGGCCAATCTCACGCGCAGTTTTGTGGGGATCCAGAAGGCGCTGGGATTGGGGTGGTCGGAGGAGCAGGGCTGAAGTCGCCGTTGCTGACCATGACGCCGGCAGTGCCTTTGGGCGCTGCCGGCGTTTTTCATGCTGCATTTTGACAATTTAATTCATCTAATCGATTTGTGAACTGACGAAAAAAGCGTCACGTTTTCTTTCATAAATCTGCACTAAAAGACAGTGCCCAGAATCCCCCCGGTCCCCGACAATGCGCGTCATAACAAGCGGTGAGCAGCGTCCTTCACAAGGGCGAAAAAAACGAGGATGGGGCGGCCCGGCATGGGAATCGCCCTGATCGATTCCGCAGCGTCGAGGTGGGCAAACAGATGAGCAATCGCGAGAACCTGAGCAAGCATGGCGTGCCGCGTAGTCCGGCCGCTTTTCCTTTCTACTGGCCATGTGCCGCCACGCTGCTGGCCGCGGGCATGGTCTTTGGGCTGGCGGCCAAGGCCCAGCAACGCATCGAGGGCGATGACCGCAGTCTCGCGGCCGGGTTGGGCATCGCCCGGGCTGGCTTTGATGCGGGCCTGCAGTTGGATTCTTTACGCCTGCAAGACATGTTCTTCGGCATCGGCGGGGTGGGTGAAATGAACCTGTCGGCGCCCGGCAAGGGGGGCGAAATTCCGCTCTCTGGCGGGGCGACGCGCATGAATTCGGGCTGGAGCATCGCGGTTGCCCGCCGTACGCATGAAACCAGCCGTTTTGAACTCCTCGCCGAGCGTGACAGCCCGGTCTCCCTGATCGAAAGCGCGCCCGGTACGCCCCGTCCGCCGTGGCCATTCAAGCCCAGCATCAGCTATCGGATCAAGGCTAGCTGGCGCTTCTGAAGCGGGCCGACACAAGCGCGGCGTGCCGCCCGGCTTGTGTCTTTTTTCCTGTTTTTGTGCCTTTTTCTTCCTCTCATCACGCTCTGACGTGATGCCAAAAGCTGCACATTGTCAGCGTGCAAACGGCACTAAAAGACAATGTGCAGAACGCGGTCCGCCCCCGACAATGCGCCCCTACAAAAAGCCGGTATCAGCCGGCACCCGGGGCGACGACAACAAGCTCGGGGGCGGGCAAGCATTCCCGATCTCCTGGCCAATTCCACACGATCGACCTAGGAAGGGAAGATGAAGAAGAACAAGACGCCGCCACAACAAGTCGCGCCGATGCCTGCGGCCGCTTTCAGAAAACAACGCCTCTGCGCCGCCGTATTGCTGACCCTGGGGCCGGCCCTGAACATCCCGGCGACCGCCCAGAGCTACATCAGCTATGACGGCAGCACCGGCACCGATGCCACGGCCGCCCTGGCCAGCTGGACCGGCCATGCCGAGTTCAAGGCCGACTGGGGCCTGGGTGCCATGAATGCCCAGTATGCCTACGTGGCCGGCTACACCGGCCTGGGCATCAAGCTGGGCGCGGTCGATTCGGGTCTGCTGCTGACCCACAACGAATTCGCCAGCCGCGATGTGAAGGCCCTGGCTGTCATCGGTACCTACGCCAACGACGGCTGGCAATACCAGGATGGCAAGCAGGTCTGGAAGGCCGGCGACGCCTTCAGCACTACCGGTGCCCTGAGCAGCCTCAACGACAGGCACGGCAGCCACGTCTCCGGCAGCATTGGGGCGGCCAAGAACGGCCAAGGCATCATGGGCGTGGCCTTTGCCAGCGACTACTACATCACCAATACCAACGGCACCGACAGTTCGGTCTATGGCGTGAACATGGACTACAACTATTTCAAGGCGGCCTATGGCAACCTCGCCAGCGCGGGCGTGCGCGCCATCAACAGCAGCTGGGGCAGCCCCGATTCGCGTGATGATTTCGGCAGCATCAGCGGCGTGGCGGCGGCCTACCAGCGTTTGCAGGGCGGCGGCAAGAAGAGCTGGCTGGATGCGGCGGCCGATGTGGCGCAAGTATCCAATACCCTCATGGTGTGGGCTGCCGGCAATACCGGCAAGGCCAACGTCAACATCCGCTCGGCGCTGCCGTATTTCAGGCCGGAACTGGAACAGAACTGGATCGCCGTCGCCGCCTTGAACAACAGTCTGGTGCTGCCCAGCTTTTCCAACCAGTGCGGGCTGGCCAAGTACTGGTGCCTGTCTGCACCGGGTTCGGCCATCACCAGCCTGAACATCACCTCCGACACCGCCCTGGTCAATTCCTCCGGCACCTCCATGGCCGCGCCGCATGTGACCGGTGCCCTGGGCGTGCTGATGCAGCGCTATCCCGACCTGGACAACCAGGCCATCCGCACCATCCTGCTCGGCACCGCCAGGCACCTGGGTGACGGCCCGGCCGACGCGCCCAACACCATGTTCGGCTGGGGCCTGCCGGACCTGAACAAGGCCCTCCATGGTCCCGGCCAGTTGCTGGGCGTCTTCAAGGCCAACATCGCTGCAGGCAATGCCGACACCTGGAGCAATGACATCTCCGAAGCCGCCCTGATCCAGCGCAAGAGCGAAGACAAGGCGCAACTGGCCGCCTGGCAGGCCCTCTCGGCGAGTACCTTGCAAGCGGCCGTGAACAGCGCCACCGCCCAGGCCACCGCGCGCGTCAACAGCGGCTACGATGCGGCGCTGGCGTTGGTGCAGACACGCGCCCAGCGCAACGCCACCTACCAGGCCAGCAAGAAAAAGGAAGACAACACCGCCTTCCAGAACGCCGACAAGGCCGTGGCCGCCAATCCTCTGGCAGCGGCCATTCTCAAGCAGTCCGGCACGGGCCCCTTGCTGAGCAAGGAGCAATTGCTGAGCTACGTGCTGTCGACCGATACGGATACCGTGGCGGCCAACCTGGCCCTGGGCAATTACAACGGCCAGAGCGCCTACCTCGCCGCCGTCCAGAAAAAGACCGACGCCGACTATGTGGGCAGTCTGGTCAAGACGGGCGAGGGCAGCCTCACGCTCGCGGGCAACAACACCTACTCGGGCGGCACCCGTCTGGAAGGCGGCACGCTGGGCCTGGCCTCGTCCACTGCACTGGGCACCGGCCCGCTCACCATGGCCGAGGGCACCACACTGCGTGCCGCCACCGATACGCTGGCGCTGAACAATGCGGTGAGCATCAGCGGCGTGGGCCGCATCGATACCCAGGCCTTCACGCTCACGCTCAACAGCGGCATCGCTGACGGCAGTGTCGCGGGCAGCCTGTTCAAGCAGGGCGAAGGCACGCTGCGCGTGCTGGGCACGGTGAGCTACAGCGGCAATACCACCATCTCAGCCGGCACCCTGAGTGTGCCGTCCTATACGCAAACGGCGGGCCAGACACTGACCGTCGGGGTGGCCAGCGCCACGCAATACGGCAAGCTGGCCGTCACGGGCGCGGCCGGTTTTGCGCCGGGCGCCGGGCTGGCGGTGGATGTGGCCAAGGCCGCCACGCTGGCCAACGGCCAGACCCTGGCCGGGGTCATCACGGCCGGCAGCCTGAGCGCGCCGCGCCTGAACGTGTCCGACAATTCGCTGCTGTTTGATTTCAAGCCGGTGGTGGCTGGCAATGCAGTGGACCTGAGCATCGTCGATGTGGTCAGCATCCGGCAGGTGGTTCGCGATACCCTCACGCCGGCCAGCGCGTCTGCCGCCAGTACACCTGCTGCAAGCACACAGGTCACCAGTCCACCTGCCACCAGTACACCCGCAGTGAGCACGCCGGTCACCAGCGCACCGGCCACCAGTACAGCGCCTGTGAGCACACCGGTCACCAGCGCAGCTGCCACCAGTACACCTCCCGTGAGTACACCGGTCGCCAGCGCAGCTGCCACCAGTACAGCGCCGGTAAGCACACCGGTCGCCAGCGCACCTGCCACCAGTACACCTGCGATGAGCAAACCGGTCGCCAGCCTGCCTTCCACCGGTACACCTGCTGCAAGCGTACCGGCGGTCCCCGCAGCGGCATCGGTACCCGCACCGGTACCCGCCGCAGTGGCAACGGCACCCGCACCGGCAGCGCCGGTCGTGTGCAGCCCCACGGTGGCCGCCGCCGCCACCGCTGCGGCCGCAGTGGCACCGATACTGGATCGCCAGATCCAGCATCCCTCCAGCAGCGACATGGCCCAGGTCGTCACTGCACTGGGACGTCTGCCCGATGCCGCCAGCGTGCTGCGCGCCGCCAGCCAGACCTTGCCGCGTGACGTCAGCGACAGCGCCATCCGTGGCACCCTGGCCTCGCTCAACCGCGTCATCGCCACGCGCATCGACACCGGCAACCTCGCCGCCAATGGTGCCGGCAGCGGTGCGGGCAGTGGTGTGGCCTATGGCGAGAGCGGCGGCAATCGCCAGGTCTGGCTCATGCCTTTCGAGTCCCGCTCCAACCAGGGCGACCGGGGCGGCGATTCCGGTTTCAGTGCCAGCACCTCGGGCATGGCGGCCGGTGCCGAGATGGAATCGGACAGCGCGCGCGTCGGCCTTTCCTATGCCTATGCCAGCACCAGTGCCAGCGGCAACACCGCCATCACCGGCAGCGGCAGCCGCAGCCGCATCGCGTCCAACATGGTGGCGCTCTATGGCAGCGTGCCGGTGGGCGAACTGGCGCTGTCCTGGCAGGCCGATGCCGGCTGGAACAGCAACCGGCTGGCGCGCGAACTGCAGTTCGGCGGGTTGAACCGCGTCGCCAGCAGTCGTTATCACAGCTGGAGTGCGCATCTGGGCACAAACGTGTCGCACACGCTGCCCTTGAGTGAAGTGTTGAGCCTGATACCTGCCCTGCAGCTCGACTACACCCGCCTGCAAAGCCCGTCCTACGCCGAGAGCGGGGCAGGGGACCTGAGCCTGTCGGTGCAGGGCAAGCGCAGCCAGGCCTTGCTGGCGGGCGTAGCCACCCGCTTGAACTATGCCGTGACGAGCACTTCGCAGATCAGCACCACCCTCGGTGCCAGCTACGATCTCATCAACGACCGCGACGACCTGGTGGCCACCTACGCCGGCACCCCGGGCCAAGCCTTCACCGCACCTGGTGCGGCCCGTTCCCCGTGGCTCTTCAAGGCGGGCGTGAGCTATCGCTACCAGCTCACGGCGGCGGCCGATGTGTCGTTGCGCCTGGACGCCGAAGGTCGCAGCGGTTTCATCAACCAGTCGGCGGCGCTCAGGGCTAGCTGGCGCTTCTGATGCGCGCGGCCGCCATGATGGCGGCCGCGTGGCGATCACAAATCCTTGCTCAGTTCGGCCACCAGATAATCGAGGAAGATGTCCACGCTGCGCGGCAAGGTCCGTCCGGCCAGCGTCTGCACTTCGACGAAACGGCCATCGGCCGGGCAATCGCGGATCGGCCGCATGGTCAGTTCACCGCGCTCGATGCGGTAGCGAACGGTGACGTCGCCGGTGATGGAGAGGGCATCGTTGTCCAGCACGTAGTTGTGCAGCGACTGGATGTAGTTGCTGGTCATCACCGGTTCGATCACCACCTGCTGGCGGCTGCAGGCGATGTCGAACAACTGCCGCAGGGTCGTGGTCGGATCGGGCAGGGCCAGGGGATAGGGTTTGATCTGGCCCAGCGAGACCTGACGGAAACGCGCCAGCGGATGCTCGTTGCGCATCACCAGCGCAATCGGTCCGGGCTGGCGGTGCACCACCTTGATCTCCGGCTCGGGCAGGCGCGCAAAGGTCAGTCCGATGTCGGCATTGCCTTCGCGCACCTGGCGCGACACCGCCGCAGGCGCGCCCACGAAGAGCTGGAACACGAAGCCCGGATATTTTTTCTGGAAGGCATTGATCAGGCGCGGCAGGAAATCGATGGCAAAGCCTTCCGAGGCCGCCAGCCGCACCCGTCCGCTGCGCAAGCCTTTCAAGGCTTGCAGGTCGGCCACCACGCGGTCGGCTTCCAGCGCCATCTTGCGCGCGTGGGCCGCCAGCATCTCGCCCCCGGCCGAGAGCACCATGCCGCGCGGACGGCGTTCAAACAAGACCGTATCGAGCGTTTCTTCGAGGCTGCTGATCTGGCGGCTGATCGCCGAGCTGGCCACGTTCAGGCGCTGTGAGGCTTCGCTGATGGAACCGCAACGCACCACTTCCAGGAAGTAGCGCAACGCGGTGTCTTGCAATTGCTGTGATTTCATCCAGAGACTCCTTCAAACCTGACCCATGCTGACCAGCCCGGTATGCCCGTCCGGCAATAATTCCCGCTTTATTTGGTGCGTCTTTCACGGCTTTGGTGCAGTGCTCGCGGATCTGGCACGCACTGTCATGCTGCACCTGCTCCACCGCCCGCAGCCCAGCAGGGATGCGGGTTTTGCGGGGGTGGTCACATTGTGGTGCAGCATTTCTGCGTTCTGGTATCGGCAACGCAGGCTTAGAAATTTGATGATTGTGGCATCGATAAATCCTAGCCTAGTATGCCCTCGACGTCGCTGTTTTTTCTTATTTCTCTTATCGGAATGAAGGGGCTGGAATGAACGCACTACACAAATCCATCATGGGCTGGTCACGTTGTGCCTTGCTGGTGGCGGGA